>NZ_CP072649.1:600000-900000 GCF_018304825.1 Chloracidobacterium validum
CTGCTCAAGCGCGACACCTTGCCCGGCGACCATCACACCCACTCACGGCGCGGTTTTTATGGGGCGATTGATTGGGTTTACATCAACCTGCTGCGGCTATCCCTGCGTCACCGCCTGGTCGTGGTCGGGTTGGCGCTGCTGGTCATGGCCGCAAGCGTTCCGCTGTACCAAGTTGTCCGACAGGAATACACGCCGTCGAACGTGGACGAGTCAGAATTCGAGATGAACGTCACCGGCCCGGAAGGCACCAGCCTGGCCGCAATGAACGAAACCCTGCGGGCCATCGAGCAGGAGGTACTGGCCACGCCCGGCGTCGAACTCGTGCTGTCCACCGCCGGCGGTTCGTTTCTGGGCGGCGTCAACCAGGGCAGCTTGTACGTCCGCATGCTCCCGCACGACGCGCGGACCTTCTCCCTGACGCGGCTGTGGCACGCCACCCTGAAGGGCCGCTCCCTGGACGCCTTCAAAGGCAACTTCACCCAGCGCGACCTCATGCAGACGTTGCGGGGAAAGATGCGCAAGTA
Source organism: Chloracidobacterium validum (assembly GCF_018304825.1). Taxonomy (NCBI): domain Bacteria; kingdom Pseudomonadati; phylum Acidobacteriota; class Blastocatellia; order Chloracidobacteriales; family Chloracidobacteriaceae; genus Chloracidobacterium; species Chloracidobacterium validum. The sequence goes on from NZ_CP072649.1 coordinate 600,525, forward strand.
CGCGCCGTTCCGGGTTAGCCTGCGCAATGCGGCATCCTTCAACATCGGCGGCGGGAACTTTGACATTGATTTCGTGCTGCGCGGACCCGACCTGGAAGCCCTGGCCAACTATGGCAACCAGCTCCGTGACCGGGCGATGCAGTTGGGCGGCCTCGTGGATCTCGACACAACCCTCAAGCTCGACAAGCCAGAACTCCGTGTCACGATTGACCGCGGCCGCGCCGCCGATCTTGGGGTTGACACCGCCGACATTGCCACCAGCTTGCGGCTGATGGTGGGTGGCGATGACCGTGTCTCGCGCTACCGGGATGCCGCGGTCAACGAGGACTACGACGTGCAACTCCGGCTGGTCAACGGCGGACGCAACGACAAGGAAGCCATTGCCCGGCTCTACGTCCCCTCCGCCAAGGGAGGACTGGTGCCCCTGAGCAACCTCGTGACCATCGCCGAAGAAAACAGTCCGTCGCGGATTGACCGCCTCGACCGGCAGCGACAGGTGTCGCTGCGTGGTGGCGTCGGGCCAGGCTATGCCCTGGCCGACCGGCTGGAGGCGCTCAAAAAAACGGTTGCCGAAATGAACCTTCCCGCAGCCTACACCTATACGATCTCAGGCCGTGGGCGTGAACTCGAACGCACGTTTACCGAGTTCCTGTTCGCCTTTCTGCTGTCCATCGTTTTCATGTACATGATTCTCGCCTCACAGTTCGAGAGCTTCATTCATCCGGTGACGATTCTGTTGAGCCTCCCGCTGGCCATCCCCTTTGCCCTCCTCTCGCTGTGGGCAACCGGCGACACGCTCAACCTGTACTCGGCGCTGGGCATCCTGGTGCTCTTCGGCGTCGTGAAGAAAAACTCGATTCTACAAATTGACCAGATGAACACGCTCCGGGCGCAGGGCATGGAACGGCACGAAGCCATCCTGCAGGCCAACCGAAATCGGCTGCGGCCCATCCTTATGACGACCCTGACCTTGGTGGCCGGTATGCTACCGCTCGCGCTTGGCAATGGCCCAGGGGCCGAAGAACGCCGCTCCATTGCCATCGTCGTCATCGGGGGTCAAAGCCTATCGCTCCTGTTGACGTTGCTGGCGACGCCAGTCGCCTACGCCCTCTTTGACGACCTCGCCACAACCAGCTTCTGGCGCCAAGCGGCAATCCGCTGGCGAAACTTCCGCCAAATGGTGCGCCGCTCATCTGGCGTCCAGGTTGACCGGTCCACTGACCAGGACCAACCAGCCGAAACCCCTCGGAACACGCTCTAAATCCCACCACGGCGACCCGGGTTGAGGGCGCCACCTGCCCGATCGGACACGGTAGCGGGTCCCAGGCGCACCTTCCGATGCTTCGCGCGGTTTGCCGATTCGCGGTCGGCTGCGGCATGGTTGGCCGAGCGCTGTTGTAGTACGGCCATCCAGGGAGCGAACACCGCCGCTTTATCGCATTTGCACAAAATCGTTGAAACTTTGTTTTTCAATAGTTTCAAAGAAATGTGTTGACGCCTGCCAAGCTGATTGCGTAAAAATTCCCATGACGCGGTACATGCCATGCATAACGCACTGACCATCAAGCGGTATGGCAACCGGCGGCTCTATGACACGGAGTCCGGCGGTTACCTCACGAATCAAGACGTGGTGGACATCATCCGGCAGGGACGTGACATCCGCGTTGTGGACTCCCGCACCGGCGAGGACATCACCAAAATGGTGCTGATCAACATCATCCTCGAAGAAGAAAAGCTGCGGCAAAATCTCCTACCGGTGTCATTTCTCCTGCAACTCATCCGGCTGCAAGGGGAAACCCTCCAGGACTTCTTCCAGAACTACCTCACGGCCAGCCTGGAAGCTTACCTCAAGACACGCCAGGAGTTTGATCGCCGGTTTCGGGAGTGGCTCGACCTCGGCGCAGCCATGACGCGCCTTGCCTCCCCAGGCGACGAATCCGTGACCTCCCCGCCGGCCGTTGCCGCGCTCCGCGCCCCGGCCAAGCGCCGCTCGGCCAAGCCGCAAACGAAGCGCAAAACCCGCTCCAAACCACCCGCGCCCTGACGGTCTTCCCATGATGGCTTCGGCTTCCACGCCCATTGATTGGCTCGCGCGGCGCGCGCAACTGTCGCCGAACCGGACGGCACTTCGGGACGCGCGCGACGGCTATGCTCCCGTCACCTACGGCGCATGGTTTCGGCGCGTCAACCAAACCGCCCACTTCCTTCAACAACGCCTCGGAGTCCGTCCCGGCGACCGGGTGGCGGTGCTGGCGCGCAACTGTCCGGCGTACCTCGATATCTGGTTTGCCCTGGGCCAGCTTGGCGGGATTTTGCAAAACCTCAACTGGCGACTCAGTCCGCGTGAGCTGGCCACGCTGGTGGATGACGCCGCCCCGGTCGCGCTCGTTACCGACACTGAGCATGCGGGGGTCGCGGCTGAACTTGCCCGTTCCAGGTCGCTGCGCCTGGTCAGCCTGGACGGCGACACGACGCCGGCGCTGGCAGAACGTGACACATACCCGCCAACGCCCCTGCCCCCGCCACCCATCGGCCCAGAAGCTCCATGGGTGGTCTGCTATACCGGCGGCTCGACGGGTACGCCCAAAGGCGCAGTGCTGTCGCATCGCGCCATCCTCGCCAATGCGGTCAACACGGTGTTGTCGTGGGGACTGCGCCCCGACGATGTGACGCTGCTCGATGCTCCACTCTTCCATACCGGCGGTCTCAACGTCCTGACCGCCCCGCTGGTCGCCATCGGCGGCACGAGCATCGTGGCGGGAGGTTTCGCGCCAGACCAGACCTTCGATGCCATCGAGCAGCACGGCGTCACCGTCCTGTTCGGTGTTCCGACGATGTTCATCGAACTCCAGCGCCATCCCCGCTGGGCAACGGCAGACTTCAGTCGCCTGCGCTTTGTCATCAGCGGCGGCGCGCCCTGCCCCCAGCCGGTCTACGAGGCGTTCTGGGACAAAGGCGTTGCGTTCAAAACGGGCTACGGGTTGACCGAAGCCGGGCCGAACACCTTCTGGCTGCCGGATGACCAACTCAAGACCAAGCCCGGTGCCGTTGGCTACCCGCTCTGGTCGGTCGAAGCGCGCGTCATGCGGGCGGATGGCAGCCCTTGTCCCCCGGATGACATCGGTGAACTCTGCGTGCGTGGCCCACACCTGTTTTCTGGTTACTGGAACAACGCGGCCGCTACGGCAGCCGCGTTTGACGCCGATGGCTGGCTCCATACCGGTGACTTGGCGACCTGTGACGCCGACGGCTGTTTTCGCATCGTCGGGCGGCTCAAGGATATGTTCATTTCCGGGGGCGAAAACGTCTATCCGGCGGAAGTCGAAAGCGTTTTGCACGAGTGCCCGGCCGTGGCCGAAGCCGCCGTCATCGGTATTCCCGACCCCAAGTGGGGTGAAATCGGCGTGGCATTTGTCGTCCTGACCCAGGACATCGCCGACGCCGACCTCGCGGCATTTTGCCGCGCGCGCCTTGCCGCTTACAAAGTTCCAAAGCGCTTCGTTCGTTTGTCGGCGCTGCCTAAAACCGGCGCGCACAAGGTAGATAAGCTCGCCCTCCGCGCCCAACTCACCGAAGGCACACCCGAAACTCAGAAAGGACGATGACCTGATGCCACACATCACGACCAACGGCGTGCAACTCTACGTGGAAGACACCGGTGGTGACCGCCCGGCGGTGCTGTTCATTGCCGGGCTGGGGTATGACGAGTGGTTCTGGGCGCAGTCGGTTGCCCCCTACCTGCGGGATGACTACCGACTGGTGATGCCGGCCAACCGCGGCGCCGGTCGGAGCGACAAGCCGGCCGGCCCCTACACAACGGCCCAGATGGCGGCCGACATGCTCGGTCTGCTGGACGCGCTGGCGCTCGAACAGGTCATCGTCGTCGGGCATTCGCTTGGCGGCTTCATTGCGCAGGAACTTACCCTGGCCGCTCCCAACCGGGTGCGCAAACTCGTGCTGGCCGGAACGAGCTTTGGCGGTCCGCAGTCCATCCCACCTACACCGGCCGCCCTGGCAGTGCTGATGCTCGACCGGACGCTTGACCCGATGGAACTCATTCGGCGGGGACTAGAGACGGCCGTCGCCCCGGCGTTTCTCGCCGCCAAGCCGCCCATGCTCGACGCCCTGATTGCCTACCGGCTCACAACACCCGTGCCGCCTGAAGCCTTCCAAAGCCAGTTGATGGCCGGGGCCGCCCACGATGCTGCCGACCGCATCGCGGCCATCGGCTGTCCGACGCTGCTGGTGGCCGGCGAACTCGACCAAGTCGTTCCACCGGGCAACGTCGCCTTGCTCCAGGCCAAGCTTCCCCAGGCCGAGTCGGTGGTGATTCCCGACGCCGGCCACCTGTTCCCCATCGAAAAACCCCAGGAAACGGCAACGGCCCTGGCCGACTTTTTCCGCCGTTGACCACAGGAGTAACCGAATGACGCGCCATGCGCACATCCTGGCAACCGGCAGTTATGCGCCCGCGCGCGTCGTGCCGAACGCCGAGTTTGACGCCCGCTTTGGCGAACCGGTCGGCGATTGGCTCGTCGCCAACGTTGGCATCCATGAGCGACGCTACATGCGCGACGATGAAACCACGTCGGACATGGTGACGGCAGCAGCCCGGCAGGCGCTGGAGCGCGCCCGGCTTGATCCGACCGATCTCGACCTCATCATCGTTGCGACCGACACGCCGGATTATCTGTCGCCGGCCACGGCCTCGGTCGTCCAGTCCAAGCTGGGCGCGCGGCGGGCCGGAACGTTCGACCTCAACGCCGCCTGCGCCGGCTGGGTGACGGCGCTCAACCAGGCCGCGCTGACCATCACCGCCGATGCCGACTACCGGCACGTTCTCGTGGCCGGGGGCTACGGCATGAGCCGCTTCCTCGACCCCCACGATAAGTACACCGCAACGCTGTTTGCCGACGGCGCCGGCGCGGTCATCCTCGGGGCCGGCGAACGACCCGGTTTCCTGGCCGGCAAGCTCCAGGCGGTCGGGGAGTTTCACGACGCCATGGGGATTTATACCGGTGGGACGTTTCGCCCGTGCACGGCCGCGACCCTGGCCGCCTTTGGCCCGCCCAAGGTGCAGTTCATTCGCAAGTTTCCCCGCACGTTCAACACCGAATACTGGCCTGCGCTGATTCGCGCGGCGCTGGCCAAGGCGGCGCTCCCGCTCGCCGAAGTGGATTGGTTTCTGTTCACGCAGATCAACCTGCGCACCATCGAAATGGTGATGGACCTGCTCGGACAACCGCTCACCAAGACCCACTGGATCATGGACAAGTGGGGCTACACCGGCTCGGCCTGCCTGCCCATGGCGCTCGACGACCTGGTGATGACACGGCAGGAACTGCGTCCCGGACAAACCATCGTGTTCTGCGCCAGCGGCGGGGGCATCGCCCTGGCCGCGTCAGTCTGGAGGTGGATCTAACGCCATGCTGGTTGGATTGGGCGATTACCTTGGCCGCCGCGCCGTGTATTCCCCGGACGCGCCGGCCTTTGTGGATGCCGGCAAGGCAACGCCACTCCGGCTGACCTTTGCCGAAGCCGACGTGCGCGCAACGCGCGTTGCCGCCGCGCTCCGCCGCATCGGCGTTGGTCAGGGTGATCGCGTCGCCCTGCTGGCGCGGGACGGCATCGAACACCTGGACGCCTTCTTTGCCTGCGCCAAGCTCGGCGCACTGCATACGCCGTTCAACTGGCGGCTGCACTGGCGGGAAAACCTGGCCATCATCAAACAACTGCAACCCCGAGTCCTGCTTTTCGGCGACGACTTCGCCGAGGCCGTCGCGGCCATGCAGTCCACGGGCGAACTGGGCGACACGGCCCTGGTTCACCTCGGAGCGCTGCCGGTTGCCGACAGCTTCGCGTTTGCCGAATGGCTGACGACACCCGCCCCAGACTTTGCCCCGGCGCCGGTTCAACCGGAAGACATCGCGGCGCTCATCTTCACCGGAGGCACGACCGGAACGCCAAAGGCAGCGGCCATTTCCCACCGCCAGATTGCCTGGAACACGCTCAACACCGTCCTGCACGACCTGCGGCACGGCGACTGTTACCTGAACGTCTTCCCGCTCTTTCACACGGGCGGGCTGTTTGTCTATACCGTGCCGTTGGCGATTCTGGGCGGGACGACGATTCTCGTTCGGCAGTTCGACGCGGCCCAGACGCTTGACCTCATTGCCCGCGAGCGGGTGACGGTCTTTGCCGGCGTGCCGACGATGTACCAGATGATGCTGGCCGCGCCGACCTGGGCCACGGCCGACCTCTCTTCGCTGCGCTTTTGCACCAGCGGTGGCGCACCGCTGCCACTCACCATCATTGAGGCCTACCGGGTCCAAAAAGGCGTGTGCTTCAAGCAGGGATTCGGGATGACCGAGTTCGGCCCCGGCGTCTTTGCCCTTGCCCCAGACGATGCCGAACGCAAGGCCGGCTCCATCGGACGGCCAAACTTTTTCGTCGAAGCCGCCGTGATGGACGACGCCGGGAATCTGCTCCCGCCGGAAGTCGCCGGTGAGCTGGTGCTGCGCGGGCCGTCCGGTTCGTCCGGGTACTTTGGCAATCCTGATGCCACGGCGGCCAGCCGTGACGCCGCGGGCTGGTTTCACACCGGCGACATGGCGCGGTATGACGCCGAAGGCTACTTCTTCATCGTTGACCGCAAGAAGGACATGTTCATTTCGGGCGGCGAAAACGTCTATCCGGCCGAGATCGAGCAGGCGCTCTACACCCATCCGGCCGTGGCCATGTGTGCCGTCGTCGGACTTCCCGACCCGAAGTGGGGTGAAGTCGGCGCGGCCTGCGTCGTCCTGAAGCCGGAGATGACGGCGACCGAAACCGAACTCATCACGTTTCTGCGCGACCGCCTGGCCGGGTACAAGGTTCCGAAGACCGTTCACTTCCTTGACGCCCTGCCAATGAGCGCGGCCGGCAAGGTTCTCAAGCGCGAGCTCCGCGACCGGCTCGCGCCACCACCTACGACCAACTGACCACACTTCATGAGTTTATCGAGGAGTAAGGAGTTCACCCCTATGCACAACCAACTTTTGCGCCTTTGCCTGGCGCTCCTGATGGGTTGTCTGGGTAGCTTGCCCGGCTTTGGGCAGGTTTCCACCGGACAGCTCAGCGGGACGATCACCGATCCTTCCGGGGCAGTCGTTCCGGGCGCGACCGTGACCGTCACGCAAAAAGGTACGGGCACGACCCGCACCGTCACCACCGGCGATAACGGCACGTACACAATTCCGTTGCTGCCACCCGGCAGCTATCGGATCGAGGCGACGGCCGGAAACTTCCGCAAAACCGTGCTGGAAGAAGTTCCCGTGCGGATTACCGAAAACACCACGGTTGACCTGACCCTGCAAGTTGGCGATGTCAGCGGGGAGGTCGTCGTCGTCACCGCTGAGGGTCCACTCGTTCGGACCGATGCCTCCAGTCAGGGGCGCGTCATCGAGGAACGCAGCATTCGCCAACTGCCGCTGCCGACGCGCAACTTTCAGCAACTCCTGACCCTCAGCGCAGGCACGTCGGCCAACATCACCAACACTTCGGAAGTTGGACGTGGCGACACAGCCATCAACGTCAACGGCCAACGGACGACGAGCAACTCGGTGCTCATCAATGGCATTGACGCCAACTCCATCGGCACGGGTTCAACGCCAAACCTGGCCGTGCCGGCCACTGATTCGCTCCAGGAATTCATCGTCCTGACGAGCCAGTATGACGCCTCAGCCGGACGCAACGCCGGCGGCATTGTCACCGCCGTCACCAAATCCGGGACGAATGAGTTTCACGGCAATGCTTACTTTTTCCTGCGCGACACGTCGCTCAATGCCAACAACTTTTTCCTCAAGCGGCAGGGCATCGATCGCCAAACGAACGAGCGTTACCAGTACGGTGGGACGCTGGGCGGCCCCATTGTCAAGGACCGCGTATGGTTTTTTGGCTCGTACCAAGGGACGCGCGAAACCAACGGCACATCGCTGACCAACAGCCTGTCGGTCGTCGGTACGCCGCCCGATCTCACCGATGACCGCTCGAATGCGGCACTGTCGGCGCTGTCAGCGGCGCGCGCGCCGGGACTGGCCCTGTTCGGGCAACTCGGCTTCGTCAACCCGGTGGCCCGCGCCCTGCTCCAGGCGCGGTATCCAGACGGTTCGTTCCTCATCCCGTCCGGCAATGGACAGATTGCGCGCATCTTGCCAACGCTGTCGAAATTCCGTGAAGAGCAGTTCAACGCCAATGTGGACGCCCAGCTTGGCAACGCCAATCGGCTGGCCGTGAAGTTTTTCTTTGCCAACAACCGGATTGACCAGGGGCTGTTCAATCAATTCGGGTTAGCCAACGTACTCCAGACACCGGGCTACCCGGTACGCACCGAAGCCAACAACCGCTTTCTTTCCGTCACCGACACACACGTGTTTGCCAGCGGCTTCATCAATGAGGCGCGGTTCGGGTTCAACATCATTCCCGCCAAAGCCGTTCCGACCGAGCCGTTCACTGCCAACCAGTTCGGGATCAACTCGCCCAACCGGACAAGATTCCCGGGCATGCCGGCCATTGGCTTGAACAACTTTTTCACGGCCGGCCCCTCTGGCTTTTCGGCCAGCGACAACCAGGCCGACACCCTCACGGCCGGCGATACGGTGACCTACACCACCGGCAACCACACCATGAAGTTTGGGGGTGAGTATCGCTACAACCGGGTGCGCGTAGATTTCGATGTCTTTGCACGTGGCTCCATTACTTTCACCGGGGCGTTGACCAATCTGGCCGCCCTGGCGCCGCTTTTCACGCCAGGCCGGCGCGACGCTTTCACGGAGTTCCTGGTTGCCGATGCATTTCCAGGGTTTAATCCGGTCTTTTCCATCATTGGACCTGGCGCCGCCAAGCGGCAGGTGCGGGCGCATGACTTTGCCCTGTTCTTCCAGGATGACTGGAAAATTCATCCCCGGCTTACGCTCAACTTGGGCGTGCGGTACGACTACTTTGGGCCGTTCTTTGACACCGACGGACGCTTCGTCACCTTTGATCCGGTCCGCTTCCGCGCCGGCGCACCCGGCAACGGATTTCTGCAAGCCGGCAATGCCAGCCCGGCCATTCCCAACATACCCACGATTGAACGCGGACTCGTGCCGCCTGACCGCAACAACTTCGCGCCGCGCATTGGCTTCGCCTTTCGCCCCATCGAGAGCAATCGGTTCGTCATTCGGGGTGGCTATGGCATTTACTACGACCGGCCGAACTCGCGCGTGGTCAACAACCAGGCGTTGACCTATCCCTACTACACGCTGGCGCTGGCGCAGTTTTCACGCCCGCTGGCCAACCCCTTCGTGCCGATCCCGCAACAGTTCCCGGTCGGGTTCCCATTCACCGTGCCGAATGACCTGTTCAACCCGTCACTGCCGGTCGGGCCAACCAATCAGCCGACCATTACCATTCCGGTGCAGGGCATTTACGTGGACCGCAACCTGCGCACGCCGTACATCCAGCAGTACTCACTGGGCGTGCAGTGGGAATTCATCAAGGACACGCAGCTTGAGATTGCCTATGTCGGCTCGGTCGGACGCAAGCTGACGCGCTTCCGCAACCTCAACCAAACCACGTCTCCCAACGCGGTCGGAACCTTTACGCTCAGCCCGCTGTTTTCCACGATTCCCACGATTGGCTTCGGCGTCCATGCCCAGGAAACCACGGCCAATTCGAGCTACAACTCACTTCAGGTGAGCGTGACGCGGCGATTGGCGAAAGGGCTTCAGGGGTTGTTTGCGTACACGTGGTCGCACACCATTGACAACTACTCCGGTCAGATCACATCGGGTGGGACGAGCGACGTATCGGCCGATGTCGGCGACCAGGCCACCTTTGCCGGCACACGCGGCACGGCCGATTTCGACCGACGGCACCGGGTCGTGGCCAGCTTCGTCTATGACTTGCCGAAGCTCTACCAGGGCGACGGGGCGCTGAAGTACCTCGTCAACGACTGGCAAATCGCGGCGGTTTCAATCGTTCAGTCTGGACTGCCGTTCAACGTCGTTTCCGGGCGGGGGTTGTTTGACGCCTCACGGGCGGATTTCGTGCCCGGCTTCCGCGGCAGCGCAGCCCGCAGCGGCAACGTCCGCGACCGGCTGGATAGCTACTTCAACACCGGCGCGTTTGTCGTCGCTACCGGCGCGGGTAACTTCGGCAACACGGGGCGGAACATTCTCCGCGGACCGGCCCAGGCCAATACTGACATCTCTGTTGTGAAGTTCTTCCTGATCGGCGAGCGGCAGCGGGTTGAGTTCCGCACGGAGTTCTTCAATGCGTTCAACCAAACCAACTTTGCCAACCCGATTAGCACGGGCGCGCCGCTCGTGCCGGGGGGAGCGCCACTGAATCCGAACTTCGGGCGGATTCTTTCGACCTCAACCGGGCCGCGCCTGATTCAGTTTGCCTTCAAATACAGCTTCTAAGGCAAGCTGGCGTTCACGCCGCGCAGGCAAAACAGTGTGGGGAGAGGCACCTTCGCCGCTCCCCACCGGTTTTTTTAATCCTCACGCGCACAACCACCAGCACGCCGTCCTGGCTTGTCGCGCGCGGCTATTCGATGGTGAGCGAAACGAATCGAAATTCCCAGCGACCGTTGACCTGGACTTCAATCCCGACCACAACGGTTTCGCCCAGGCGAAAGTCCTGCGCCAGGCGCGCTACGTCTTCGGGCGACATCACCGGCCGCCGATTGAGGCTGTGGATCACGATTCCTTTTGCGAGTCCGGCTTCATCGGCCGGACTGCCCGGCACGACTGATTCGATGATGACGCCGTTAGGCTGGCGAAGCTTTGAAACCAAGTCGGGCGGGAGTGGCGCGACATTCAGGCCCAGCAGGTTCGCGTTCTTGGCAGCCTCGTCTTTGGCCACCGATTTGGCGGCCGTTTCATTGCCTGGGCGTTCATCAATCGTCACCTGAACGCTCTGCGGTTGTCCATCGCGGATGAATTCCACCGTGACCGTCTTTCCGACTTCGGTTTCGGCCACCTTGGCGGTCAACTCCCGCTCATTGCGAATCACCGCGCCGTCAAACTTGATGATGAAGTCGCCGCTGCGCAAGCCGGCGCGGGCGGCCGGACTTTCCGGCCCGACAGTATCCTGCACCAACGCGCCCTCGGTGTTGGGCAATCCAAGCGACTTGGCTTGCGCCTCCGTCATTGGCTGGACTGGCAGGCTCACGCCCAGCCAGCCGCGGCGGACCCGTCCCTCCAGAATCAGCTTGCGGCACACACGCTCAACCAAGTCGGAGGGGATGGCAAATCCGATGCCTTCACTTCCACCAGATTCGGAGAGAATCATGGTGTTGACGCCGACGACCTCCCCCCGCAAGTTCACGAGTGGACCGCCGGAGTTGCCCGGATTGATGGAAGCGTCGGTTTGCAGGTAGTTGTTGTACTGGGCGAACCGGTTGGCGCGGGAACTGGGCAGGTTGCGTCCGGTCGCGCTAATTACGCCAACCGTCAGGGTTTGTTCGAGGCCAAACGGCGCGCCGATGGCCATCACCCAATCGCCCTGTTCCATTTCCGCCGGATCGCCGAGTGTGACCGGCGTCAATCCGGTCACGTCGGCCTTGATCACGGCCAGATCGGTCGGCGCATCCACACCAACGAGCTTGGCCAGGACTTGGCGGCCGTCATCGAAGGTCACGCGGATTTTATCTGCCTTGCCAACCACATGCTCATTCGTCACGATGTAGCCATCCGGGCTGATAATGAACCCCGAACCCGAACCGCGCTGTTTGAGACCATCTTCCAGCCCTGGAATCGGTGGATGGTTGCGGCCCAGGCCAAGGGATTCGGTGGAGATGGTCTCAACCACCCGAATACTCACCACCGATGGCTTGACGAGCTTACCAATCCGCCGAAAAGCGGTAGAAAGGTCGGCGGCCGCGCCGTTCAAGGCCTCTCCACGGTGGGAAACAATCGTCAGCTTGGACAAGTCCGGTGCGGATGGACGCGCCGTGCGGGCAAAGACCATCCATCCACTCACAACCAAAGCAAAGCCAACTGAGGCAATCAGAAACGACTGGATGGCAAAACCAAACAACTTGCGAGATGTGTTCATAAGACCAAAACAGCCAAGGGACAAGGTGGGTGGCGGGGAGGAGGAATTCAGTGTGGGGCGCGCGACTTTAGCTGTCAACCAGAGACATCAGGCATAATGCCGCTTGTGGCTGGGCCAGGTGAGAATTTTTCCGACTTTTTCCTGACTGGTAAACTCCATACCGACGGATAGAACGATGCGCTTCAAACCAATGATGAACAGCCTGTGCACAAACATGCCATATTGGTTGCGGTTGGGAATGTGCGGACGCTTGCTTTTGGGTCTGCTCTGTAGCGGACTGCTGAGCCAAGCTTCCCTGGCTCAACAAAACCGGCCCGCGCCGACCGACGACCCCGATGTTTCCATGCTGCGCCAGGGCGCGGAACTGCCGGCCGCGCTTTACGAATCGCGCTTGCTGGTGCGCGCGCTGGGGTTGACGCCTGAGCAAATGCGCCGCATGCAGGACGTTCGGCGTCAGACCGGCCCGGAAATGAACCTGGCCCGGCGTGAAGTTTTTCAGCGCCGCCGGGCATTGAATGAAGCCATTTACGGGGAAGAAGCCAGTGAGCAAGAGGTTGAACAACGGGCGCGCGCCCTGGCCGACGCCGAGGCCACGCTCATCCAGCTTCGCGCCCGCATGCAGTATCGGATTCGGACGCTTCTAACGCCTGAGCAACTGCGCATTCTCAATGAGCTACGCACCGCGCCGCCCGGCGCGCTTCAACGGCGACCGCCAGAACGCCCCGAACCGGAACGGACCGGGCGACCGCCAGGGCCATAGCCGTGCGAGCAGAACGGCTAGTTCACTTAGGGCTTGCCTACCGGGTTACTTTGGCGAGTGGGTTGCTGGCACTATGCGCTATCGGCGCGGCTCGCAGCGGGACGACCCCTGATCGCTACGGCAACGACTTCACGGTGTTTTACGCGGCCGCCCAGCAAGCGCAATGCGCGGGCAACCCCTACGTCATTTCGATTCGCGCGGCAACGCCCTACCTCTACCCACCACTATTTGCGCAACTCCTTAGTCCACTCACGGTCTTTCCGCTCCCCACTGCGGCATTTCTATGGGCGGTCGGGAACATTGGTGGCTGGATTTGGTTGGCGCGCCTGGCGTCTGCCGTTGCTGGAAACCAGCCGCAACCCGGGTCGCGTCAGGTCTGGTGGTGGGTGAGCCTGGCTCCGCTACTCATCGGCAATGTCTTGCTGGGGCAGGTCAACATCTGGATTGCGGCGCTCGTCACCTTCGCCGTGGTGTCCGATGCCCGGCGGCAGCGCAGCGGCACGGCCGGCCTCGCGTTGGCAGTCGCCACCAGCATCAAACTGACCCCGGCGCTGCTCATCCCTTACTTTGTCGGACGCCGCGCCTGGCGCATCGTCGGGTGGTGGGCAGCCTGGGCAATCGTGCTGAACGGATTGTCGGCCGGTGCGCTTGGCTCAGAACGGTGGGCGATCCTCCACGATTGGTATGCAACCATTGTCGTCCAGGGCTGGCGCTTTGATTTCGCCACGCCGAGCAATCAATCGCTCTACGGCGCGGCGCTCCGGGTCGGGCGGGCGTGGTTCGGCTGCGATGACCTGCCGTACTGGCCGCTGGCGCTGGTCGGGGCCGGCGGGCTGTTCTGGGTTGGGCATGCCGGACGACACTTGAGCGGCGCGTCCGCCTATCCGGCTGCCGCGCTGGCCGCTGGCGGGTGCGTGCTGGCAGCCAAGCTGAGCTGGGTGGCGCACTTTGCCCTGCTGGCGCTCCCCATCGCGACGCTGCTTGCGAGTGAAAAGCCACGTCGCCTGGCCTGGCTGGCTATCGTCGCTTTTGCCGGGTGCGCCTGGTCGAGTTTTCGGGCCACGCCAAGCTGGCTGCGCTTGCGGGTGGAGGACTGGTCACTCTTTGCCGTAGCCGGGCTGATGGTGACACTGGCGCTGGCAACCTTGCTTCGGCAGTGTGGTCAGCGGGCGGCGTCGCCTGTGGCACAGGACACGCCCTGAGCGCTGCGACAAGGCGCGCCGGGACCGGTTGGGTGACGCCCAAAACCACGGCGTGGGCCCAAACGACATCAAAACTTGGGGCATGCCCGGTCAAGGCATGCCCCAAGTTGCTCCAACGCCGGCCCAAAGCCTATTCAATGACCCACGTATCGCCGCTATTGAGAAGCTTTTCCAGACTTCCCCGGCCGCGCGCCTGGGCCACTTCAAGCTGCTGCGCCGTGAGTTCCTCGAAGGTCGGCTTGAACACGTTCCGAAAAACACCCATCGGCACCGGAAACTCTGGAAAGTTCATCTGGGTGAGGAGGTAGGCCAGCGTTGGGTCTTCGGCGTTTTCATCGTGAACGAGCAAGTCGTCGGCCGTCACACCGTTTTCCCCAAGCGTCACGACTTCCGGCTTGATGCCGTTGAGCCGAATGCCCTTGTTGCGGTCCTTGCCAAAGATCATCGGCTTGCCATGCTCCAGGTAGAGCATGTTATCGGCGCGCACTTCCTTGTCGCTGATCGGCTTGTAGGCGCCATCGTTGAAGATATTACAGTTCTGGTAAATCTCAACGAACGACACCCCCTTGTGCCGCGCCGCCCGCTCGATAGTCGCGGCCAGGTGCTTGGTATCCACATCAATCGAGCGCGCCACGAAAGTCGCTTCGGAAGCAATCGCCATGCAGAGCGGATTGATCGGACGCTCGATGCTCCCCATCGGACTCGATTTCGTTTTCTTGCCGAATTCCGACGTCGGTGAATACTGCCCCTTGGTCAGCCCATAAATGCGGTTGTTGAACAGCAGGACGTTGACATCCAGGTTGCGCCGCATGACATGGATGAAATGATTGCCGCCAATGGATAGCCCGTCCCCATCCCCGGTGATGACCCAAACCGAGAGGTCGGGATTGGCCACCTTGATGCCGGTGGCAATCGTGGGCGCGCGACCGTGGATGGTGTGGAAACCGTAGGTGTTCATGTAGTACGGAAATCGGCTCGAACAGCCGATGCCGGACACGAACACGAGATTCTCACGGGGAATGTTGAGCTTGGGGAGTACCGATTGGACTTGGAAAAGAATCGAGTAGTCCCCACAGCCGGGACACCAGCGGACTTCCTGATCGGAAATGAAATCCGTCCGTTGCAGATTGAGAGGCGTTTCGGATGCGCCAGCGAGCTTGAGAAGTTCAGTCATAATAATGTGACCCGTATGAAAGCCTGTCGGACTGCGCGACGCCGATGGGAGCCGCCCGTGCCGCGAAGGAAGCGGCTACAGCAATGCCTTACAGCGCGCGATGAGTTCAGAGATTTTGAACGGCTTGCCGGCAACCTTGTTGATGCTCACGCTGTCCACCAGGAACATACCGCGGATCAGCAGGTTGAGCTGCCCTAGGTTGAGTTCGGCAACGGCCACGCGCTTGAAGCGCTTGAGCACGTCACCCAAGTTGCGGGGAAATGGGTTGAGGTAGCGCAAATGGGCGTTCGATACCCGGTAGCCCTGCCGGCGGAGTTCTTCCGTCGCCGTCGCAATTGCGCCGTACGTTCCACCCCAGCCCAAAATCAGTAGGTCGCCTTCCGGGTCGCCTTCCACGGCCAGATCGGGAATGACGTTGGCAATCCGGGCAATTTTTTCGGCGCGCAGGCGAACCATGAAGTCGTGGTTGGCCGGGTCGTAGCTCACGTTCCCGGTGCGGTGCTGTTTTTCCAACCCGCCGATGCGATGCTCCAGTCCAGGCGTCCCCGGCACGGCCCACGGACGGGACAGCGTTTGCTCGTCGCGCTCGTAGGGCAAAAAGCCCGTCGGGTCCTGCCGCAGAACCTGCTTCATCGCCGGAAGCTCGGACAACTGGGGGACTTTCCAAGGCTCCGCACCATTGGCGATATACCCGTCCGACAAATAGAAAACCGGCGTCATGAACGTCACGGCGAGGCGCACGGCCTCGACCGCCATGTTGAAGCAATCGCTGGGCGAGGATGGCGCGACGACGGCGACCGGACATTCACCGTTGCGCCCATAAAGCGCCTGAAGTAAGTCGGATTGCTCGGTTTTGGTCGGCAGCCCGGTGGAGGGGCCGCCGCGCTGTACGTTGACGATCACCACCGGCAGCTCGGTCATGACCGCCAGTCCGATGGCTTCGCTTTTCAGACAGACGCCTGGGCCACTCGTCCCCGTCAACCCGATATGTCCGGCAAAGGCGGCGCCGATGGCCGCGCCCATGGCGGCAATTTCGTCTTCGGCCTGAAACGACTTGACGCCAAAATTTTTGAGCCGCGACAGCTCGTGCAGGATGTCGGAGGCGGGCGTGATTGGATAGCTACCGTAAAATAGCGGCCGTTCCGCCAGTTCTGCGGCCGCCACGAAGCCCAACGCCGCCGCTTCGTTACCGGTAATCTTCCGGTACTTGCCCGGTGGCAGGCTGGCTTTCCGGACCCGATAGTGCGTCGTGAAAATCTCGGTCGTATCGGCGTAGTCAAACCCGGCCTTGAGCGTGCGCCGGTTGGCTTCGGCAATCTCCGGCTTGGCCCCGAACTTTTGCTCTATCCACCGATAGGTTGGTTCGAGCGGCCGGTCAAAGAGCGCAAAGACAATCCCGAGGGCGAAGAAGTTCTTGCAGCGCTCTTTGTTGCGCTTGGTCATCTCGACATCGGCCAGGGCGTTGTAGGTCAAGTCCGTGATCGGAATCGAAATGAGCCGGTAGCCCTTGAGCGAGCCATCGGTCAGCGGGTTTGACGTGTAACCGGCTTTGTCGAGATTGGCCTTGATGAACTCGTTTTCATTGACAATCAGAATCCCCCCCTCATGCAGGTCGGGGAGATTGACCTTGAGCGCAGCCGGGTTCATGGCCACCAAAACGTCCGGCTCGTCGCCGGGCGTACGGATGTCCATGCTCGAAAAGTTGACTTGAAAGCCGGACACGCCAGGCAAGCTTCCCTGGGGCGCGCGAATCTCGGCCGGGAAGTCCGGCAAGGTGCTGATGTCGTTGCCGAGCAGCGCGGCAGTGTTGGTGAATTGTGTCCCAGTCAACTGCATCCCGTCGCCGGAGTCGCCGGCGAAACGAACGGTGACAGACGTGACTTCCTGGATTTTTTCCTCGGTGTTGCCAAGGATGGCTGTGGATGACATCGGAATCTACTCCGCAGTGGCTCAAAAAATGCGTCGGTTATCGCTCAGGGAGCGGTCAGCGCGCTGGCTTTCCGCAGGAAAACAACAGCCCTAACCGCCCTCGACGGTCAGGCTGATTTGGTCGAGTTTCGGGGGGAGGTTGACGACATCTTGCGGGAAATGTTCGACGATGAAACTGATGATGTGGCGGGTCGAAATCACGCCCAGAATGTCGCCATCCGGGCTGAGAACTGGCAAGTGCCGATAGTTGCCGGCGTCCATCAGGCGCATGGCTTCGATGATGGAAGCGTCTTCACGGATGGTCGTTGGGTTAGGGGTCATAAAATCCCTGACTGGAGCATCATACCTTGACTCGATCCCGATCACCTTGAGTAAGTAGTCGCGCTCGGTCACGATGCCCAGTAATTGCCTATCCGCGCAGACGAAAGCGTAGCCGGCCCGTTCGGCCATCATGCCCTTGATGGTTTCAGCCAGCGAGGTGTCCGGGGTGACGATGACCGGACGCGATGGCTCCAAATGCCGGACTTTCCAATCACGAATAACTTGTTCAAGAGGCATGGTGACAATCCTCGGCGCTGGCTGTTGCAGCCGCCGCGCTCCTAAAGTGGAATCTCACAACCTCGCCTACGGCCACAAACCGGCCAGCCCAGCTTCTAGGCACATGCCAGCGAGGAGGCGTCGTATGCCAGATGCTATGTGAGAAATATCACTTTTGGCAATGCTCACCACTTAGAAATGCTCACCGCTTAGAATTTTTACTGCTCGGATGCTTTTCAAGACCGTCCTCACTATGCCCGTGCCGACAGAGCCCGGTCAGGCTCGGCGGCCGGTTGGGGCACAAGCCCCAGCACATCCCCCAGCATCGTCGTATTGAGATGCGCGGCCAACGAGGCCGCTTCATCGGCATCGAGGTCTTTCAAAAGCGGCACTTCAAGGTCGCCCTGGCGAATACCCAAAACACCCCACGCGCCGAAAAAGCGGGCTGCAGCCGCATCGTGCGGTGTGCCAAGAACCACCAAGCGGTCGCCAGCTCGCTCGATCACCAGTTCAGGCAGGCCGGCAATCGCGCCCATGGCCTGGCGAAAGAACAACCAGGTCGTGTAAAGCCCCGCGCTACCGGCGATGAGACACGCCACCCCGGCCAAGGAGAAGCCCTGCCCCAGACCGGCCGCGGCCGCCATCGTCGTGACGAATGACACAACCGCAAAGCCGACGGCCAGTAAGGATTTCAGCACGTCGGACAACTCACCATTCCGGGTCAACCAAAGCTTGCGCTCGGTGAAAACAATGCCCCGACCATTCGATAACAAGTATGATTCCCGCTTCATTGCCTTACTCCTTGATTGCCTTACTCCTTGGACTTAGGGTCGGCTCGTAGGATAGCCACTTTCGACGCTATTAGTTGTGCGCGCCAGCACATCCAAAAGTCAACGGCTTTCAACGATGGGCTCCCGTACCAACCTACCCCGCGCTAGCGCATGGTCAGCGCCAGGTGGTCAATGTAGGCCCGCGGGCCGGTCGTCAGACCGCGTGGGCGACGGAGGTTCTGAAGGCAGGTTTCCAGCGCCCGCCGGACAACGGCGAGGTCCATCTCGCGCTCAGTATTCTCGCGGTGGATTTGCTTGCACAACGCGATCCCCTCATCGAGCGCCTGCAACACAAACGCCACCGTGAGCGAAGCGTGGTCGAGCGGTATCTCAGTCGCCGCCGCCGTCGCCGACAGCGCCTCGTTCAGAGCTTCCTGGACGTCCTCATCCAGGATGGTTGGGTTGGGAACGGTCGCATCGGCAAGGTGGCGCTCGATGGAAAAGATCGTGCCACGCACCAAGTCTTGCGTCATGGCCAACCCGATGGCATCTTCCAGCCCCTCGCTGGCGATGGCGCGCACTGGGGTATCCCAGCCGGCCGGACGCAGCGTGAGCCGGTCAGATTCCAGGATGGCCGTCCGGTAGCGAACGTGCTGGGGCAGCGCGTACCGCGGATGACGTGCGCCGAGCTGCTTTTTCTGCGCCCGGTCGGAGATATAGTAGGCGTCAATCCCGCCCAGCGCGTTTTTCTTGATTTGCTCGGTGTAGATGCTCGGCAGCGGATCATCCAGAACCGGGCAAAAGAATACGCCCGGGAGCAGCGATACCGTCGGCAGATCATCAAACCGCTTCAG
Source organism: Chloracidobacterium validum (assembly GCF_018304825.1). Classification (NCBI taxonomy): domain Bacteria; kingdom Pseudomonadati; phylum Acidobacteriota; class Blastocatellia; order Chloracidobacteriales; family Chloracidobacteriaceae; genus Chloracidobacterium; species Chloracidobacterium validum. The sequence continues at coordinate 619,835 of NZ_CP072649.1, forward strand.
GAAATCCGCAAAGTTGTCGGGGGGCGGCTTTTCGATGTAGTCATTGATACGCTTGCCGAACGCAATGACCCGCGCGCACTGGAGCTTGTCGGCCGGAAGCCAGCGGAAGGGCGTGTCGGACATCAACTGGTTGAGCTGCTCGACGGTCAACCGGTCGAAGAAGACTTTGATGATGCCATCGCGTAGTTCGTCAATGCACAGCAGGGCGACATCCTGGTGGTTCTCGTCAAGCGGCAGGACATGAAGTAGAAAGCGCAGTCCAAGGTAACGTCCCCAGACCGAGCGGGCGGTGGAAGCATCGGGCGCAGGGGTGAGCACCGGCCGCTCACTGACGACCTGGCGCTGTTGCGCCCGGAGTTTTTGAGCTTTTGTTTTTTTAGGCATAGGGCATGTCAAAGCGACGCGGACGCCGTCCGCGAACCATCCAGCCGGACTTGCCGAACCAGAGCCGAACCAAATCAGCCAGGGGGCCCGAACGCTGTCGGTATGGTCAGACCATCGGCGGGGGCGTCGGGCGATTGAGAACGGCTATCGTGAGCCGGCTGACACAGACGAGCCGTCCATCATCGTCACGGATTTTGATGTCCCAGACGTGCGTACTCGAACCAATATGCAGTGCCGTCACCGTCCCGTGAACGTAGCCGTCCCGCGCGGCGCGAATGTGGTTCGCGTTGATTTCCAGCCCAACGATCATTCGCTCTGGTGAGACAAGGTGGGAAGCCACGCTGCCGAGTGTTTCCGCCAGGGCGACCGAGGCCCCGCCGTGAAGCAGGCCGAAGGGTTGTTTCGTTCGCTCATCAACCGGCATGCGCGCCCGCAGAAACGTCGGCGACGCTTCCGTAAACTCGATTCCTAGGTGGGCTGCCAGTCCGGTGCGCGCCGAGGACAGATTGGCGGGGGCAGCGTCGGAAGGAAAGACGGCCAATGATTGTTCATTCATAGACATTGCTTGTGATTCAACGTTCAGGCGAGTCACAGCCGGCGCGAAAGCGCCAGTTGCCGTGACTCACGAACGCAGGAGATTGAGCGTGGCTCCAGGGAGGCTACCGATGTGGGGAGCTATCGGTTACGCCCGTACTGTTCATGGCTCGATACCCAGTCATGCGAGCTAATGGCCGAAGCGAGCGAGAGTTCACCGGCCAGGACGACCGCCGCCACGATTTCAGCGAGCTTGTTGACATTACCCGGCCCATCGCAGCCAAGCAACTTCAGGCATTCTTTCTGAGTCGGCAGCCCGGTGCCGCCCCCATAGGTCGCCACGATGAGCGATGGAATCGTCATCGAAAGATAGAGCGCGTCTTCCGGGGTACGCTCGCAGTAGAGAATCCCGGCCGACGACTCGGACACATTGGCCACGTCCTGTCCGGTCGCAATGAACATCGCCGTCACGCCATTGGCCGAATGTGCGCCGTTGTTGTTGACGCCCGACATGAAGCCACCGATGGACTGCACCTGGAAGTGGTAGTGCAGCGACTCCGGCGAGGTGCGCATCACCTGCCGGAGCAAGTCACCGGGAATGGTGGCTTCGGCCGTGACGCGCTTGCCGCGGGTCATGATGCTGTTGATTTGTGACGCTTTTTTGTCAGTGGCAAAGTTCGACTCCAAAAACCAGCGGACGACTTTCCCCTGGTTTTGCACAATCCACTGGCAGGCGGCGTAGGTTGCCCGTCCCACCATGTTCTGGCCGGCGGCATCGCCGGTTGAGTAGTTGAAGCGCGTGTAGAGAAACTTGTTCGACTGGTAGAACTCGATATTGAGCAGCTTGCCAATTCGGGTGGTGGACTCGGCGGCCGCTTTGACTTGGTCAAAGTTTTCTCGCAACCAGTCAGCGAAGTCACGGGCGTCGCGGGCATTTTGGAAAATGAACACTGGGGCGCGTTGCATTTGGTCGGCAGAGACCGTGCAGAGCACCCCGCCCGCCATTGTGAGCGCCTTCATGCCCCGATTGTAGCTCGCCACGAGCGTGCCTTCCGAAGTCGCCATGGGCACCAGAAACTCCCCTTGGGCGTGTTCCCCGTGGATGAGAATCGGCCCGGCCAACCCAATTGGAACCTGCGCGACACCGATGAAGCTTTCTATGTTGCCCCGGCACACATGTGGGTCAAACGAATAGCGGTTGATGTGTTGGAGCGGCTCACCAGTCCGCTGCTGCACCAGTTCCTGCCGCTGACGAATGATGTCATCAGCATAGTCATCTTCTTTACTGTACGGGACACGCACAGAAGCCATACTTTGTTCTCCTTCGGAAAGAATGCGAGGTACGGGAGCGCATAGTGAACAGCGCGCGTTATACATCACAGCCGTTGCGCGTCAACCCCGATTCATCGGTGGGTTGGGGACGCTTATGGGAAACACCTAACTTTTCCACGTTGCCAGACGTTTGACAAACCCAAGCTGGCTTGCCAGCATCTCTACACAGCGTGCCAATCGTAGCATTAGCGCGGTTTTGCAAATTAACGGAGGGCTGGATTGACGCCCCCCAGTACAGGTTGCGCTCGGCGCTAGCCGACTCACCAGAGAACCCATCTTGAACCACTTTGAGGAGAGCTTGTTTGCCATGAAAACCGTTTCGATTGTTGTCTTGAGCCTCGCGTTCACCGCAGGTCCGCTTGGTTCGGTCGCTGTCGCCCATGTGGGCGGAGCGATTCAGGGACAAGACAACGCTGCCAAGCAGCGCAAGGAATACGACGACTACAAAAAAATTGAGTCTGAGCAGGATCCGGCAAAGAAACTTGAACTGGCGCGCGCGTTCTTTGAGTCTGAACCGACACCAACCTATGTCAAGTATGTGCAAGGTCAAGTCAATGCGGCTCGCTATGCGCTATTTACCCGCTACAAGGAAGCCGGCGACCTGGCCAACGCGGTCAAGATTGCCGATGAGTACGTGGCTTCCGTCCCGGAGACTGATCTTTTCTTTGCGTTCCAACTGACGACGCTTGCCGAAGGCAAAGCCTTGAAGCAGGGGGTTTCGCCGACGGCGGCTCCCGCGTGGGACGAAGCTGCCAAGTACGCAGCCAAAGCCCTCAGGCTGGTCGTCGAGGAAAACAAGTCTGAAGCCATGCTCTACGACGCCAAAACAACGACGTGGGACAAAGTCAAGCCCGGCTTCATTGCCTATTTCCACCGTCTCCAGGCCCTGGCTCACTTCACCGCCAAACGCAATAACGAAGCTGAAAAGTCGCTTCTGGCTTCTATCGAAGCAAAGTGCGACGCTTATCCCGACGTCTATTTCCTGCTCGGGCAAATCCACAACGCGCGGTACGATGAAAAAGCCGGTGTGTTCAACAAGCTCTCGGCCGAAGCCCAAGGTGAAGAAAAGGGTCAAAAGCTGCTTCAGGAAGCTAAGGACGAAGCCAAAAAGGCATCGGAATTTTTTGCGCGTGGCATCCTTATTGCCGAAGCCTCTCCCAACAAGGATGCGTACAAAGCGGTTGTCGCCAACGCCCGCAAAGAGCTTGAAGAGGCTTATGAAATCTGGAACGACGGCAAGCAAGATGGGTTGGCTGAATACTTGGCAAGCTTCAAATCAAGCTGCCAGCCATAGCCCCCTGAGGGCCGGTCGCGCGGGTGACGCCCGGCTGGCGACCGGCCGTGGGTTTGCCATTACAGGCATCAACGCTCATGGCTAAACGTAGCGGTCAAGCCCTCGAAGTTCAGATGGCCCAGCTTGAGGAAGCGCTGGGCCATTCGTTCGTTCGACGCAACCTACTCGTCGAGGCCGTTACCCACCGTTCCTATGCTACCGAGCATCCCCCTAGCCCACATAACGAACGCCTGGAGTTTCTAGGGGATGCGGTTTTAGGTTTTATTATCTGCGCCTGGCTCGTTGAGCGGTTTCCCACGGCTACGGAGGGGGAATTGGCCAAGGCCAAGGGTCACTTGGTTGCTTCAACGCAACTGGCGCAGGCCGCGACGCGCATTGGTTTAGGCAATGCCCTCCGACTTGGGCGCAACGAGGAACAGCAGGGCGGCCGGCGCAAGCAAACCCTGCTTGAAAACGCCTTCGAGGCCGTCATCGCGGCCATCTATCTCGATGGCGGCATTGCCGCCGCCGCCGCCGTCGTGCGGCGCATCTTTGCCGACGAGGTAGCCACGCTCGACTTCGCGCGCATTGCCGCCCTTGACGCCAAGACGGCGCTTCAGGATTGGCTGCGCTTCCAGCGTCGTCCACTACCCTGCTACGCCACGGTGGCGGTCGAGGGACAATCCCACCGGCCGACGTTTCATGTCACGGTGAGTGTCGAAGGCCGCCTGCTTGGTGAAGGCCATGGTTCGAGTCGTAAGGCCGCCGAGCAAGCGGCGGCGGCCCTGGCGCTCCAGCAGTTGAAAGCCGAGGTTGAGCAGCATGGCGGCCACTGATCAACCGACGCGCCGCCCCGTCTCACGACGGTGGCAGTGGCTTTTACTGGCGGGGGGAGCCGTCCCGGTCGGGGTCTTCCTGCTTTTGTTCGGCGCGCCACGGCTCATCCCAAGTCGCTGGCTCGTTCCCCGTTTGGAAGGACTCTTGAGCAAGGCCCTCGGCGCGCCGGTTCAACTGGCGAAGGCGCAAGCCACGTCGTTTCTCCCGCTGACGATTGCCGTCCAAGATGCCACCCTTGGTCAGAACCGCCCGGAAGACCGACTGACCGGCACCATTCGCCGCGCCGAGTTCGGCATTGGATGGCTCAACCTCTTTCGCCAGCGCCCAACGTTCACGCACCTGACCGTGCAGGAGGCCGCCATCCGCCTCACGGCCGGCCCGGCAAGCTCGTCTCCGGCAGCCTCGGTCCCGGCTTTGCGCCACCTCGCCACGGCGTTTCTGTCCGCAACTGACGCCGCGGCGCCGGCCGATGCCGGGACGTTCACCATCGAAACCCTGACGGTGAGCGACTGCTCGCTGCGCTGGAGCGATACGCCATTTGCGTTCGAGCACTTGCATACGACCGGGCAGGTTCGGGGGCGTGACGTGGCGCTTGGCCGTACGACAGCGGATTGGTTGGGCGGCAAGCTGGACGCCACGGCCGCGCGTCTGACGTTCGCGCCGGAACGCCTTGGCTTTGCCATCACCGGGCGACTGACCGACCTTCCGACCGAGCAACTGGCTCGTCCCCCCGAAACGCCGGCCGTCACCGGTCGGGGGACGTTTCGGCTAGACGTGATCGGGCAGTATGCGTACGAGCCGCAAAGGTTCGAGGGGTTGACCGGGTCAGGCGACGTGGTCATCCGGGAAGGAAGCCTGCCGCGCCTGCGGCCGGGTATCATCGGACGCACGATGACCACACCTTCACTGCCGTCACAGATTGGTGGTTTTGAGCTTGGTTCACTGCGGGAACGCTTGCTCGGCCCGGCCGAGCCCAAGCCGGAGCCACCCCCGAACCCCACCGGGCTGACCTTCCGCGAGATGACGTTCCGCTTTGAGTTGGAAGGCACGCTGGTCAAGCTCGACGGACTGACCTGCGACGTTGAGGAAGGTCGGCAAGTGACCGGCAAGGGGACGGTTTCGCTGGCGGAGCGCCCATCTCCAATCAACTTCGACCTGCGGTTCCCGCTCAACTTCGTCACCGGCGGCAGGGGCAACACGCTACCCTTGCTTGGCGCGTTGAGCGAGCGCCAAATGGTGCCGGTACGGGTGACCGGCACCTTCGAGCGTCCGGTCATCGAAATCATCGGATTGTCGCTGTAGAATGGCGCTATGCTCGACCTGACGCAGTTGCCACCCGAAGCCTTCCGTCGCTGGGATGAATCCCCGGACCCGATTTTCTACGCCCAGCCGCGCTTCGTCACACACATTGATGCCGGCGCCATTGCCGCCGTCACCCAGCTTTACCGCGAATACTTTCCGGCCGGCGGCGACCTGCTGGACGTCTGTTCGAGTTGGGTAAGCCACCTTCCCGAAGACATAGCGTATCGGCAGGTCATCGGGATTGGCCTGAATGCGGCCGAGCTGGCCGCCAATCCGCGGCTGACGCAGTGGTTCGTACATGACCTGAACGCCAACCCATGCCTGCCCCTGCCGGACGCTTGCCTGGACGCCGCCGGACTCTGCGTTTCCGTGGACTACCTGGCGCATCCGATCGCCGTCCTGCGCGACGTCGGGCGCGTGTTACGCCCTGGTGGACCGCTCGTCATCACGTTTTCCAACCGTTGTTTCCCGACCAAAGCCATCGCCATTTGGCTAGCCCTCACCGACCACCAGCGTTGCCGGTTGGTTGAAGGCTTTTTGCAGGCGGCCGGGGTCTGGCGCGACATCCAGACGCTTGACCGCAGTCCCGGTGGTGGGGATCCGCTCTATGCCGTGATCGGGAGGCGGGTATGACCATTCACTGTCTCGTGACGGGCGGGGCGGGGTTCATCGGGAGTCACTTGACAGAGCGGCTCGTTCGTGACGGCTACCGGGTGCGGGTGGTGGACAGCCTCATCACCGGCTTTCGGCGGAACTTGGCTGCCGTTGCCGACGACATCGAGTTCATCGAAGGGGCGCTGGAGGATCCCGCCGTTGCCCGGCGGGCCGTCGCCGGCATCGAGGTGGTCTTTCACCAGGCGGCGCTGCCCAGCGTGCCGCGCTCCGTCCTGGACCCCTTTGCCGCGCAGCGGTGCGGCGAAATTGCGACCCTGACCCTCCTGCATGCGGCAGCCCAGGCCAGCGTCCGACGGGTGGTGTACGCCTCGTCGTCGAGCATTTACGGTGACACGCCGACGCTACCGAAAGTCGAAACCATGCCGCCGCGGCCGCTGAGTCCGTACGCGGCAACGAAGCTGGCCGGCGAAGGCTACCTGGCGGCCTACGCGGCGCTGACCGGGATGGACACCTTGTGCCTGCGGTACTTCAATGTCTTCGGCCCGCGCCAGGACCCGACCAACCAGTACGCCGGGGTGATTGCCAAATTCGTGACGGTCATGGCGCGGGGCGAGCGCCCGACGATTTACGGCGACGGCACGGCGACGCGCGACTTTACGCCGGTGGCGAATGTGGTCGAGGCCAACCTCTTGGCGATGATGACGCCAGGGCGCTTCCAGGGCGACGTGTTCAACATTGCCTGTGGGCGACGCATTGCTATCGGTGACTTGGTCGCCCAGCTCAATCACCTTTTCGGGCAAGCCATCGAACCCATCCATGCCCCGCCCCGACCGGGCGACATTGCCCATTCGTTGGCTGACATCGCCAAGGCCAAGCGCGCTTTGGGCTACTGCCCGACCGTGACATTTGAAGACGGCTTACGCGAACTGGCAACGCTGTATCAATGATCGGACATTATCCATCAAGGAGCAGAAGCCACTTCTGAGCGAGAAAGCACTGTGGGTATCAACTGCCTGCGTTTGGCTCTGGGGGGTATCCGCAAGCTCACGCTCGAAGACGTGCCGAAAGAGGAACCGTAGGGCGTTGCAGGCTTGATTCTGGGCTGACTGGGCTTTTCCCTTTTCAATTTTCAATAAATGGCGAGAGGAGGTTTTTGTAATAGCCAATCGCCCACCGGACTTCGGCCGGTTGTTCCACCGTCTGTCCCTTGGAAGTCAGCTTGGCGATGAAGGGCGACACACTCCCAAGAGCTTCGGGTTGATACTCATACTTGTTACAGAAATGCAGGTAGAAGCGCACCCACTTCCGATATTCGGACCATCGTGCTGGTGGGATATGTTTGGGTCTCGGCGCGTCATCAAACCTGGGACTAACCTTGGGAAACTACTCATGAGGGTTGCTCTGTATATCCTTACAAACTGCATGTTATCCGAGACTCCCACCAGGCTTGGAGAGACTTGATATAGCTTGACTAAACTTTGCTCTGGAGGACATATCTGCGGATTCAGATGGCTAGTAGGGGCTGGATATGGGCTGCTTTTGCGGTTCGTCCTTACAGGCTGGCGGATTACTACCGATGTAGTTTGATGTCGTGCAGCTTAATCACTGGTTAGGTTCCCAGGGGTGACTGCGCCTCAACGTTACACAACAACACTTCCCACATTAAATTGAACACAAATTTTTGAGTTAGGCTACCCACTATGAAGAGCTCTAGTTCAGCATACAATTTACCGTTATTTCACGATCCTTTGGATAATGGTGCGGAAGAGCAAGAGACCCCAAAACCAAAGAGAACATCGCCCTTGAATGATCTGGATCTCAACCGCTGGCGTGAATACGACGACATAACAACCGATTCGCTTTGGCTGATTCCCGAACGTGACAGAAGCGGAGCACATCTTGCTGATTACCACGGTAATTTTGTTCCTCAGATTCCATACCAGGCTATGCGGCGCTTCACCAAACGTGGAGATCTTATACTCGATGCTTTCTTGGGTTCTGGCACTTCCTTGATTGAATGTCGCCGACTTGGTCGCCACGGGATAGGGATCGAACTCAAACCTGAACTTGCACAGCAAGCAGATGACCGTATTGCTAGCCAAAGCAATCCCTATAATGTCAAAACAATAGTTTTGACAGGTGATAGTAGCAATACTGTATCCACCCCACGAGTCATTACACATGCTGTTGAGGAAATAGGCAAGGAACAAGTCCAGCTCGTCTTCCTTCATCCACCCTATCATTCAATAATCAAGTTTTCTGACCAACCAGAAGACTTGTCTAATTGTCCCTCTGTCGAGTCCTTTATACAAAAGTTTGGTCAGGTTGTAGATGTTGTCACGCCATTTCTAGAAACTGGCCGGTTTCTCGTATTAGTTATTGGAGACATGTACGCAGCAAGCGAGTGGATACCACTTGGTTTTCACTGCATGCAGGAGGTAATAGGACGAGGCTTTAGCTTAAAGAGTATTGTTGTCAAGGACATGCAGGGGAATCGTGCTAAGCGGAATCTAGAAAACATCTGGCGCTATCGTGCTCTAGCTGGCGGTTTCTATATTTTCAAACACGAATATGTAATGTTTTTCAGGAAAGGTATCAGGAATGGACGAACTGCCATTTAGGAAAGGTACAAAGATATACCAAACTTTTCATATACTAGCCGATGGAAAATGGCACTGTGGCAAGCATGAATTGCCTGGAACTCAGCCGGCAAAAGCAATTCAAATCATTAGACAAAACGGTTATGAAATAAAAAACAAAACCATCCATTGTAGGGTATGTAATGAAAGCACAGTACATAGAAAGCTGGCATCAACCACCCCTACAACTGCACCGGTGGTGCGCTCTGTTCTGCCTGAGACATTAAAGAGGCGAGTCAAGGTAATCTATAGCAATGTAGAAGCTATCACCCAGCGTAAATATGAACCAGCAGAACTAGAAGTTGACCACCGCTTTCCACAGGTACGATGGTCGTCACCAGAAGGCATGAACGATCCGAATATGTCAGACGCTGAAATCACTGCCAAGTTTCAGCTCCTTACCCGCCAACACAATCTTTGGAAAAGTCGTTACTGCGAGAGATGTGTGAAAACGGGTACACGCGGGACTTTTGTAGGAATCAACTACTTCTATAAGGGTAATTCAATTTGGCCGGAAGATATACCCTGGGACGACGAGCGTGGCTGCTATGGCTGCTTTTGGTATAACCCAGAAAAGTGGCGTCAAAGTCTGAATGATCTTATAGCTCGCAGATGTGAGAAAGTTGGAGAACTCTGAAATACTCTTTTGTGGTCAAGCGAGGGGGACTGACCAAGGCATGCAGCGGACGCCAAAAAGTGTCATCCTTTTTGACTGCGCAAAAAGGCCGCCGCTTTCCGGCGCCGCTGATGCGTGACGTTGGGCAGCGTGTTGAAGCTTCGGCAGAGGAGAAAGTAGATGGCTCTGTTCCGTGTGTACTTGGTTGCAGTTCTGCTGGGACTTACTGGTTACACGTTGGTGGTCGGAATCAACCACGGCTGGAACCTGTTACCTGTCTTCTTTGGCAATATCGCCGAGATGAGCTGGTCCGGTCAGTTCAACGTCGACTTCATGACGTTCCTCGGCCTGTCTGGAATCTGGGTCGCATGGCGTCACCAGTTCACGAGCAGTGGCGTTGCGCTCGGAGTGGTCGCGTTCTTTGGCGGCATGATGTTCCTGGCGCCGTATCTGCTGTGGGCAAGTACGGCGGCGCATGGCGACGTAAAGGTTCTGTTGCTTGGCAGCGAGCGAGCAAATTCCGGCAAATAGCGCGCTGCTACCCAACCATTCGCTGCAGGCGCGACCGCCCTGACGGGCGGCGACCTGAGCTCAAACGTCAAGCCAAGTGATAATGAAGTCAGGTAGATGCAAGTTCTGTGAATCAGATGCGCTTCTTGTCAAAGCGCATATCTACCCAAAGAGCGTCTACGACTATATTCGTCGCGGCGACAAGTACCCGAGCAAGCTGTATTCCTCCGATTCACGAATCCATCCCAAGAGAACCCAGATCGGCGTGTACGACCAAACCATCCTATGTCAGACATGCGAGGACGGTTTCAAGAAGTATGATGACTACGGAGCGGCACTGCTCCTGAAAGATGTGGACCCCGCCACGCTCATCCCGAACGCCAATACGCCGGTAGCCTATTCGGTTGCAAAATATGACTACACGAGACTGAAGCTCTTCTTTCTCGGCGTTTTATGGCGCGCCTCCGCATCCAGACACGAAGTGTTCCAGAAGTGCGACTTGGGTCCGCACGAGCATGCTGTCCGCGCAATGATTCGAGATGGTGATCCCGGAGGCCCTGAAGACTTTGGCGTGGCTCTGCGACGATACATTGATGACCTCGGTCAATATTCGACAACCAGCCCATATAGAACAAAGATCTGTGGTGTGAATTTCACTGTATTGCACATGGCAGGATACAAAGCCTTCATCAAGACAGATCGGCGTCTGTTGCCAGTGGAATTTGCACCATGTGTCCTCGCTCCGGGGCGGCCCTTGTACGTGCTGACCCACGATATTCGCCTAGACAAGGATTTCGCATTCATGCGGAAGGTAGTCATGAGTAGAACCCATAGGAAGTAGGGCCTAACCAGAGGGATATGCGGACTGGCGACCCGCGGACGGCTCGCCAGTCCGCATATCCCTGATGTTGAGCGTCATTTCAACCTTGTGGGGTAGGCGATAAAGTCAGAAGAGTCGGCGATCCAGAAAGCACTTGGAGACTGATCTTGCGCCACGCGGGAAGGTCGGCACGATGATGTTCTTGCGAATCATCAAGAGGATGCCGACACGCTCCGCTTGCTCCGCGTGCGGCGGATGCTCGCTGTTGGGCTGAAGGAGAGTCATGAGCATTCCGCCCCTCATTGCTGAGGCAATCATTTTTTTATTGTGTTCCTGGCCCATACGGTTGTTGGAAACCGTGAAGCGCTGAGTACGCGGCCGCCAGTGCCGGACGGCGCTGCCGCCGCAGAGTCCACCACGGTTGACCGCAACTGGGTTCAATCCCTTTGTGTCTTTCAGTTGGTCACGGCCGACTTGTTTGTGTTGTCCCTGCTGCTGTTCGCGCCGGGCGCTACAGATCTCGTACCCGCCAAGCGTGAGGTGGCCTTGGCAACAGCGATGTTCTTCGCCCTTTGGGGCTTAGCATGGCTTATCCAGCTTCTGGTGTTACGTCGTCGCCTGAGAGACTATATCCTCCTAAGCCAGTGGCTGTTCTGGTTCGTTTGTGCCGGACTGCTTTTTTGGGGCGCAGGCTCTATGAAAGGGCCCAACCATGCGCTCGCAGCCGGCGGCTGAGATTCGACGGTCGGCAGTTCTTCCTGACCACCCCGTTCGTCCCCGCTGCGGAGATCGGGACCGCCACTGGCCAGGAGTTCATTGCCCTGTACGTGTTCGACCAAGCCGGCCAACTAGTGTCGGCCACCATCAACGACTTGGGGCTGCGGGCTACGATGGACGAACCGGCCCGCCTCGCCCGGTGGGAGTCGCTGTTGGCGTCCCTCGGCCCGGTCAAGCGCGGGCGGATCAAGGTTGCTCCGTTCTGCATCGAGATGTTTGGGATGGAGTTCGGCAGTATGTGTCGTGGATTCATGACGTGGACTTCGCCCGGGCTGTCCGCTGGCTGATCGATCACGAGCTGGACGGGGCCATTAACCTGACGTCGCCGAACCCGCTGCCGAACCGTGAGTTCATGCGTGCCCTGCGGTGGGCGTGGGGGGGGGGCACGGTTGGGGCTGCCCGCGACACGGTGGATGCTCGAACTCGGGGCGGTGTTCCTCCGAACGGAGACCGAGTTGATCTTAAAGAGCCGGCGGGTCGTCCCTGGCCGGCTTTTGCAGTCCGGATTCATCTTCCAGTTCCCAGACTGGACTGGGGCGGCGGAAGACCTGTGCCGAAGGTGGCGAGAGGCGAATGGCAGAAGTGCAAAGCACGCCGAACCAGGCGCTGCACCTGACCGGCGGGGCATGTAGGCTTTCCCAGATTCGTAGCTCACTCGGCTCCCGCCGCTTATGCTTGTCGTTAGGCGGAAAGAAAGAACACCAGGCAAGGTTCTTACGTCAATAATCTTCGTCACGACCTCGAAAATGCCATAGCCTTCTATCGTGACAAATTGGGCTTGGTTCTCCAGTTCTCGTCGCCAGAACATGGCTACGCGTCCTTCGCGGCAGGTGCGTTCGACTCGGGGTCGCGCTGTCAGGGGCGAATTAGGCTGATCTGGTGGGGCGTCGTACAGGTGTTAGCCTCGAAGTTGCTGACCTTGAGGCTGCGCACCGCCTGCCCTTGTTCAGAACTGAGTGACAAGAAAAGAACATCAGAGCATTGAGAGGCTGATGTTCGGTAGAAACAATCTCCTTTTCATTCGCTGATAGAGGGTAAGGATGCATGCCACTGGCAAGTGGAGCGAGAGATGGGTTTGGTGAGTAACCGGTTACAGATCCAGTGGGCTTTTCAGCGGCTTGAGGTCGGACTTGATGGTGTGGGTATAGATCATCGTGGTGCGGACATTACTGTGACCCAGCATCTGCTGGATCCGGCGGATATCGTAATTGGCTTGCAACAGGTGGGTGGCGAAGCTGTGGCGTAAGGTATGTGGTGAAACTCGCTTCGGGATCCCTGCCCTCAAGGTGGCAGCTTTGATGGCTCGCTGAATATCAGTTTCTTGCACATGGTAACGACGCAGTTCCCCTGTTTCCTTGGCCCAGTCAGGCTGGGAGCATGGAAAAACCATTGCCAGACTAGCTCTCACGCCGCTCCTTTGGATTTCTTGTCAAAATTTCCCGGCATAAATACCCCGGCATACCCTCTGGCTAAGCCCTCCTGATGGAGAGCTTTAATGCGCTCCAATTGCGCTATGTAGCTTGACTAAACTTTGCTCTGGAGGACAATATCTGCGGATTCAGATAGCTGGTAGGGGCTGGACATGGGCTGTTTTTGCTGTTCGTCCTTACAGGCTGGGGGATATACTACCGATGTAGTTTGATGTCGTGCAGTTTAATCACTGGTTAGGCCGCACAGGACGACCAGTGCGGCAGTTCAGAACACGCAGCAGCCGAGACCGCGCCGCACGCTCAAGCCCGTGAAGTCGCTGCGGTCGTTCTCACAGCACGCAAAGCGCCAGGAAGCTGTGCGCTTGCTAGCCTATGCTTGACCACTTTCTTCAGCCGCAAGAGCATGCGCATGACAACCAGCAACTTGATCAAACCCGCAGTACACGTCGGACTTGGCACAGCTCTCTTGCTTCTTGTTCCGCTGATCGCCATGCAGTTTACTAAAGAAGTGTCTTGGGGACCTGGTGACTTCTTTGCCGCTGCCCTACTGCTCTTTGCAAGTGGCATGTCGTACTCACTCGTCGCGCAGAGAGTTCGTACATCGAAGCAGCGGGCCGCAGTAGCTGTGGTCGTGTTGGCCGTGCTCGCGGTTGTTTGGGCAGAACTAGCAGTCGGACTGTTTGATTAGGCAGCAGTGCAAGGTGCGGCCCCTACCCCCTCGCTCCCCCCCCGACCCGCTACGGTAGCCACTGCCTGGCCGCTCCAGCCATAGCATTCATCGTCCTTCCGCGGCCAGTCGGCGTCTGCCTCCGCGGTCGGGGTTGGCTCGAACGTTAAGTTGCTCAACATAGTCCCAATCGCAGGTCTCTGGCAAGAACATAAACACCGACTGCGTAACTACATCGCTAGGCGCGTCCGGGAACGTCACGTTGCGGAAGACATCCTTCAGGACGTTTTCGTTAAGGCGCAGGCCAGCTTTTGCATACGGTTACGTCGCCAGGGAGTGTTTCGGCCTGGCTGTTCCGGGTGGCGGGCCAGCGCCATCGCTAACTACTACCGAACCCACAAGACCACGGAAGAACTGCCCGAGGACCTCTCGGCGCTCGAGCGAGAGCGGGACTACGTCGCCGAGTTGGCTTCCTGTCTCCAACCGATGATCGCTGGCCTGCCCGATATTTACCGGACGGCCCTGACTTGTCAGAGATCAAAGGAATCCCGCAAAGGGAGGTTGCGGATTGGCTGGGTATTTCCGTGTCAGGCGCAAAGTCCAGAGTCCAGCGCGGTCGCGAGAAACGGCGCGAACGCTTATCGCAATGCTGTGAGATAGAAACCGGACGAAATAGCATTGTCGGTTACGAAGTTCGAGACAAGCGCTGTGGCTGCGATGGGGCTTGAGCAAATTTTGCGTCCTTTTCAGGCGATCTACGTATATACGGGTAGGCACAGCACATGCCGCAACTCAACTACCGGAGATCCTATATGAATACCCAATTGATTGATAGAAGTGGCCAGGTTGCGGGGGGATGCTGCGGCGGACCGGCCCCTGAGGGGGTAGCGGCTTGCTGCGTCAAGGACGCAGAAGCCAAAGTTGGAGGTGCCAAAGTTGGAGGTGAAGTGGGCGGCGGATCTGGCTCGGCACCTCATAAGGAGGGGACACTTTCTTCTTGCTGCGGCGAAAGCAGCCCGGCGTCGAAAGACCCAAGAGGAAACGTCGCAAGTCAGGTTACGCGCGACGAAATCCGCCAGGCTGTTCGCACTCAGTACAGTCAGGTTGCGGAAAGCGACGGCTGCGGCTGCGGGACCGCCGGCTCGGCGTGTTGCGGTTCGACGGGTACCGACCTCAACACGTTGTCGCAGGCGCTGGGGTACTCGCCGTCCGAGGCAAGTTCGGTTCCGGCGGGTGCCAACATGGGGCTGGGATGCGGCAATCCGCAGGTGATCGCCAGCCTGCAACCCGGCGAGACCGTCGTCGACCTCGGCAGTGGCGGCGGATTCGACTGCTTCCTGGCATCGCGCCAAGTTGGCGATACCGGTCGGGTCATAGGCGTAGATATGACGCCCGCGATGGTTTCCAAGGCACGCGCCAATGCAGCCAAAGGAAGCTATCGGAACGTCGAATTTCGCCTTGGCGAGATTGAGTCGCTGCCGATCGCCGATGCGACGGCAGACGCGATTATTTCCAACTGCGTTATCAATCTGTCGCCGGACAAGCAGCGCGTTTTTTCGGAGTCCTATCGGGTCTTGAAACCCGGTGGCCGGCTGGCGATCGTTGATATCGTTGCATTTGCCGAACCCCCCGAGGAAATCCGCCAGGACATGGCACTCTTTACCGGATGCATGGCTGGCGCATCGCTCGTCGAGGAGATCGAAACAATGCTGCAAACAGCCGGTTTTCAAGAAATTCGAGTCTCTCCGAAGGGCGAGAGCAAATCGTTCATTCGCGATTGGGCGCCAAACGCGCCGATCACGGACTATGTTGTGTCCGCAACTATCGAAGCAGTCAAGCCCGCAACCTAACCAAACATTCCACTAGACCTGCACGAAAAGCCGTGCAGGCCGGTGACTTCAAACGTGAGGCGGCTATGCACATCACTACACCAAATCGCGCCACACACAGCTACAGGCAAAGACTGCACGCACCACCTGCCAGGGTCTTTCCGCTTCTGTGCCCGGTGCGGGAGACGGAGTGGGTAGAGGGTTGGGCGCCGGAGCTTGTCATCAGCACTTCCGGCGTTGCCGAGCGGGATTGCGTGTTCATCACGCCGGACAAACTCGGAAAGGCGATTTGGTATGTCACACGCCACGAGCCGACGAGATGGTTCGTCGAGATGTTAAGGATTGTGCCCGGAGTGACAGCCTGTCGGCTGGAGATTCAGCTTTCCGAAGATAGCGACGGTTGTTTTGCGGATGTTAGCTACAGCCATACGAGCATCGGTCCTGCGGGTGATGAGTTCGTAGCCGCCTTCACTGCCGACTACTACATGAGGTTTATGCAGGCTTGGGAGGCACAGTTGAATCATTTCTTGAAGACTGGCTCGATTGACAGATGACCACGCCGCCGGACCATGCGCGGCAGCGAACCCGGCGTGAGCGTCGCGGTTGCAATCGTAGCGCCCGAGTGCCGGGGCGTTGAGCTTGTCGTTAGGCTTCACAGACCCCACCAACTGCCGTATGTCCGGTCCGCCAACCCTTCACTTCTTCTGCAGAAAGCCGGAGCCGGCAAGACGACTGTCGCATCCCGTGTCGTGTAAGAGCTCAGCGCGATCCTGATCTCCGAAGACATCTGGCTCACCCGACTGTTCGGCGATCAGATGAAGACCTTCGGCGACTACATCAAGTTCTCACAGAAGTTGAAGACCGTTGTTGGCCCGCTTGTCGTGGACCGACTGACAACCGGTCAGTCGGTGGGGCTGGACTTCCAGGCGAATACAAAGACCGGGCGAGCTTGGTTCCGATCGGTGTTTGGGCAGGCAGGCGCTGCGCACGTCCTGCACGGCGTGAACACGCCCGACGAAGCGTGTCTGTCACGGATTGCGAAGCGCAACGCCGAGCGACCCGAAGGTTCCCATCACCTGACGGAGGAGGACTTTGTCTGTGTCTCGTCGTTCTTCCAAGCACCGGAGGAAGCTGAGGGCTTCAGCGTCAAGAACCACGCAGCGGGAGCGCGGTGAAGCCTAACCCTTCACTCGAGCGGACTGCTACGGCTACGCAGCTTGGCCCTTCCAGGGCCAGCCAGTATTGTACCCTCTAGGGACAAGCCACTCCGCCAGGGGCAGCCACTCAACTCAAACGTTAGGTCGCAACCCGTCGTCACGGTCAGGAGGCAACACGTGAAGCAATATCGAAACCCTTTACCGCAGCTTGCAGGGTCATTTTTCCTGACTGATGGTGGCATTGAAACTACCCTGATCTTCATACCATTTTTGCTCAATCGTATAGATGAAGAGGTTCGTAGAAACTTTATTCAAGAATGTTGCAAGACCGTATAGCATTACGAATGTTAAAATCAAAGCGATGGGTTATTTTTTTGAGGAGACAAACGAACGTACTTTTCGATAGGTGCTAATCTTACGGAGGTTGTTTCAAATGTCCAACTTACTTGAGCGAATTACAGTAAATCCTGGACAATGCGGTGGCCGTCCATGTATTCGCGGCATGAGAATTCGAGTGTCTGATGTTTTGGATCTATTTGCAGCAGGGCTAAGTTCCGAACAGATTTTAGAGGAACTACCTGATCTGGAAATGGATGACTTGAGAGCAGTACTTGTCTACGCTTCACGTAAACTCAATCATCCTGTTTTAGTTGCATGACAACGATTTGGATTGATGCACACTTGTCACCTGCGATCGCAACTTGGATTGCAGATACATTCGGGGTAACAGCACTAGCTTTACGTGACCTTGGGTTGCGAAATGCCGAAGATCTAGAAATCTTTGAGGCTGCAAAATCTCAAGGGGTTATTTTCATGACTAAAGACAGTGATTTTGTAGATTTAGTCGAACGACTCGATTCACCACCACAAATTATTTGGTTAACTTGTGGCAATACGTCAAATGCGAAGCTAAGAGAGATATTGAGTTCAGTTCTACCAAAAACACTAGAGTTGCTACGTTCTGGTGAAAAATTGGTAGAGATTAGTGGAGATTAGCACGGTGGCATAACAACCCCAATGCACCCGACCGATGAAAGGAGACACAGTTGCCCATCACCGCATTCAACAGTTTCAACGACGGTCTCGCTCCGAATCAAAGAAGCCGGGAGCATTTCATCGCCAACATTGATCTGGAAGACGGCCCACACTAGGTACCGTCTGCTGATGGTGTCTGGATTCAGCTCTGCCACTTCAACGTCATGTCCGGCGGATTCAGCGTTGTCGTGAAAGTTCTCCCCGGCGCCGCGCTGGGTACTCACTACCACATCGGGGCCGTTCGGGGCTTCACGATACGTGGACAGTGGCGGTACCTGGAACATGACTGGGTTGCAAAGCCCGGCACGTTCATGTACGAGCCCGCCGGCGAGGCTCAGACGCTGGTCATCACGGACGACTCCCCGGAGCCGGGGCTGATCTTCTTCGCCGTCGAGGGGTGCCTCATCTACCTGGACAAGGCGGTCGATGGTGGTTTCGCTGCTTATGAGGACGGCTTTACCGCCTTGGAACTGGCCCGAAAATACTATTGTGAGGACGGTCTCGATGTGCGCAAACTGGATGCGCTAGTTCGGTAATTGGACTGCGGTCTAACAACCGATTGCAGCGGACGGCCCTGACGGGCCGCCGCTGAGTTCACGCGTTAGGCGCTTCAGGGCCTAGGACATGATCTTCGTGCGGTGGGCAATGGTGGGGGCGGTATATTTCGCCATCGTGTTTGGGATCGGGTTTGTCCTCGGTCCTATTCGCGTACTGTGGCTCGAGCCCTGGCTGGGTCTGCGTGCGGCGGAGCTGATTGAGGCTCCGTTCATGCTTGCGGCGATCATCCTCGCCGGCCGATGGGTTGGCCGAGCGTTGTGTTCCTCGCAACGCTCGGCATTCCGGCTCAGCGTCGGACTACTCGCGGCTGGGCTGGTGCTTGCGGCCGATGTGGGCGTTGGTGTGGGGCTTCGACATATGTCGGTGGCTGAAGTCTTCACACAGCGAGACCCTGTCTCCGGTCCTGTGTACTACGCCCTTGTTATGTTGACCGCTCTTGCCCCATGGTGGTTAAGCCGCACTTCTCCGCATCAAATGAAAGAGGATCGCGCCTAACGTGCGCATGAACTCGGACCGGCGTTGCCTTGACACGCGTCATGTGACACCGCACGCCTGGCGTGTGATCAAAACCCTTGCGGATAAGCGCACCCAGGAGTTCTTTGCGACGGGCGTTGCCAAGCGGTTTCCGCCGGAGGTGGCCTGGCGCGCCGCCCGCAAGCTCGAGTATGGCGACCTGGCCGCTTCGCTCGACGATCTCAAGGTGCCGCCGGGCAATCGTTGCATGCGCTCAAGGGCGACCGCTTGGGCCAGCACGCGACCGCGGTGAACGACCAGTGGCGCATCTGCTTTCGCTTTGTCAATGGCGACGCCTACGATGTCGAGGTCTGCGACTACCACTGAGCCGGAGCAACGACTGATGAGTATCCCGAATTCCCGTGTGATGAAGCGGCGGCCCACGCAGCCCGGTGAGATGTGGCGCGAAGACTTCATGCCGGACTACGCCCTGACGGTCGCCGGACTGGCGGAGGCGCTCGGCGTGTCGCGGCGGTCGATCAATGAGTTGCTGCGCGAGCGGCGTGCGCTCAGCCCCGGGATGGCGTTGCGCCTATCGCGGCTGTTTGGCAACGCCCCCGAATCTGGCTCAACGCACAGCGCAGCGTTGATCTGTGGGAGGCTGGTCAAGCGCTCAAGGACGATGTGGCGTCGATCAAGCCTCTGCGCGCTTTATGCCTTTGGCTGCAAGTGAACCAAAACGTTAGGCCTCATGAACACGACTGTTTGCTCAGGTTGCGGCATCGAACTTCCCGCGCATGACGGTCCGGTTCATCGCTACATTGAATCCAGCCCTTCTTGTTGGGCAAAGTACGGCGAGCTGCTCGCTCGGGAGTATCAGGACCCTGCGTACATGGCAGCGCACCGCTTGACCGTTGACACGTACGCTGTTCAGCATCCAGGAAAACCTTCGCCGCAGGCCTTGCAGTCGGTCGCCGTTCATCTCATCTCACTGCATGCCGTACTTGAACTTGCAATGAGTTCAACCGAGGCAACGTCCCTCATCAAGGTATGCGCAGAAAGCGGACGCTTCACTTGGCTTGCGCCTCCGCGTGGTGCGTACAGGCTAACCGTGATGCATCCTCTTGCTGCAACAACGGCAAGCGAGCATCTTGTCGCTGTACGCCAATGGGCGGTGTCCACTTGGGAGGCTTGGGCACAGCATCATGGCCAAGTACGTGCCTGGGCCGCCCAGCATCGGAAATGAGGACTGACCACTCGCTCAAGCCGATGCGCTACGGCAGCCACCGCCTGGCTGCTCTGGGCCACACTGGTTATCGTCCCTCCGCGGCCAGTCGGCGGTCTGCCTCCGCGCGCGGCTCAGCTCGAACGTTAGGCCTCACAGACCCCACCAACTGCCGTATGTCCGGTCTGCCAACCCTTCACTTCTTCTGCAGAAAGCCGGAGCCGGCAAGACGACTGTCGCATCCCGTGTCGCGCAAGAGTTCAGCGCGATCCTGATCTCCGAAGACATCTGGCTCACCCAACTGTTCGGCGATCAGATGAAGACCTTCGGCGACTACATCAAGTTCTCACAGAAGTTGAAGACCGTTGTTGGCCCGCTTGTCGTGGACCGACTGACAACCGGTCAGTCTGCGCGGCTGGACTTCCAGGCGAATACAAGGACCGGGCGAGCTTGGTTCCGATCGGTGTTTGAGCAGGCAGGCGCTGCGCACGTCCTGCACGGCGTGAACACGCCCGACGAAGCGTGTCTGTCACGGATTGCGAAGCGCAACGCCGAGCGACCCGAAGGTTCCCATCACCTGACGGAGGAGGACTTTGTCTGTGTCTCGTCGTTCTTCCAAGCACCGGAGGAAGCTGAGGGCTTCAGCGTCAAGAGCCACGCAGCGGGAGCGCGGTGAAGCCTAACCCTTCACTCGAGCGGACTGCTACGGCTACGCAGCTTGGCCCTTCCAGGGCCAGCCAGTATTGTCCCCTCTAGGGACAAGCCACTCCGCCGGGGTCAGCCACTCAGCTCAAACGTTGTGCGAGAGGAGATATGAGTATGAGAATGAAGTATTACCTACTCCTGTTACTGGCAGCCGTACTCATGGGCTGCTCGGGGAATGCGCGGACTGAAGCTCAGACCCCTCCCCAAAAAAACGATGCAACGGCCCCGGCGTCCAATGCCGTGCCCGTGCCTGGCACATCGGTGAGCCTCCCGCCTCCTGCGGGTTTTGTTGTATCCGATCGATTCCCTGGATTCATGAAGAAGTCAACAGGCTCATCCATCATGGTTTCAGAACTCCCAGGGCCATATGTAGAAGTCACGGCGGCGTTCACGAACAAGAAGCAAATGCAGAACCGAGGCATGACGCTTCTCGACCACTCATCGGTCACAGTTGATGGCCAGCGGGCGGTTTTGCTTGACGTGGAACAGCCTGCCTACGGCACGCTGTTCCGGAAATGGATGCTCGCCATCGAACGCCCGGGTGGCACAGCGCTCATCGTTGCGGCGTTCCCCAAAGCCGAGGTGAAGCAGGGCGAAGAACTCAAGGCAGCGATCCTCGCTGCTACCTTCGGAAAACGGAGTGACCCGGCCGATGCTCTCGCGTTTGTTGTGACACCAGTCGCTCCATTCCAAGTGGCTAAGGTTATGGGCCAGAACATGATTTTGTCGCCCGATGGTCAGCTCTCCCTGAAAGACGAGAATCAGCCGTTCCTGGTTCTCGGTTTGTCGGCGTCCGAAGATCTCACCATAGCCGACCAGAGAGCATTCGCGGAGCATCGTGTGTCCAAAACTGCGACCATCAAGAGCATCACGGTCGAGCAGACGTCCCCGATCACCATTGGAAAGCTGTCAGGCTTCGCCACAACAGCAAACGGAGTCGGAGAGAATGCGGCTACGCCGCTCACCATCTACCAAATCTTGCTCTTCGATAAATCGGGATACTGCGTGATTCAAGGCATCACACCAACAGCCCAGAGAGACACCTATATCCCAATCTTTCAGCAGATTGCTAAGACGTTCAGGATGAAAGAATCGCACGACAGACGTTAGTCCACCTCGCACACGCCAATGCAAAGAACCTCAAACATCACCTTCGGCGATAACGTCCGGTTGCGTTCGACACCGGAGACTGAAGCGTTGGGCGTAGCTGGTCAGGTCGGTCAGGTTTACGGCGAGACCAAGCCATCTATTACTGGTGTCACGGTTATCGGGCAGCCTACCAAGGACGAGGCTCTCAATGTTCACGTTGAAGGATGGACGGACACGCTCTGGTTCGCGCCCGAGCTGCTTGAGTTTGTTGATCACGCTGCCGGGGCTGAGATTCGACTCGACGGAGTTCCGAAGAAGTGGACGCGGAACGCGAGCGGTGAGTGGGTCGAGTCATCAGGCAAGAAGCCGTGGTTGAAGTTCTGGTAACGTGGCCTAACCATACGCTGCAGCGAACGGCGGCGGACCATCGCCGTTGCAATCGGCGGGCTTCGTGGCCGCCGTCACTGAACTTGAGTCGTTGGGTAGACCATAGGGGGTGCCGCGAGTGAAAGCATTCGTCCGATTTGTGCAGCGTCAGGCAGAGCAGCAGCTGCGAGTCCCGGCCGACTACTTGCGGCAGCTAGGCGACACGTCGTTCTCGGGCTTCCTGAAGTTTCTTATGATCCTTCCGGTAGCAGCGCACCGCCGCCGGTCCGATCCAGCGCTCATTCATGCCGTCAGGATCGCTGCCACCCAGGATGAGGACTGCGGTCCATGCGTCCAGATCGCCGTGAACGCCGCGCTCGACGACGGAGTCGAGCCGGACATCATCAGGGCTGTCCTAGACCGGAACCACGACCAGATGCCTAAAGAAGTAGCGCTCGTACTGAAGTTCGCGGAAGGCGTGCTGGCCAGAGACGGCTCCGAGGAGGAGGCTCGGGACGAGATCGTGAGGCAATTCGGGCAGACGGTCGTCACGGAGTTGTCTCTCGCCATTGCGACCGCACGGGTGTTCCCCTCCCTGAAGCGAGGCCTTGGGTTCGCGCGTAGCTGTGCGTTGGTGGAGGTGGCGGTGGAGTCGCGGCGGAAAGGCCACCCAACAAAGAAATAAACCTGACGAAGTCCGCGCTCCCCGCTCGTTGCCGCGTCCTTCGCAGGTTATCCCTGGTGTTCCGTGTCACAGAGATGCGTCTTCTGAATATCCTGAGACTGCGCTTTTCGCCACCGCGAATTACCGACCCGAATTTCGGTAGCCTGCTGTTCATGTATATCCCGACCGCCCCGGAGCGGTCTTATTGGGAAGGCGAGTGACTTTTCCCCAAGACGCAAAGCGTTGTCTCCATCGGCCTACTTGGTGGCGAGAGTGGCCCCTTGCCTGAATCGCGTCAGTTCTACCTAGATCTTCCTAGCCGGTTTGAGGGAGTTCTTGCGGCCGCACGCCCCAAACTGGCGGAGGTTATCAGAAGTTGGCTCCATAAAGAGTTGCCTGAGGACATCTTTACCGTGGTGAAGCTTGCCGGTTTTGCGGTTGAAGGTCCGAAAGCTCGGCCTGTTGAGTGGGACATTTCGTTTGAGACCACCGGCGAACAGTGGGTGGGAATTGTCATTCCCGTTCAGGGAGACACGCCTCAAGAGGCAGTGGTGGACACGTGACACCGAACCAGCCCTTCCAGCGGCCGGCCACCGGTGCCGCTGCGCGGCCTTGGTGGCCGCCCACTGAGCTTTGGCGTTGGGCGTCCACAAGACTTGGTATGAGGAGTGTAGAGAGCGATGAACACGATACTCGGCGCTAATGGCGTCATTGCTCAAGAGCTGTCCCGGGCACTTGTTTCATTTTCCCCGGCCATCCGACAGGTGAGCCGTAATCCTCGAAAGGTAAATCCGACCGATGAGACGGTCGGGGCCGATTTATTGGACGCCCAAGCGACCGCAAACGCCGTATCAGGAAGTAAAGTTGTTTACTTGGTAGCCGGTTTGAAGTACGACACGTCTATCTGGCAAGAGCAATGGCCCCAAGTGATGCGCAATGTCATTGATGCCTGCATACATCACGGCGCCCGGCTGGTGTTCTTCGACAACGTTTATGCCTATGGGCGCGTGGACGGCTTGATGACGGAGGACACGCCATTCAACCCGATCAGCAAGAAGGGCTACGATCTCACCGAGCGCTTTTTCCAGGCAGTCCGAGACCACCGGCGCGGGTATACGAGCGAAGGCCCTGAGCGGGCCGGAAAGGATGTTCTCCTTGGTTCGGTATTCCCTGACTACCCGAAGCCCGACAGTCCGGCTGACTTCGTCTCCAAGTGATGACATCACCCATGGCACGTAAGCGCCTTGAGCATGGACGGGAGCCCATGGGAGACTTCGTCCAGAAGAAAAAAGGCAAGGACGAACCGAGAGCAGTTCAGCATACTTTGTTCGATCCGCCGCCAGGTAAGCTAGTGAAGAAGCATCGCAAAGGTGAGCGAGAAGAAGAGGCCACGGGCTAACAACCTGTCGCAGCGGCGGGCCGCTGAACCGGAGCGTTAGGCGGCGGAAGAGGATGGTGAGTGATGAAGGTAGTCATTCCAGGTGGGAGTGGACAAGTTGGGATGATCCTATCTCGCTCCTTTGCCGACGAAGGGCACGAAGTCGTTATCCTCAGTCGCGGCGTGAGTAAGTCCCCCTTCCGCGTAGTCCACTGGGACGCAGAAACCCTCGGTCCGTGGGCAGACGAATTCGATGGGGCCGATGTCGTCATCAACCTAGCCGGCCGCAGTGTCAACTGCCGCTACAACGCGGCCAATCGCCGCGAGATCACTGAGTCGCGGGTGAAATCGACCGCAGTAGTCGGACAGGCTATAGCGAACACTGCTCGCCCACCGCGGGTTTGGTTGCAATCCAGCACGGCCACGATCTACGCGCACCGCTATGACGCGCCCAACGACGAGACGATGGGGATCATCGGCGGGGCCGAGGAAGGGGCGCGGGCTACTTGGCGGTTCAGTATCGAGGTTGCGAAGGCGTGGGAGCAGGCGGCAAACGACGCCGACGTGCCACGCACCCGGAAGGTGCTGTTGCGGTCGGCAATGACGATGAGTCCGGATCGAGGCGGTGTGTTCGATGTGTTGCTCAGGCTGGTGCGATGGGGGCTGGGCGGCACCAACGGCGATGGGCGGCAGTATGTGTCGTGGATTCATGACGTGGACTTCACCCGGGCCGTCCGCTGGCTGATCGATCACGAGCTGGATGGGGCCATCAACCTGGCGTCGCCGAACCCGCTGCCGAACCGTGAGTTCATGCGTGCCCTGCGGTGGGCGTGGGGGGCACGGTTGGGGCTGCCCGCGACACGGTGGATGCTCGAACTCGGGGCGGTGTTCCTCCGAACGGAGACCGAGTTGGTCTTAAAGAGCCGGCGGGTCGTCCCTGGCCGGCTTTTGCAGTCCGGATTCACCTTCCAGTTCCCAGACTGGACCGGGGCGGCGGAAGACCTGTGCCGAAGGTGGCGAGAGGCGAATGGCAGAAGTGCAAAGCACGCCGAACCAGGCGCTGCACCTGACCGGCAGGGTATGTAGGCTTTCCCAGATTCGTAGCTCACTCGGCCCCCTCCGCTGTTCAGAACTGAGTGACAAGCAAAGAACATCAGAGCATTGAGAGGCGGATGTTCGGTAGAAACAATCTCCTTTTCATTCGCTGATAGAGGGTTAAAGATGCATGTCACTAGCAAGTGGAGCGAGAGATGGGTTTGGTGAGTAACCGGTTACAGATCCAGTGGGCTTTTCAGCGGCTTGAGGTCGGACTTGATGGTGTGGGGGTATAGATCATCGTGGTGCGGACATCACTGTGACCCAGCATCTGCTGGATCTGGCGGATATCGTAATTGGCTTGCAACAGGTGGGTGGTGAAGCTGTGGCGTAAGGTATGCGGTGAGCTCGCTTCGGGATCCATGCCCTCAAGGCGGCAGCTTTGATGGCTCGCTGAATATCAGTTTCTTGCACATGGTAACGACGCAGTTCCCCTGTTTCCTTGACCCATGTCAGGCTGGGAGCAGGGAAAAACCATTGCCAGACTAGCTCTCGCGCCGCTCCTTTGGCTTTCTTGTCAAAATTTCCCGGCATAAATACCCCGGCATACCCTCTGGCTAAGTCCTCCTAATGGAGAGCTTTGATGCGCTCCAATTGCGCTTGAATCTCACCCTGAATACTTTCGGGTAAGGGCACTGCCCGAGATTTCCCCCCTTACCAAATTGCACCGTGAGCATACCGGTATCAAAGTTGAAATTATGCAACCGCAAAGCTAGAGCCTCTGAAAGACGCAAACCGTATCCATCAAGGAGCATCCCCATCAACTGATAGGGCGGCGTCACCTGTCCGATGAGTGAAGCCACTTCTGGGCAAGAAAGCACCGTGGATATCGACTGCCTGCGTTTGGCTCTGGGGGTATCCGCAAGCTCACGCTCGAAGACGTGTCGAAAGAGGAACCGTAGGGCGTTGAAGGCTTGATTCTGGGCTGAGGCAGAGACCTGCTGTCGTACCGCCAAATCCGTTAGAAACTGCTGGACATGTTGGCTTGTGACCTCTAATGGTGGCTGCTTGTCTAAAAACCGGCAGAGTTTCCACATCTAGGTTGATTAAGCCTTTAGGGTCTTGGGTGAGTTATGACGCAGCATAACCTGCTTTTTGAGCTTGTCAGCCACTTCCTGCCAAGAATCCCGGTCGGATCCGGCTTTTTCTGGTTGGGGAGTAAGCTCCCCGCGGTCACCATCGGTACTGCTTCAGCGATGGGAGCGACTGAGTTCTCGTGGCGGTGATAGGTTTCGTGGTTTCGGACTGGGCTTTTCCCCTTTCAATAGATAAGGAGGCCATCGAGATGGCTCGCAACTTGCTCGTGCTTGCCTGTTCCGACGAGATTCAGGGTGATATTGTAATCACTGGTCATCCTGGCCAGGGATTCGTCACGCTCTTGGGGTACAAGAATTGGCGTCGTGATGCCGACAGTCGAGACCCCGCGGCCGAACAACTGATCCGCCCTACGGCATCGGATGAAACGCCGTAACGGGTACTTGAACCAAACAGGAGAACTGCACCGTGGCTTTCACTGCTCAAGCCGAAGCGCCCCCCCTTCGTGAAGATGCCGCCGGCGCTTTGCGCGTGGGCGATTCACGCGTCCTGCTAGAGTTGGTCATTCGGGCGTTCCAAGATGGCGCGACCCCGGAGACGATCGTGCAGCGGTACTCCACACTAGCGCTCCCCGACGTGTACGCCGTCATTGCCTACTACTTACGTCATCGCAGCGAAGTCGAGGGGTACTTGGCCCGACGCGAGCAAAAGGCCGAAGAAGTTCGGCAACGGCTCGAAATTCAGCAAGGCGACTTGAGCGACATCCGCACTCGCCTGCTCGCCAACCGACAGCCGTGAGGATCAGCCATATTGCGGCTGCTGACGGACGAGAACTTCAATGGCGACATCGTGCGCGGCTTGTTGCTGCGTCAACCAGACCTCGACATCGTTCGCGTGCAGGATGTCGGCCTTGCCGGTTCGGATGATCCAGACATCCTGGTCTGGGCCGCTGAGAACAACCGCATTGTCCTGACACACGACCGCGCTACCATGTCGGACTACGCGTATGAGCGAGTGGCCGCAGGAAAGGGCATGGCCGGCGTTTTCATCTTGAATGACCGGTTTCCTGTTGGGCGTGCCATTGAAGAAATCCTGCTGCTGGCGGCATGCACCGAACAAGCAGAATGGAGCAACCGCGCGGTTCATGTGCCGCTTTGAGGGCCAACCGTGCCGAACGAATCGCTGCAGCCGACGGCGGGGGCATGTAGCGATTCTGGGGTTCACAGCTCACCGCGCCCCCGCGGCTGCTGAGCTTTATCGTTAGGCGCTCAGGATGGTGGGAACCCCGTTCGAATCGCACGATGGAGTCAGCAGTGGTGGGGCTCGAATCGTCTGACCAGTACATTTGGTACGTGCGCGGTCTCGCGTTGCTTCACGCTCTCATAGTGGCGATTACCGTCGCGGGTGGTCTGGCGATCTTCACAGGAAGGTTCCGCCATGCCCGTCTTGATGACCTGTTCGCCTGGGCCTTCTTCGCGTGCTGCGTTGGTCAGCTCATCTCGCTTGTGCTTACTGGTGGATGTATTCTCACTAGGTGGCAACGGGAGCTGTTGTTGCGTGCAGGAGAGACAGAAGCGTTTTCCGGGACGTTTCTCCAACGTTACATGCCATGGCTTCCTAACTGGTTCGCGGTCAGCGGCGTGCCGCTGCTGTCACTGGCTGCATTGGTGGGAGCGACCGTTCAAGTAGTAGCCACCATCAGAAGACGCCGACGGAGGGGGTAGCCACACGTGGAAGCGCAATACATCAAGTGGCCAGCAACGGCTTTGTGGCGACTAACAACCGGTTGCAGCGGACAGGCCGCTGCGCGGCCCGCCGCTGAACCGGAGCGTTAGAGCGCACAACCCTACCGAGCCATGTTTGACGTATTCACAGAAGAAGTTGAAGTTCTCATCAAGGATGGGATTGCCAACCTCTATTGGTACAAAGGCGACCTACAAAAGGCGTGGTTGCGGTCTGGCGTTTCCACCGCAGTTCGCGACGAGATCGTCGGGCTGAAATCCGAGGAAGGCCGGGAGCTATCGAAGCGCCGACAAATGGACGCACTTTACGAGCGCCTTCGCAGTGGCGATTACAACCGGCGCTTGGAGATTTCAAGAAATTTCGTTCGTATCCTCATCGAACACACAGGCTTCACTCCGCAAAGTGAAAAGCATCGAGTTGAAATTGCAGAGCGAAGCGCTCTCAAGCTACGGGAGCTAATCCGCCAACAGGAGAAGGATCGCGAGTATCGCGATAGCATCCGAGCCAGCGCAGAAAAAGCATCCCGTGAAACCTACGAGTCAAAACTCGGAGAACTTCGTATCAAGTTTGCCGAGGCACACGCTCTGCCCCCACAGAAGAAGGGCTACGCACTGGAGAAACTGTTTACCGAGCTTATGAGAATCAGCGGTATTCCCGTTGAGGAGCCGTTCAGGATCGAGGGCGAACAGCTTGATGGTGCGGTGAAATACGACGGGCACTACTACTTGGTAGAACTGAAGTGGGGCAAAGGGAAAACAGAACCAAAAGAGATCGGGCACTTCTTCTACAAGGTCGATGGAAAGCTTCAAGCTAGGGGGCTTTTCATTGCTATGAATGGGTTTTCCGACGGTGCGATAGCTAACCTACCGAAGGGGAAGGAACTGAAAGTACTGCTGCTCGATGGCAACCACTTCACCAATGTCATCTACGGGCTTTACAAGTTTCAGGAGCTTCTGGAGCATGCCATTCGGCAAGCATCTTTGCGCGGCGAAATCTACTGTGCGCATAACCTACAAAGCTAAGTGCGCTCTAACCCTGCGGTGCAGGGGACGCTGCGCGGTAAAGCCGCGCAGCGCCGGTGATTTCAAACATTCGGCAGAAAGGAGTATCCCCATATGAAAATTGCATTTATTGGTTATGGGCAGGTCGGCGCTCCGTTGGCAGACCACCTGCAACGTCTTGGGCACCACATTACGTTGGCGGCCAACGACCCGAATTCCGAGAGCGTGAAAAAAGCTCTGACGAAGAATGCTAACCTGAAGGTTGCCGCACCGAGGGTTGCGGTCAGTGATGCGGAGGTTGTTTTCCTCGCTACGCCGTTCCAAGCCAACGAAGCCGCACTCAAAGCGGTTGCTGATGAGATAAGGGGAAAGATTCTTATCGACTGCACCAATCCGGTTGGCGCCAACCTCAGCCACGGATTGAATAGCGTTCAGTCCGGTTCGGAGATGGTTCAGGCACTCGTTCCATACACCAATGTAGTCAAGGCGTTTACGATCTACGGTTTCGAGAACTTCGAGGATTCCTCCTACCCTGGTTACAATGTCAAGCCAGCAATGATGTACTGTGGTAAGGATTCCGCAGCCAAGGAGACGGTCGGAGAATTGATTGCACAGCTTGGCTGGCACCCGCTCGATGTTGGCGGTCTGGAGCAGGCGTTGCATTTGGAGCATATGACACTCTTGTGGGTGCGTATGGTTCGCATAATGGGTCACTCTCCCAACCTGGTGTGGGCCGCCTTATTCCGATGAGACGCAATCCCAATGCTGAACAAGGCGCTCCACCGGACAGCAATTCCGCTGCGCTCCATTGCCGCCGGTGAGCTTGGACGTTGGTCCGCTGAGAAGTCGCCAAGGAGAATCGAATGAAACTCGGGTACACCATCGTCTACGTGCCTGATGTGGCAGGCTCGTTGGAATTCTTTGAGAAAGCATTTGGGCTTTCAAAGAAGTTTCTCCACGAGAGCGGTACGTACGGAGAACTCAATACCGGAGAAACCACGTTGTCCTTTGCGTCACATGAGCTTGGCGATCTAAACTTCCTCGAAGGGCATGTACAGGCCCACAACTCAGCCCAACCGCTTGGTTTTGAAATTGTGCTTGTCACCGGGGACATTCCGCTTGCTCACGAAAAAGCTCTAGCGGCGGGAGCGAAGGAACTCGCTGCGCCTGTAGCCAAGCCGTGGGGTCAAGTTGTGTCATACGTGCGCTGCCCCGATGGAATACTGGTCGAGTTATGCACTCCGATCGGAGCATGAAGTGGGCAGCAGATACAAATCACCTGCCATAAAGCGACCCAACTCATCATTCCACCGGACCGCCTCCGGCGGCCGGTGAATTCAAACGTTAGACGGCAGCCACCACTCCGCCTCACTGACGGCACAAATTCCCTCGAGATGGACCTCGCCACCTGGGACGGCGATGCGTTCGCCACAGTCGCGATCGAGTCGCGCGGGTACGCGGGGCGCAATGATATGCATGTCTTTTCCGAGGCATTTACGGATTTCTGCGCGTCTCTGATTGCGCTGCAGCGTACCCTGAAAGAGGAGGCGCGGCTCACCGGTGTCATGCCGGACGAATTGGATATCGTCTTGGCTCCGGCAGATACTCTTGGGCACATTGCTGTTAAGGGCCCGGGGCATCATGTACAAATGGCACACACCAGCTTTGGCACGTGGTGTATTTTGGGTTTCAAATCGAGCCAAGGCAGCTCGACGCTACAGCAAGGCAGCTCGACGCTGCAGTAAAGATACCCTGGGTCGCCGAGCATGCCGTTTACCAAATCGTTGGAGCGGACGCGTGAGGGATAAAGTGCCACGCTCATACAAAACGGTGTGCGCGCCGCTCAACTCAACCGTTGGGCGTCCGCAAGGGTTGGTATGAGGAGTGTAGAGAGCGATGAACACGATACTCGGCGCCAATGGCGTCATTGCTCAAGAGCTGTCCCGGGCACTTGTTTCATTTTCCCCGGCCATCCGACAGGTGAGCCGTAATCCTCGAAAGGTAAATCCGACTGATGAGACGGTCGTGGCTGATTTATTGGACGCCCAAGCGACCGCAAACGCTGTATCAGGAAGTGAAGTTGTCTACCTGGTGGCCGGTTTGAAGTACGACACGTCTGTCTGGCAAGAGCAATGGCCCCAAGTGATGCGCAATGTCATTGATGCCTGCATACATCACGGCGCCCGGCTGGTGTTCTTCGACAACGTTTATGCCTATGGGCGCGTGGACGGCTTGATGACGGAGGACACGCCATTCAACCCGATCAGCAAGAAGGGCGAAGTCAGGGCAAAGATTGCAACTAGGCTGCTAGATGAAATGCGCCGTGGCAACCTGCAGGCGATGATTGTGCGTGCGGCCGACTTCTATGGTCCCAATGTAGTAAACAGCTTTCCACACGCTACGGTATTTGAGCGTCTCAAGGCAGGAAAAGCGCCGCGGTGGATAGGCAATCCGCATGCCGTCCACACCTTTACATATACGCCGGACACCGGCCATGCGTTAGCCGTGCTAGGAAGATCACCGGAGGCATATGGCCAGACATGGCACCTGCCAACGACTAAGGAGCCGCTTACAGGGGCAGATTTCGTGCGTTTGGCATGCGAGTTGGCAAATCAGCCCTACAAGCTGCAAGTAGCACCCCGTTGGATACTGAGGCTCATGGGTATCTTCATGCCAGTGCTTCGTGAAAACGAGGAAATGATGTATCAGTTTGAATATGACTATCGCTTTGATAGCAGCAAGATTGAGTCCGCATTTGGCTTGCATGCGACGCCATACCGCCAGGGCATCAGGGAGTCATTGGGGTCTGGGACACAAAGCAGTGCATAACAACACGCCCAACCAGTCATGCCAGCCGACCGCCTTCGGCGGCGGCTGAATTCGCACATTAGACGCCGCAGTCCCCCCATATGCCCCTCGATCTCTCTGACACCCTAGTCGTAGGCATCACGACCACTGCATTGTTCGACATGACGGAGTCGGACAATGCCTTTCAGTCCAGCTTCAAAGAAGATCGTGCGAAGGCGGTCGCAGACTACCGCGACCATATGCTCAAGCATGAGCACGAACCGCTCGTAGATGGCACTGGCATGCCGCTTGTCCGTGCTCTGCTAGCCCTCAACCAGTACCAACCGGACTCACAGCCGCCACTGGTGGAGGTTGTCGTTATGTCTCGCAACAGCCCGGAGACCGGGCTGCGTGTTCTTCACAACATCAGGCGACTTAATCTTCCGATCACTCGCTACGCCTTCACGGGTGGCGAGTCCGTCACCGCGTACCTGGATGCCTTCGATGTGGACCTATTTCTCACAACGCGACCCGCGGATGCCCAGCAGGTGACTGATGCCGGCACCTGCGCAGTCGCACTCGTAAAGGCACCACCGAGCGACATGGCGCCAATCCCAGAAGGACAGGTGCGAATTGCGTTTGATGCAGATGCCGTCTTGTTTGATGAGAGCAGCGAACTCCTGAACAAGGTCGAGGGATTGCCGAGCTTCCACAAGAACGAGGACCTGAACCAGAACTCTCCAATGCAGGAGGGCCCGTATGCTCAGTTCCTTCGGAAGCTCTCCCGCCTTCAAGGTCGGCTTCCCTTCAATGTGGAATTCTCGCCTGTCCATATTGCGATCGTGACGGCGAGAAACGCTCCAGCGGAGATGCGCGTGATCAAGACATTGCGGCACTGGAACATCTACGTCAACGCGATGTTCTTCCTTGGTGGCGTTGAGAAGGCTAAGGTGCTCAAGGCATACAGGCCCCACATCTTCTTCGACGACCAAGACTCACACCTTGAGCCGGCGGCCAAGCACGTCCCATCGGCAAAAGTCCCATACAAGACCACCTCTCCCCTAAAGGCTGTTACCGGTGGTGACGGCTTACCTTGAATGTTCGGCACAAAGGACAATGACAACAGGAAAATTTCATTCTCCCGTTCGGTCCTCTGGAAGGCATTATCTAGGCATGGTTTCCTTGGGATTGAAGACGGCGTGGTTGCGTCGCTATTGAAAGTCCCTATTGAAATTCGTCAATACACGTTGACCAGCATTTGGCTGTTCATCAACACGGACTGGATACAGTGGGCTTCGCCCGCTTCCAGGCAGCCGGTTATGGCAAACGTTGGGCGTATTACCGAAGTATCTCGCCAGTCCGAACCCGGTGGACGCCCAACCCACATTCGTAACAGGATAGGGTGCTCAACGTCGTGAGACTCGAAGATCTCCAACCCGACGCCACGGTCCGCGGCATTCTCCCGAACGCACTTGTCACCGTCGTTAGTGTCACTTGGCACGGGTCGGAAGCACTGACCCTCGTTTACCGCGGACCCGACGGCCGCATTGCCGACGAAGTTCTCTATCGCGGCGACGAGGCCCGGCTGGAAATCGTCGAGCACGGTCGGCCGTGGAGCTTTGACGGCGACGGCGCGCTCTTCCGTCTCGTCTCGGAAGCCCACCGCATCCGGCTCGCGCACCTGTTTGATCCCGTGCTCGCGGTACACACCTCGCTGGTCGAGCCGCTGCCCCACCAGATCACCGCCGTTTACGAAGCCATGCTGTCCCGGCAGCCGCTGCGCTTTCTCCTGGCCGACGACCCCGGCGCCGGCAAAACCATCATGGCCGGACTCCTCATCAAGGAACTCATCCTGCGCGGCGACCTCAAGCGCTGCCTCATCGTGTGCCCGGGCAGTCTGGTCGAACAGTGGCAGGACGAGATGTACCACCGCTTCCACCTTCCCTTTGAGATTCTCACCAACGACAAGCTCGAGGCTGCCCGCACCGGCAACTGGTTTCTCGAGCACGACCTGGCCATTGCCCGCCTCGACAAGCTGGCGCGCAACGAGGAGGTTCAGCAGAAGCTCCGCGCCCCTGAGAATCGCTACGACCTCATCGTCTGCGACGAAGCGCACAAGCTCTCCGCCACCTTCTTCGGCGGCGAGGTCAAGTACACCAAGCGCTACCGGCTCGGTCAGCTCCTCTCCGGACTCACGCGCCACTTTCTGCTGATGACGGCCACGCCGCACAACGGCCGGGAAGAGGACTTCCAGCTCTTCCTGGCGTTGCTCGACGGTGACCGCTTTGAGGGAAAGTTCCGCGACGGCGTACACCAAGCCGATACCTCCGACCTGATGCGCCGGATGGTGAAGGAGAACCTGCTCAAGTTCGACGGCACGCCGCTCTTCCCCGAGCGCATTGCCCACACGGTACCCTACCGGCTCTCCGACGCCGAGGCCCGGCTTTACAAGGAAGTCACCGAGTACGTGCGCCAGGAGTTCAACCGCGCCGAGGCGCTGCAGAACGACAAGCGTGCCGGCACGGTCGGTTTCGCGCTCACCATCCTGCAGCGGCGGCTGGCTTCGTCGCCGGAGGCCATTTACCAGTCGCTGCGCCGCCGCCGCGAGCGGTTGGAAAAGCGCCTGCGCGAGCTGGAGCTTCTGCAGCGCGGGGCCACCGTGCCGGCGGCAACGCTGGCCGGGCCTCTGCTCGACGCCGACGACATCGAAGACCTCGACGAAGCCCCCGAAAACGAGGTCGAGGCCATCGAGGAAGAGATTCTCGACCAGGCCACGGCCGCCGCCACCCTAGCCGAGCTACGGGCCGAGATCGCCATACTCAGCCGCCTGGAAGCTCTGGCCAATGATGTGCGAAAGCGCGGTGAGGACACCAAGTGGCGCGAGCTATCGAACTTGCTCGGTGAGATCTTCACGCCCACTGACTTGGGCGACCGGGCCACGGAGCCGGCTCTACCCTATGCCGCCGACCCGGGAGCAAAACCCGTGTCCGCGCGGCGCCAGAAGCTCGTCATCTTCACCGAGCACCGCGACACGCTCAACTATCTGGAGCACCGGATCGGGGCGCTGCTGGGGCGCCCAGGAGCGATTGCGGTGATTCACGGCGGCATGGGACGCGAGGAGCGGCGCAAGGCGCAGGAGCGGTTCCGGCACGACCCCGAGGTACAGGTGCTGCTCGCCACCGACGCCGCCGGTGAGGGCATCAACCTGCAGCGCGCGCACCTGATGGTCAACTACGACCTACCGTGGAACCCCAACCGCCTGGAACAACGCTTCGGACGCATCCATCGCATCGGCCAGACCGAGGTCTGCCACCTGTGGAACCTGGTGGCCGAGGAGACCCGCGAGGGCGATGTTTACCGGCGGCTGCTGGAGAAGCTCGAGGAAGCGCGCCAGGCGCTGGGCGGCCAGGTCTTCGACGTGCTGGGCAAGCTCCAGTTCGACGGCCGTCCGCTGCGCGACTTGCTCATCGAGGCGATCCGCTATGGTGAGCAGCCGGAAGTCCGCGCCCGGCTGACACAAGCCATCGAGCACGGTGTCAACCGCCGGCGTCTCGAAAAGCTGATTGATGAACGCGCACTCGCTCACGACGCCATGGACTTGAGCCGCGTGGCGCGCATCCGCGAAGACATGGAGCGGGCCGAGGCGCGCCGCTTGCAGCCGCATTACATCGAGTCGTTCTTCCTCGAGGCCTTCAAGCGCCTGGGCGGGACCATCCGCCAGCGCGAGCCGCGGCGCTACGAAGTCACGCACGTGCCCGCGCCCGTGCGCAACCGCGACCGCCAGATTGGCGCCGGCGAGCCGGTGCTGTCGCGCTATGAGCGCATCGCCTTTGAGAAGGACTTGATCGCGCCGCCGGGCCAGCCGCTTGCGGCCTTTGTGTGTCCGGGCCACCCGCTGCTTGACGCCGTCCTGGACCTCACGCTCGAGCGCCACCGCGATCTGCTCAGACGCGGCACGGTGCTGGTGGACGAGCGCGACCCCGGCACGAGCCCGCGCCTGCTCTTGACCCTGGAGCATGCCATCCAGGACGCGACTCGGCTGCCGTCGGGCGAGCGCCGCACCATCTCGCGGCGACTGTTTTACGTCGAAGTGAAAGAGGAACGAGGAGTGAGGGGAGAGGAGCGAGGAGTGAGAGAAGAGGAGCGAGGAGTGAGAGAAGAGGAGCGAGGAGCGAGAGAAGAGGAGCGAGGAGCGAGAGAAGAGGAGCGAGGAGCGAGAGAAGAGGAGCGAGGAGCGAGAGAAGAGGAGCGAGGAGCGAGAGAAGAGGAGCGAGGAGCGAGAGAAGAGGAGCGAGGAGCGAGAGAAGAGGAGCGAGGAGCAAGAGAAGAGGAACGGGGAGCAAGAGAAGAGGAACGGGGAGCGAAGGGAGAGGAGCAAGGAGGGAGAGAATGTGTTCCTCTCACTTCTCACTCATCCCCTCTCACTTCTCACTTCTCTTCCCTCACGCCTCACTCACCCCCTCTCACTTCTCACTTCTCTTCCCTCACGCCTCACTCACCCCCTCTCACTTCTCACTTCTCTTCCCTCACGCCTCACTCACCCCCTCTCACTTCTCACTTCTCTTCCCTCACGCCTCATCCCTCCCTCCTCTTCACCCACTTCTCGTCCTACGCGCCCTACCTCGACTACCGCCCGCTGGCCGAGAGCGAGCCATCACTGGCCGACCTGCTCGCCCGCCCCGAGTGCGCCTGGATCGCGCGTGCCACCGGCCAGGAGCTTGAGCAAAAGGCCCGCGACCACGCCATTGCAAGGGTGGTTCCTGAGCACGTGGCCGAGGTGCGCAGCCGGCGCCTCGCGTGGATTGACAAGACCCGCGCCGCCGTGAAGGACCGCCTGACCAAGGAGATCGCCTACTGGGACCACCGCGCCGAACAGTTGAAGCTCCAGGAGCAGGCCGGCAAGGCTGGCGCGCGGCTCAACTCGCACGAGGCGCGCCGCCGCGCCGACGAGCTGCAAGTCCGCCTCGAGCGCCGGCTGGCCGAGCTTGACGGTGAAGCGCAGATTTCGGCGCTACCGCCGGTGGTACTGGGCGGCTTCGTGGTCGTGCCGCTCGGGCTCATCGCTGCGATGATGGGACGCCCGCCCGTCGCACCCGCGCCCCCCACCACGGATACCCAGCTTGTCGCCGCCCGCGCGCGGGCGATTGTGATGGAGGTTGAGCGGCGTTTGGGCTACGAGCCGACGGACCGCGAGCACGACAAGCTCGGCTACGACATCGAAAGCCGCGTTCCTGGCACGGGGCGGCTACGCTTCATCGAGGTGAAGGGCCGCGTGGCCGGAGCGGACACCGTGACCGTGACGAAGAACGAGATCCTGACCAGCCTCAACAAACCCGACGACTACATCCTCGCGCTGGTGGAGTTCCACGACGACGGCACCCACCGCGTTTCCTACCTGCGCCGTCCCTTCCAGCGCGAGCCGGATTTCGGGGTAACGAGCGTAAACTACGATTTTGCCGACCTGCTGAGTCGTGCAGGAGAGCCCGCATGACCTACGCAAAGACCATGACCCACAAGAAGAAGCTCATCGAAGTCGCCCTTCCCCTCGAGGCCATCAACAAAGCCAGCGCCCGCGAGAAGTCCATCCGCCACGGCCACCCCAGCACCCTGCACCTGTGGTGGGCGCGCCGGCCCCTGGCGGCGGCGCGGGCGGTGATCTTCGCCCAGATGGTGGACGACCCCGCGAGCTGGCCCGAGCTGTTCCCCACCGAGGAAGCCCAGCAAAAAGAGCGCGAGCGGCTCTTCCGCCTCATCGAAGACTTGGTGCAGTGGGAAAACACCACCAACGAGACGGTCTTGCAGGCGGCGCGCGACGAGATCTGGAAAAGCTGGCGGCGCACCTGCGAGGCGAGGAGAGCGTGGAGAGAAGAGAGAAGCGAGAGAAGTGAGAAAAGAGAAGTGAGAAGTGAGAGCATGACCGCCGAGGAGATCAGCCGGGACGAGGCTTTGTTCAATCCAGACAAGCTGCCGGCCTTCCACGACCCGTTCGCCGGCGGCGGGGCGCTGCCGCTGGAGGCCCAGCGGCTGGGGCTGGAGGCCTACGCCAGCGACCTGAACCCCGTCGCGGTGCTCATCAACAAGGCCATGATCGAGATTCCGCCAAAGTTCGCGGGCCGGCCCCCGGTGAACCCCGTGGCGAGAAGTGAGGGAAGCGGAGAGAGAAGTGAGAGAAGCAGATTGAGGAGGGAGAGCGATGCACTATCGCGAGACAATGCTCTGGCAGAAAGCGATGCAAGCGGCGCGCGAAGTGTATCGGCTGGTGCCGCGGCTGCCACGCGAAGAGACCTACGGGATGCGGAGTCAGATCACCCGGGCGGTCGTTTCGATCCCGGCCAACATCGCCGAGGGATGGACGAGGGAATCAAGCAAGGAAAAGGCACAGTTCCTGGCCATCGCCCAGGGCTCTCTGGCGGAAGTGGAGACGCTCCTGACCCTCTGCGAGGATCTGGGATGGTTTCCACCCGACCAGACGCGAACCCTTCGAGGATTGCTGGACGAGGTGAGCCGGATGCTGACGGCGATGCGCCAGAAGCGCCGAAACGCCTGAGGTCTCACTCCTCACTCCTCTTCCCTCGCTCCTACAAGGGCGCGCAGGGCCTGGCCGAAGACGTGCGCTACTATGGCCGGTGGATGCGCGACGAAGCGGAGAAGCGCATCGGCCACCTCTACCCCAAGGTGACCGCGTGGTACGACGCGCGCTCCGGGCGGTATTTCGGCGCAGCCGAAGTGGACGAATGGAGAAGGAGTGAGGAACGAGGAGTGAGAAACGAGCACGGCGAAGAGACAGCCCGCGAATGCGGTCACCCCACTCTCTCCTCACTTCTCTCTACTCTCTCCTCGCACCAGCTCACCGTCATCGCCTGGCTGTGGGCCCGCACGGTCAAAAGCCCGAACCCGGCCTTCGCCACGGTGGACGTGCCGCTCGCCTCGACCTTCATGCTCTCCACCAAGCCGGGCAAGGAGGCGTATGTCGAGCCGGTGATCGAGGACGGCGGCTACCGCTTCACGGTGAAGGTGGGGAAGCCGAAGGATGCGGGGGCGGCAAAGAGCGGTACGAAGCTGTCGCAAGGAAGCTTTCGATGCCTGATGTCGAACACGCCATTTCGGTATGAATACATTGACGATCAGGCGAATGCTGGTCGCATGGGTGCGCGATTGATGGCCATCGTCGCTGAAGGCGACCGCGGGCGCGTCTACCTCGATCCTCTGCCGGAGCACGAGGCTGTCGCGAAACAAGCACAGCCGACTTGGAAGCCGGATGTGCCCAGCCGCGGAACCTGGGCCAGCAACGCACAGGGGCGCCGCTACGGCTTCCGAACGTTTGGCGACTACTTCACCCCTCGCCAGCTCGTGGCGCTGACGACCTTCTCCGACTTGGTGGGCGAGGCGATGGAAAAGGTGCGCCAGGACGCCCTCGCCGCCGGCCTGCCCGACGATGGCAAACCCCTGCGCGACGGCGGCACGGGTGCGACAGCGTATGCCGAGGCGGTGGGGGTGTATTTGGGAATCGCGATCGACAAAGCTGCCGACTACAACTCGACGATCTGCGGATGGATTTCAGGCGGTGAGACCCTGCGCAATACTTTTGGACGGCAAGCAATCCCGATGGTCTGGGACTACTGCGAAACGAACACGCTCGGTGGTGCAACCGGAAGCATCGAGAGCGGTGTCGGGCAGGTTGCTAAGGCAATCGAGGTACTCATTCCCGGTGCGGGCGGGAACGCCTCACAAGGTGATGCGCAGAGTGTCGCCGTGCGCGGGCGGGTCGTCTCTACCGACCCGCCCTACTACGACAACATCGGTTACGCCGACCTGTCGGACTTCTTCTACGTCTGGCTGCGCCAGTCGCTGCGGACTGTCTTCCCCGACCTCTTTGCCACGCTCGCCGTGCCCAAGGCCGAGGAACTGGTGGCCACGCCGTACCGTCACGGCAGCAAGGAGAAGGCTGAGGCTTTTTTTCTCGATGGTATGACGCAGGCGATGCACCGGCTTGCGGAGCAGGCCCATCCAGCCTTCCCGGTCACAATCTACTACGCCTTCAAACAGTTGGAGACCGACGGCGACGAAGGCACGGCGAGCACCGGCTGGGACACCTTCCTCGACGCCGTGATCCGCGCCGGCTTCGCCGTCAGCGGCACATGGCCTATGCGGACGGAGCGCGGCGCCCGGTCCATCGGCATCGGCACGAATGCCCTCGCTTCCAGCATCGTCCTCGTCTGCCGCCCGCGGGCTGCCAATGCCCCCACGGCCACGCGCCGCGAGTTCGTCGCCGCGCTGAAGCGCGAGTTGCCCGGCGCGCTCGCCTACCTGCAACGCAGTAACATCGCGCCGGTGGACTTGGCGCAGGCGGCCATCGGCCCGGGCATGGCGGTGTTCACCCGTTACGCCAAGGTGCTCGACGCCGAAGGTAGGCCGGTGACCGTGCGCGAGGCGCTCTCATTCATCAACCAAGTACTGGATGAGGCGCTGGCCGAGCAGGAGGGCGACTTCGATGCTGACAGCCGTTGGGCGCTGGCGTGGTTCGAGCAGCACGGCTTCGCCGAGGGTGAGTTCGGCGTGGCCGACGTGCTGGCGCGCGCCAAGAACACGAGCGTGGCCGGCATGGTGGAGGCCGGCATCGTGGAATCCAGGCGCGGCCGGGTTCGGCTGCTGCGGCCCGAGGAGCTGCCGCCGGATGAGAACCGAGGGAAGAGGCATGAGAAGAGAGAAGGAGCCGGTCTCACTCCTCACTCCTCTCCCCTCACTCCTCACTCCTCTCCCCTCACTCCTCACTCCTCTTCCCTCACTCCTCACTCCTCTTCCCTCACTCCTCACTGGAAGGTCGTGCATCAGCTCATTCGCGTCCTCGAGACGGACGGCGAGAGCGCAGCCGCCGAGCTGGTCGCCAAGCTGGGCAGCCGGGCCGAGACCGCGCGCGAGCTGGCCTACCGGCTCTACACCATCTGCGAGCGCAAAAAGCGCGCTTCCGAGGCGCTCTCGTACAATGCGCTGGTGCAGAGCTGGCCTGAGATTGCCCGGCTGGCCCAGCAGCAGCGTGAGACCGGCGCCGAACAGCGGGCGCTCTTCTAACGGAGGAGACCATGGCGATGACCAACATGGAACGGGTAGGACGGGCCCTGGAGGCGCTCAAGGCAGGCCTGGGGCCTTTTGTCGAGCGCGAGGTGCAGTCTGCCATCCAGGCGGGCCGCCTTTCGCCGGAAGCGGTGCGGGGCTTGGCCGAGGATCCGCTGCTCAAAGGCAAGTCCATGGCTGAGTGGGATGCTTCGCCACTGCTCAAACTCATGTGGGATACCTGGAACGATGTTTTCAGGCATACCCTGGGCTTTGCCGAGCGCAGCTTGGTGTCGGAAATCCGCGAGTGGCGCAACAAGTGGGCGCACCAGAAGACGTTCTCGAGCGACGACGCCGACCGCGCCCTCGACTCCATCGCGCGGCTGCTGACGGCGGTTTCGGCCCCACAGGCTGAGGAAGTGGGCCGGATGAAGCAGGAGCTGCGCCGGCTCATCTTCGACGAGCAGGTGCGCAACGAGAAGCGCAAGGTTGGCGGCTCGCTGATCGAGGCCGCCGCGAGCGGTGCGCTCAAGCCGTGGCGCGAGGTCGTCACGCCGCACGCCGATGTGGCGAGCGGCCGCTACCAGCAGGCCGAGTTCGCCGCCGACCTCTGGCAGGTCTATCTGGGCGAGGGCGCCGATGAGTACCGAAACCCGAAGGAGTTCTTCCGCCGCACCTTCCTGACCGGGAGCCTCAAGGGACTCCTGGTCGGCGCGGTGCAGCGCCTCTCGGGCCAGGGCGGCGACCCGGTGGTGCAGCTCCAGACCAATTTCGGCGGGGGCAAGACCCACTCGATGCTGGCCCTGTATCATCTGTTTTCCGGGGTCAAGCCAAGCGAGCTGGTCGGCGTGGAGGAGGTGCTGGACAAGGCGGGTCTGAAGGACCTGCCCACCGTGCGGCGGGTCGTGCTGGTGGGGAACAAAATCTCGCCGGGCAACCCCAGCACCAAGCCCGATGGCACCGTCGTGCGCACGCTGTGGGGCGAACTGGCCTGGCAACTTGGCGGCAAGCCGGCCTTCGAGCGGATTCGTGCCGATGACGAACGCGCCACCAACCCCGGCGATGTGCTGCGCGAACTCTTCAACGAGTACGGGCCGTGCCTCGTCCTGATTGACGAGTGGGTGGCCTACGCGCGGCAGCTCCATGACCAGAGCGATCTGCCGGGGGGGAGCTTTGAGACCCAGTTCACCTTCGCGCAGGCGCTCACCGAGTCGGCCAAGCTCGCCGGCCGTTGCCTGTTGGTGATCTCGCTGCCGGCCTCGGATACCCATGGCTTGCCGCACACGGCGGCGGATGACGCCGAAGTGGGCGGCCTCCGCGGGCGCGAGGCCCTGGAGCGGCTGCGCAACGTGATTGGAAGAATCGAGTCGGCGTGGCGTCCGGCCAGCGCCGAGGAGGGCTTCGAGATCGTACGCCGGCGGCTGTTCGAGCCACTGGCCGGACCCGAGGCCTTCAAGCAGCGCGACGTGACCGCGCGCGCCTTCGCCGACCTCTATCACGCGCAGGGCGCCGAGTTTCCACCCGAGTGCAAGGGGAGCGACTACGAGAAGCGCATCCAGGCGGCGTACCCGATCCACCCGGAGATCTTCGACCGGCTGTACGAGGACTGGTCCACGCTGCTCAAGTTCCAGCGCACGCGCGGCGTGCTGCGGCTGATGGCGGCGGTGATCCACAGCCTGTGGGAGAAGGGCGACCGCAACCCGCTGATCCTGCCTTCGACCATCCCGATTGACGATCCGCGCGTGCAGTCCGAGCTGACGCGCTACCTCGCGGACAACTGGGCGCCGATCATCGAGAAGGACGTGGACGGGCCGAGTTCGCTGCCGCTGAAGCTCGACGGCGAGCAGCCCAACCTCGGCAAGCTGCACGCGACGCGGCGAGTGGCGCGGACCATCTTCCTCGGTTCGGCGCCGACGGCGGCCGCGGCGCACCGCGGTCTGGAGGACCGGCACATCAAGCTCGGCTGCGTGATGCCGGGCGAGTCCCCGGCGGTGTTCGGCGATGCGCTGCGGCGGCTGGCGGCCACGGCGACCTACCTGTACCAGGACGGGCCGCGCTTCTGGTACGCGACGCAGCCGACGGTCACCAAGCTGGCGGAGGATCGCGCGGAACTGCTCAAGCGCGACCCCGATCAGGTGGCGCAGGAGCTGGAGCGGCGGCTCAAGGCCAACCTGTGCAATCGCGGCGACTTCGAACGCGTCCATGTGCTGCCGCGCTCGAGCGCGGACGTGGCCGACGATCTGGATACGGGGTTGGTGGTGCTGGCCGCCGAGCATCCGTACAGCAAAGAGGCCGGAAGCGCGGCCGAGACCGCGGCGCGGGCGATCCTCGAGTCGCGCGGCACCACCCCGCGCCTGTACCGCAACACGCTGGTCTTTCTGGCCGCCGACAAGGTGCGCTTGCAGGACCTGGACGAGGCGATCCGCCGGTTCCTGGCCTGGCGGTCCATCCTGGACGAGAAGGAGGCGCTGAACCTCGACCCGCACCAAGTGCGGCAGGCCGAAACGCAACTACAGGCCGCCGATAGTGCGGTGGCGGCGCGGTTGCCCGAAACCTACCAGTGGCTGCTGGTGCCAGAGCAAGCGAACCCGCAGGCGGCGCTCACGTGGCAGGCCGTCCGGCTTTCGGGGAACGATGCGCTGGCTGCGCGCGCAAGCAAGAAGCTCCGCGACGACGAGCTGATGCTCCTCACGCTCGGCGCGACGATGCTGCGCCGGCATCTCGACGCGGTACCGCTGTGGCGGGGCAACCACGTGGCGATCAGGCAGCTCATCCAGGACTTTGCCAGTTACCTGTACCTGCCCCGGCTGGCCAGTCCCGGTGTCCTGGTCAAGGCCATCGAAGGCGGGCTATCGCTGCTCACTTGGCAAGCCGACACCTTCGCTTACGCGGAGCGCTACGACGAGGGCGCTGGTCGCTATCAAGGGTTGCGCGGCGGCCAGGTGGTGCCGCTCTTGCCTGAAAGTCCGGGTTTGCTGGTCAAGCCGGACGTGGCGCAGCGCCAGATGGCCGCCGAAGCCCCCGGCGTGCCGGAAACGAGCAAGGTAGATCCGGTGGTCAAGACCCGCCCGGACCCCGTGGAGTCCGGCACGCAGGCCGAACCCGCAAAGGCAGCACCCCGGCGGTTCCACGGCACGGTCAAGCTTGATCCCGCGCGGGTCGGCCGTGACGCCGGCCGCATCGCCGAAGAGGTCATTGCCCATCTGACCGCGCAGCTCGGCGCAGAGGTCACGGTCACGCTCGAGATTGAAGCGATGCTCCCCCACGGGGCCGCGGAGCAACTGGTCCGCACGGTGACCGAGAACAGCCGGACGCTGAAGTTCACCAGTTGTGGCTTCGAGCGGGAATAGCCGCTCCGGCGCACCGGCTGCCGGGAAGCGCCCGACCAAAGCCTGTAGCAGATGGTGCTGCGCACCGCGGCTGATGCCGAGCGTTGAGCGGTTGTCGCACTACACAAAGTTGCAGAGATTATTCCAAATAAGAAGATAACGCCATGTTGAGCTTAAGGTTTTCCAAGCAGTTGAGTGAAATTACAAAAAATTATCATTTCGTGAAAGACACGGAAGGAATGTCCCCTGCCCGCGTGTATAAATTAATCGGTTGCAGTGAGAATCTTTACTTAAAAATGTCAGATAGCCAATATCGCGGAACAACATACGATGTTGAGCGTGAAAAAGACGTCATGCTATGGCTAAAAGGAAAAGTGCCTGTTCCAGAGGTATTGCATTTCGAGCAATACGAAAGCACAAATTTTTTACTCATGCGCGAAGTTAATGGGGTCGTAGGGCACGTATATCATCAAAAACAGCGTGACCCAGAGAAAATGATCAGAATGTACAGCGAAGGCATTAAACTTTTTCAATCTGTTAGCATTTTAGATTGTCCTTTTGTCAGCGACATAGACTTTCGTCTTAGCGAATTAGACTACT
Source organism: Chloracidobacterium validum (assembly GCF_018304825.1). Classification (NCBI taxonomy): domain Bacteria; kingdom Pseudomonadati; phylum Acidobacteriota; class Blastocatellia; order Chloracidobacteriales; family Chloracidobacteriaceae; genus Chloracidobacterium; species Chloracidobacterium validum. The sequence goes on from NZ_CP072649.1 coordinate 664,671, forward strand.
TACTACGAAACAATCTGGCCGATATAGATATCGAGAATTGGGAAAATGACACGCCTTTTAGAGATCCAAATGAGTTATATACCTTTCTAAGGGAGCATAAGCCAAACGAAGAACTTGTGTTTTCTCATGGTGATTTTGGAGATAGCAATATTTTTGTTGCGAACGATCAAATAAGCGGCTTTGTAGATTTGGGAAGAAGTGGAAAGGCAGACAAATGGTACGATATAGCCTTTTGTGTTCATTCCATTCAACACGATATGGGCAATGATAAAAAGTATCTTGATTTATTCTTTGACCTACTTGGTATCGAACCAGATTGGGATAAAATAAGGTACTATATTTTGCTGGACGAGTTATTTTGAATAAAGAAAGCGCCCGACATTGTGGACGGCGCGGGCGGGGGCGTTGCCACTGCCCAAAGGGATTCAGCCCCAAAGGGTAGATTTTTGAATTACCCGCCCGCTGCTAACGCCAGCCGTTGGGCGGCGGTGGTTTTACAGCACTGCGCAAGACTATATCGCTGTACACAGATGCTCCTACATCGCGGTACGTTCAACGGGAACCAAGTGTTGAAGCCTGAGACCGCGCGCGATGTGGAAAAACCACACGCCTTTTTGCCAATGCCTATTCACTGAGCAGGTCTTGCGCCGTGAGTTCCGGCGCGGCGCGTTCGTGTTCAAAGGCCAGCAAGCCAAGTTGGGCATAGTGTGGACGAATGCGGTCGCTGAGCAAACCAATCCGCTTGAGATTGGGAATGATGCGGCGAAACATCGTCCGGCGGAACATCGCCATCATGTCCGAGTGCAGGACGAGGCGGTTCCACTGGGTGCGCCGAATGTGATGGGCAAAGTGCTCGTCGTAGATTTCGTGCAGCAAAAACCGATTGCGCAGCAACACCGCCATTTCAAAAGCCCAGTCTTCGCGGTCGCGGCGCTCCCGTTCGCTGACCTCCTTGAGATAGAACTCGCCCAGCGCCAGAACGCCAAAGTGAACGTGGCGAGCTTCGTCCGTGATGATCATCTTGAGGAGGTCGCGCAGCAACGGCTCGCCGGACAACTGCCGCAGGGTGGTGAAGGCCCCCAGCGCCAGCCCTTCAATCATGATTTGCATGCCGAGAAACTTCACGTCCCAGCGGGAATCGGTCATGAGGGCATCAATCACCACGTAGAGGTTGTCGTTGATGTCGTAGAGCTTCTCGAGCTTGGTCGTCAGGTAGGTATGGAAGGCTTCGACGTGCCGGCTTTCGTCCATGACCTGCGTTCCGCCATACAGCTTGGCGTCGAGCCAGGGCACGGCCGTGGTGGTCAGCGCAGCGGCATAGAGCGCCCCCTGTTCGCCGTGCAGGAACTGACTCAGCAGCCAACTGGTCAGCGCATGGACCTGTTGGCGACGTTCCCGCTCCGTCAGCTTTGACCACAGCGGCAGCCAGTAGGCCGGATGGAACTTTTCCGGCAGCAGCTCAACCGACGGATCACAGGGGTCAACCGGGCGCTGCCAATCAAGGTCGGTCGTGGCATTCCACTGGGCAGTTTTGGCGGCTTCTGTCAGGCGGCGAATTTCCGGCTGATTGCGCTCGTAGCGCCAATCGAAGTTGGCCGGATACCCAACCGGCAATGCAGTGCTGTCTTCACGCTTGCCGCGTTTTTGAATCAGGCCGCGGTAAGCCGGGCCAAGCAAACCGGCGAGAACCCGGACGTTTCCGTTGGCCGTTGCCTGGTAAAGCATCGCGCCTTGTTGGATCAGAGCATCTAGTTCCGCAATGACGTATTCGCGGGTTGGCAGACGAAGCATCGTGGCTTGCCTCCGTGTGGCAGGGACGGTGGTGACGGGGGCATCACAGCCCGTATAAGGTACGCCCTTGCCGCACATCTGAAAAGCCGATCCTGGAGACGCCACGCCGGCCGGGGGTTTGGCTGCTCCCTGGCAGCGCAGGCGCTCACGTTCGGACGCGCGCCAGAAACTGCTCAACCTGCCGTTTGACCTGTCCGGTGGCCAGCAGCTCCGAAGCCTGTGCCATGCCTTCTTCCGGCGTCGCGGCATGACCAGACACGACCAGGCCAAATCCGGCGTTGAGCCGGACGCTGTGGTACGCCGCCGACGTCGTATCCTGTCCACTGACGATTTGCCAGAAGCGGTCGAGGTTGGCCTCGGGCGTGTCCGTTGCGGTTGGCGGGGATGTGTCTGGTGGCTTGGTTGCCGTCCAGGGGAACTTGGCGATCTGCCGCGGCCGCACGTCGTAGATGCTGGATGTGCCGACCGGGGTCAGTTCATCGCTATCCCGATCGCCGCGGACGACCAAGGCGCGGCGCGTCTGGGAATCGTTGGCCAGCCATTGCGCGGCAAAGGCCTGCATTCGTCCGTGCGACACGCCCATCAAGCGCCACGCCGGACGCAGCGGATGCAAAAGCGGCCCAATGTAGTTGAACAGCGTCGGACGCCCAAACCGCCGGCGTGCCGCCGCTACCGACTTGAGCGCCGGGTAGCACTGGGGCGCGTAAAGAAATGCCAGGTTTGTCACGTCAAGCAGGACCGGGAGACGCGCCAGGGGGTATTCGACGGGGACGCCAAGCCGTTCGAGCAAATCAAAGCTGCCGCTGGCGCTGGTGGCGGCCCGGTTGCCGAACTTCACGACGCGCACCCCCCTGGCGGCAAGAACGAAGGCAACGGTTGTGGAGACGTTGAAATGCGGGCGACCGCTCCCGCCCGTGCCACAGCAGTCGAGGATGTCGTCCGCGATGTCCGGCATCGGCAGCGCCAGCGCGCGGACGGCCGCAATCAAGGCAGTAAACTGTTCAAACGTCGCCTGCTCGGGCGTCAACCGGGACAACCAGGCGTCGGCTTCGGCGTCGGTCAGGCGGCCGGACAGAAGCGCGTCCAGAGAATCGGGATGGGTCTCGTTCGTCATCGGATCCATACGGCGTGGGATGCGCGGCCATCGTGGTAGCGTCTGTCCACGCCGAAGCATGAACCAACTACTCACTGGTCACACGTTATTTCTCCGACCACCGAGCGTATGCTTGTTTTATGGATATCAAACCACGCCTGCATTTTCGCCAACTCGAACGCTTCACATGGATTCACGCTGAAATCCAGTCCGGGCGGTTTCCAAACACTTGCTCGATTGCCGAGAAATTTGAAATTTCGCGCAAAACCGCGCAGGAAACAATCGCTTTCATGCGTGATCGCTTCAACTTGCCACTTGCCTACAGCGGGCGGCAACGCGGGTTTTATTATACCGAGCCGGTTCACTCGCTTCCGTGGCTGACGCTCACGGAAGGTGAAGTTGCGGCTATTCTTATAGCCGAACGATTAGCTCAGGCATACGCCGGCGGACTCTCATCAGACATTGCCAATGTTTTGGTGAAAGTTGTGCAGTCGTTCACGGATAGGGTATCGGTTGATTTGACGCACTTGCTGAACGCGCAGTCAGTTGAACCACTACCAACCAGTTCCATCAACCATGAGCATTTCAAGGCGCTCCTGCAGGCCATTGCTCAACACAAACGCATTTACATGAATTACTTCACCCAAAGTTCGGGTGAGACAAAGGCACGAAAACTTGATCCGTTGCACCTACATAGCGCCCGGGCCGAGTGGTACGTCATTGGCTTCGATCACCTACGAAACAAGGTGCTGGATTTTCATTTAGGACGCATTCGTGAGATTACGGTACTCGATGAAACGTTTGAACCACCAACTGGCTTTGACATCGAACGATATCTGGCGCGCGGATTCGGGATGATTCGCGGTGATGGACAGCTTTATGACGTGGTCGTGCAGTTTGACGCTTACCAGGCACGGTGGATTCGTCAACAAAGTAAGGTTCACAAGACGGCTCTTTATGAAGACCTGCCAGATGGGGGATTGCGGGTCACGATGCAGGTCGGCGCGCTGGAAGGCGTCAAGCAGTGGGTTATGCAGTACGGTGCGCATGTGCAGGTCGTGGCTCCGCCGGCCCTACGCGACTTGGTACGGCGAGAGGCAGAAGCCCTGCTGGCTCACTACTCCGATGCGGCAAAAGAGGCTACCTGACGCTGATTCTGAAAGTAACTTTATATTTGATTTATTTCACCTTTCTGAAATAGATCCAATAACTCAAAGGCTCTTGTGATTATCAAGGAGGTGCAACCCGGTTATGAATCTCAATCTTGGATTAACGAAAACTAAAGTTTTGTTAAATAGATTTAAAGTAAAAAAGCTGGACAGATATGACTTAAAATTTCACGAGTACAAATGTAACTTCAAAAATAATCCAAAGCTCGGGGATGAACAAAAAGCTATCTCCAGAATCTGCTACAAATTAGATAAAATCGCTGTTAGACTAGGTAGTAAAATAATCACAAGAGAAGAAATCAGCCAAGAAAAAATGAAACATGAAGATTGGGATTTGTCAAAATTAACAACAAGAAACCTCGATTGTAAAAATCCAGAAGAGCAAAAAGGTATTGAAGCTTTCGAACGTAAAATTTTAGAAAAAGAACTGACAAATGCCTTTCCTTCAATGAAAGTTGAAAGATCGCCTGGGCATGGACTCATCTGGTGGATTCCCGGTAAAGAAGGTATAGAGAAATCCGGAGATGGATGGGAAATTCACAGAGGTAGAGAAGTAGATATCGTTTTAGAATCAGACGGAAATCTCTACTTAGAAATCGACGTACACTACCGGTTCTTTACACCCTGGACACTTCACCAATGGTTGGCAGAGTATCCTGACATTCCCGTTAGGTATGTGCGGAACACATACAAAAGTGAAAAGAATGACCATATTAGCTGGATTTACGAAGGTATCTCAGAAAAGCGACCGGAAGAGTTTATGATACCTGAGCTAAATGAGACCTTAGCAGATTATCACCGTAAGTTGGGAGCTACGGAAGGGGAGATAAACGATTCAAAAGTTGTACTTGTTAGGAGAATGAACGATCGAAAGTCCAAACCAATTGGACACCTCTCTAAAAGACTATCACCTAGCTTAACGATGGAAATGCTGGCACAAGTTCTTGAAAAACAAGCCTCTGAGAAAAAAACAAACAAGGACGTTCTTCAAATTATCAGGAAGGACATAGATAGTCGTTTAGTTTCGTCAAAGGATACAGCAGCAAAAATCCTAAGAAAAGTATATAAAATTGCCGCTGAAAATCAAAAAATCCAGATCTGTGAGGTAGATGGATACATTCTGCCGAAAGCGAATCTTTTAGCCAAAGACGGCAATAAAGTAACCAAGGTTGCCCAAGTCAGGCAAAAAGGATGCGTTGCAAAAGGCGAAATAAAATTTGGATGCCTTAACCTATTTAATAACGCTCACAAGTACCCAGATGAAGTGAAAAAATGTTTACAAGAAGTAGCAAAGAGTAGCAATGTGAACATAGAAATAGAATCGTACCGAACAGCAAATGATCTAAGCGACATCGAACTAGAACGGAAAGATTTCTGGGAAACCTGGTCCGAAGAAGGAGTCAAAACAGTTTTAGTAGTTCTTCCTTGGTCTTCTAGCGAGAAAAAGCAAAAAATTAGGAATGAGGCACTACAAGCAGGAATAGCCACCCAGTTCATCGTGCCGACACCAAAGGCAGACAAAAACAAAGCCCTGAATGTGGTCCTAGGGCTTCTTTGCAAGGCCGGTTGGCAGCCTGTAAAGCTGGGGGGAGTTAACCTGCCTGACATGGCTGAACTCATCATCGGTTTTGATGTGGGGAGCAATCAAGGCCTCTTTTACGGCGCTTCCGCATTCGCAGTTCTTACAGATGGACAAAGCCTGGGTTGGGAGCTGCCAAGCATACAAATGGGAGAGACGTTCCCCGACGAAGCAGTTTGGCAAGTGGTTTCTAATTTGCTCTTCAAATTTAGAGAAAGTCGTGGAGCATATCCTAAAAAACTGCTTCTAATGAGGGATGGTCTGGTTCAGAGAGGAGAGTTCGAAAAAACCATAAGTGAACTCGGGAAAATGAAGATAGCTGTTGACATCATAGGAGTCCGCAAAAGTGGCGCTAGCAGAATGGGAAAGAAAGTTTCCACACAAGCAGGGAAGGAAACTTATTGTGACGCAGACATAGGCACCGTTGTTTTCAGGCAAGAAGAGAAGTCGTTCACTTTGATAACGAGTCAGCCCATCAAATCCGAAAATAGAACAATCGGAAGCGCAAGACCGCTCAAGGTAGTCCATGAGTACGGTGACACTTCCCTGGAATTATTAGCCCTGCAAACTTATCACCTATCTCAGCTACATCCTGCCAGTGGGTTTCAATCGTGTCGCTTGCCCTGGGTTCTACACTTGGCTGACAGAAGTAGCAAGGAGTTTCAACGTATAGGACAGATAAGCATTTTGCACAACATTGACCGCAAAAAATTGATTGCCGTTTAGCAGACAACAGAGATAACGAATCACCGTACTCGACCGCAGGTTCATTCAAGATGAACATCGGCGGAACGGTCCTTGAGTTCGGGCGCGGGGAGCAAAGCCTCAGAGCGCCAGAACGCCGATATCGCGAAGGCAGCGACGGGACGGACCCAAAGCTTACTTGCCGCGCGCCGCAATCCTCTTGAATCGGCAGAACGCGGCTTACGCGCCGGCGTCTGCCGCGACGCCCTGCGCGTACCGCACAACAGCCCTCAAATTGGCCGATCGGAGTGTTACCACAGACTGCACCCAGAAGATCGCCTCACGGCGTCAAAGATTACCCTAAATGATTCACTTAAGGGAGCTTACACTCTAGTGCTCAACGCCTTGCAGCAGGAGCAAATGATAATCCGGACAAGCAGGCTTGTTGACACAGGCCGATCGAGTGTGATTCTTTCCGGCAGCTCTTAGTTATGGAACTTACTCTCTACATACTGCAAAGTAGACTCATATCCTTGGTATCAACTTAGGGTGTTTCCTCTGCTTGCTAGGGATTCGTGACGTGACTGCATCGTACTACGCACCTTGGGTCAAAAAGTACAAGCCCAACACCCAAACCATAACACTTTGGAGGGACATAACATGCTGAAAACTGTTGAGTTGTGTTTTTTTGTTTCCGGGGACTGGTTGCCGGTTGATCACGGCTATCACTTGTATGCCGCTGTTGCGCGTCACCTGGAATGGGTTCATGACAATCCTGACATTGGTATTGCGCCACTGCGCGGCATCTACGGCGGCAATGGCAAACTGCTGCTTCAGCCGTGGAGTCGGTTGATTATACGAACTCCCACCGAAAAGCTCCCCGCGCTGCTGAAGCTGGCGGGCCGTCAGCTTGATGTGGATGGCCGGCGGCTACGGGTTAGTATTCCAACTGTGCATTCGTTGGTGTCCGCTCCAGTACTTTACGCACACTTGGTAACCACCAAAAACGGCGACGATGAGACGCGCTTTGACGCTGAAATTACACGCCAACTGAATCAAATCAACGTTGCCGGCCACGTTGAACGCGGCGCACGCCGAACGCTGTCCGTTCACGGCCGTCGCATTGTGGGCTATTCGCTTACCATTTCGCAGTTGAGTGAGGAAGGGGCTGTCATCCTGCAGGCGGTCGGTCTTGGCGGTCGCCGCAGAATGGGCTGCGGCATTTTTTTTGCCCGAAAAGAAAGTGAGCTGCGATGACGAAGCATCCACGACACTTACTTGCCAAATCGTATTCCACTCAAAAGTACCCCCAAATCCCCCCGGACTACGCCCTGCTCACGCAGCACAGCCGCGACGTTGCCGAAGCGTGTGCCGCACTGACTCGTGTCATTGGGCCGGTCATTGAAGAATATGCCAACGTCCAACTGGGGGCTGACGATTTCACAAGAGCTGGCAAAGCTACCGGGTGGGTTGAGGACCTAGGCAAGGCTAACAGTCACTTTCAATTGATGTTGGCAGGTCAGCCGCAGATCAAGCAGCTACTTCGCCACGAAATAATTTCGGGGCTGCTACTCTGGCAGAACCAGCCCCTGCGGCAATGGATCGAGCCGTCACTAGGCGAATGGTTCATCCCGGCATTGTGGGCGGCGATGGGACACCATTTGAGATTTGACAGGGACACCAGGGCCGATAGCAACTGCCCATCCCTCACGGTTTTTTTGGCGCACAAGGATTTCAAGTCTATTTTGGGCGAACTTGGTTCTGACTTGGCTTTGACTGAGCCACCACCAGATCTGACCGACTTCACGATTGCGGCCGACAAGAGAGAGCCTTGCGATGTCGCTGCGTTGAACGCTCTCCGCAACCTGAAAGATGACTTCGAGGAAGCTAAGGAGAAGTTTTCGAGCGACGAATGGCGTAAGCGAATCGCTGTGCTAAAAGCACTTGGTATCGCTGCTGACGTTGCGGCCAGCGCGGTTGCGGCCGAAGGCCAAATGAAGTCAAATTACTCGTTGACTACATTCATCAACGAAGCATTGCAAGTTGGTCTCACTGACTCGGATTGCCAACAACTGATTGACAACTGGGCGTCGAGACATTGTGAGGGAAACTTACAGGTTCGCCCGTTCCAGCGTGCCGTCGCCGACTCGCCAAGTTTCGTCACCCTTGCGCGTGCCGGCTGTGGGTCAGGTAAAAGCTTGGCCGCGTACTTGTGGGCGAAGGCTTGGTGCGCAAAAACAACGGCCGGAGAAAAAACAACGGTCGAAGGTCGGAGCTTTCGGCTTTTCTTCTGCCTACCGACGACCGGAACGACCACTGAACACTTCAAGGATTATGCCCTTGAATCAGGCATTCCTGCCAGCCTTACGCACTCGCGGTCAGAGGTTGATTTGAAATCCCTGGCCCAGACTGCCGATCAAGAATCCAACTTCAACGTTAGGGACGCAGCGATTGGCGCGCTCATTGATGCCCGCGACAAAATCGAATCGTTGGCGCTGTGGGACACACCACTCGTTGTGTCAACGGCCGACACCGTACTGGGGTTGATGGGCAATGCGCGCAGGTCACTCTATGCATTTCCGGCGATTGTATCCAGCGCCATTGTTTTCGACGAGATTCACGCCTTCGATGACCGACTGTTCGGTCATCTCCTCATGTTCTTGAAGTATTTCCCTCGTCAACCGGTGCTGCTGATGACGGCTTCTCTCCCCCAGCACCGTTTGGACGCTTTGCAGAGCATTCGGAACGATCTGCACATTGTTGATGGCCCCCCTGAACTGGAAAGACTTGAACGGTACCAGCTCGATCACGGTGAGGACGAACAGAAGGTTTGGGATGCCATCAAAGCCTGCGTCCAGAGTAACGGGAAAGTGCTGTGGGTGCGCAATCGTGTTGACTGGGCTAACCAAGCCTATGAAGCGTGTTTGGAGCGTTTTCCCGAGGTGATGGTCAATGTTTATCACTCAAGGTTTCGCTACAAGGATCGAAGTCGGTTGCACCGCCATGTCATTGACCACTTCAAGCAGAAGCCGAAGCAAGCCCAGATTTTGATTGCGACGCAAGTGGCGGAAATGTCCCTCGATTTGTCGGCGGATTTGCTTGTCACCGACATCGCACCGATTCCATCACTCATTCAGCGGCTAGGACGGTTAAATCGAGAGCCTTGGCCTTCTGCGCCAAAATCTGCGTTAGTTTGTCCACTCCCGGCTGCAATGGGCCAAGGCGATGACCCAGCATTGCCTTACGTTGCAGACGACCTAAGCGCAGCCGAAATGTGGTTGACGAAGCTCATTGAGAAAGGCACGCCACTGAGTCAGTTCGACCTCGCCGATGCTTTTGGCTGCCTCTCCCACACCGAAGCCTTTGACATTTGTATGGCTGAAGAAAAGGCGTGTTTCTTTTCCGGCCTGTGGGAAACCCGCCCGGGCAAGACACGCGAGGATGGATACACGATAAGCGTCATTCTTGAGGTAGACCTGAACCAATGCCACCAACGCAACCGCCATGGCGAACCAACGCGCGACTGGCTGACCGAACACGAAGTCGCCATTCCATTCAAATCTGAGGTCTTGAAATGGGGCGTCGTTGGAAATCGGCGCGTCGCGCCGTCCCAGTGTATTACCTATGACTTTGACCCAACAACCATGAAAGGAGTGGGAGCGCGATGGGCAAGCGGCCAACCAATTACCAACTGCCAAATCCTTTGACTTACAACCTCAAAAACCCAAACTACACGATCTACCATCGCGCGGCTCTGGGCGGTTTGGCGGCAACGATTCAGGCATGGCAGGACAAACCCGGCCTTGCGCCGCAAGGCATCCGTGCTCAGGTTTGCGAAGATGCGGTGGAGATTTCCTGGGATAGCTCGCTGGCACTTCAGGAGGTCATCCAACGCCTCCTGAAAGCGTCGTTTCTGCTCACCGAAAACAAGCTCATTGACCTTCCCGGCCAGGGCATTCCACCCGACCGCAACGATCTGCGCTTGGCGATCCATACCGGATTGTGCGGAACGTTTCTCCAGCACAACAAGATGCGCCCCGGCGAAAAGGCACCGCGAGCGCTGTCGGTGCGGGATGAGGGCGACGAAAACGCAAGCATCTTCACCTACAAAGCTGTCAACGCCTATGCGCATCAAACAGCGCAAGGAACAGGCTTGCTCGACGCAAAGCTGAACGGTGAACTGCCGCAAACAGCCTCGATCCCGCAATCCATTGTGCCGGGCGCGATGTCAGGCGCGACAGGACTCGAAGGGCCTCCAGAGGATGTGCTTCTGTTGCTGTATCTGATGGTCGGCTCGGCGGTTTTTCTGTTGCGTCCGCAAACCTACCGAGACAAAGCACAGTACTGCCTTGTTGTGCCCGACGTCACAAACTTGAAGCGCTTTGCGGTGAACCTGCGGGAAATCGCAGCTTACGGCACGAACCTCATGCGATTCACCAATACTTATCTTGGCCGTGTCGTCGGAGGCGCGGAGGAGGCCGCATTACGTTTCTTGATTGATTTGCAGGCAGGTGATCTTACCGAAGAATTTGAGCGCTGTGTATCGGGCTGTCTTGCCATAGCCATGGGCAAAGTCGCTTGGGACAAGAACCAAGTCAACCGTAGCCAAGTTGTTCGTGTCAAAGGCAACTACCCAGAAATCGGTGTTTTTCGCGCTGCCGCGCAGCATTTCAGCCGGGCACGCATCGTGACATCGAAGGAAGGTGCAAGTTTTGCCGTCCCGCAAAGCCCTTTACCGGAACTTGTCGCGGCAAACTTGGCAGCGGAGCGTCATTGGTGCGCGCATTTCATCGATCTCTGCAAGGAACAGCAGGACTTCACGAATCTCAAATTTCAAAAGGGAGGACTGGCAGCCATGAACAAAGCCATCAAAGACGCTGACGATCAAACCATTGTCAACGTCTTTCACGAAGCATGGCGATTGACAATGGGCGCACTCGGCGAACGCGCCCGGAAAGACGGACTTGATTTTAGTCGTCTTATTGAAGTCGAGCGTGAGCGGGTTCGCAACGCTATCCTACGTGCCAAGACTGCCGATGCGCTGGCAAGCTGGTTTCTGCGTTTCTGCGCGGATGCCACCAGAGGGGCGTCACTTTCGGCAATGAGGCACGATACCAACCGCATCCGTGAGTTCATCTTCAACCGGCGCAATTTTGAGCGGTTCCAGAACCTGTGTCTGTTTGCGCTGGTCAGCTACTCGGCTGAAGAGGCCAAAAACCACACCCAAGGAGAACCCGAAGCATGACGACCCATTACCTTTATGCCACCATTCTCACGGGCGAGGCTGTCGCCGCCAACAATCGCGGTGACAACATCGGCAACACAACGACCTTACAGAAGGTTTTTCATCAAGACGACCTGCACACCAGCGTTTCCGCTGAAGCGATTCGCTTTGCGTTCCGCTATCGCTTTCAGCTTCAGGGGATACCTGTCAATCGCAGTTACGACGGCGAGAAGCTCCATTACCAGGATGAAAAACGCGCCGGTTGGAATCCATCGCATCCCAATAGCGTGCTGATTGATGATGATTTGATGGGTTTCATGGATGCCGCCGCTGCCCAAGCCGAACAAGAAGCCGAAGCCGACCAAGCGGACTCAGAGCTTTCGGGCGCCGCAACCGAGGCAACACCACCCAAAGCCCCGCGGAAGGCGAAGGCGAGAGGCGTGACGACGAAGCGCACGAGTCCGCTTGCAGTGGGTCGCGCCGTCTCGCTTCGTCCATATCGTGGTGAAATCTCATTCAACTGTGTCAGCGGGGTGAAGGAAAAGGGTAGGCTGTCGCTCTATGCCGCCGAGATGCACACGACGGAATACCAGTACAGCATCGGGTTAAACCTGAACGATGTCGTCAACAAAAAGCACATTGCAGACCTTATTGACGCACTGGTCGATCCGCCGCCAGTTGCCGGCAATCACTCGCGGTTCGCCTATGACTTTTCACCCCAATCCATCGTGCTGCGCGTGACCTCGGCTCACTCATCGAGGATCCAAAACTGCTTCGAGCATGACGAAAACAGCCGCGCGTACACCGTCCGGGGGCTGATCAGACGGGTGAGAAGCCATGACATCACGGCAAGTGAGCTGATCGTTGGTGGTGAACTGGCAGAAACGCCCGAAGGCGAAGTATTGAAGTCTTTGGGGGTGCTGACGTTTCCAGGCGTCGCTGCGGCGGCGAACGAAGCTCGCGCGCGCATCGCCAACCTTGATCCCATGTTTGCCGTCGTCGCCAATGGGAGGTCTTCGTGATTACGCTGCGCATCGAAGTCCCCTACGCAAGCTTCCGCAAATCCTATGCCCGCGCCTTTGCGGAGACTTACCCGCTGCCAACGCCGGCCACGGTTTACGGCATGCTGCTGTCGTTGGTTGGAGAACGTTTTCGCGCGCGGCATCAAGGCGTCCGGTTAGCCTTTGCCTTCAGCGGAAAGTATGAAGATGACCGACCACGGCAATCACCGTTTCCAAAAATAGCAATGACGGTGCGCAAGTTGAGCCGTTACAAATACGGTGTTCCGGCGAAACAATCGAAGCTGGGTAACACGCTCGACTACATTGAGACCCTGTGCGACTTGGAGTTTCTCTGTTGGGTTGACTCCCAGTCGGAAACCAACAACCCGCCAAACCTCGAAACCCGCATCACCACGGCGCTGACACAGCCGGAGAGCGTGACCCGGTATGGCGTGTTGAGCCTGGGCCTCAGTGATGACGCGGTGAACGATGTGAGGCTTGTCGCCGGAGTCAACTACGGTTGTTGGCACTGGCTTCGTCCGCATCCAGCCGGTTCACTGGAACTACCGATTTGGGTCGATCATGTCGGGTCGGCTGGTACGCGCTGGCAACGTTACGATCTGGAAACAGAACCAAGCCAGTTCCCTCTCGAACCTTCGGAACAACACTGGACACTGATTATGCCGCCGAACTGATCGGCATTCCGTCATCTTTGACGCCGCAAGGCGTTTACTACGTCATTGTTTCAGGGCGCCCGAGTAGAGGTCGCGCAAGGCAAACGTCAGCTTCGGTTGGTCAATGTGGAGGATGGACACATCGTCGCGGTCTTCCGCGGCGCGCGTCAATTCGACCAGCGGGGCGCACGCCTTCCCTTGCGTTGAGCGCAGCACTCGCCGACCAGTTGGCGGAAAGATGGCGCGCGCGTTGATTCCGCCAGACCTGCGTACGATTTGACCTTACCAAGACTCGTGTCGTTTGTCGGAGACCGCTTCCAGTTGAAAATATTCTTCAAGGGAAAAATAGGGCGCGGGTTGGCAGACATAGTTCCTTCGGCGATGCGTGTCGAAAGCACGCTGTTCTACGGTAAAAGGCGATCTTGGCGAAGCGCGGTCCGAATGCCTTCATCTGCGATGCTGAAAGGCGATGCCCCCCAATTTTGCACTCGGAGATAGATGTGTCATGACATCGCTCGATGCTTCTACGCCACTCACGCGCGTGATGGCGCTGCATGCGCTCAACTACTGCGAACGACTGTTTTACCTTGAAGAAGTCGAAGAAATTCGCCTGGCCGATGACCGTGTGTACGCCGGCCGCCGGCTGCACCAGCAGGACATCACAGAAGGGATCGAAACCCTTACCTATGAAATCGAAAGCGAGGACTGGGGTATTCGCGGCAAGGTGGACGCCGTGCGTTACCGTGACGGCTCGCTGGTTGCTTACGAACACAAGAAGGGACGCTCAAATCGCCGCCAGGCGTGGGAAAGCGACCAACTACAAGTGATTGCCTACTGCGCGCTCCTTGCGGAAGCAACCGGGAAGGCCATTTCCGAAGGACGTATCCATTACCATGCTGACAACGTGACGGTGCGCGTACCGTTCGACGAGTCCGCGCGGATGGAACTCCGGGCAGCCGTTGCGCGGGCTAATGCGTTGCGTCAAACCACAGACCGTCCGCCCTTGACTGAAGACTCGCGTCGGTGCAAGCGCTGCTCCCTCGCGCCAGTATGCTTGCCTGAAGAAGAACGCTTTGCCAGCACAGAGCAACGAGAAACCCAAATGGATAGCGCGGCAAGCCCATCCCAAGCACCGCCGCGTCTTTTTCCCGAACGCGAGGAACGTCGCGTCTTGCACATCACTGAACCAGGCAGCCAAGTTGAGCGCGCAGTTGAGCAACTTGTGGTCAAGTTCCCAGACCGCCCGGCCATTTGCTTCCCCGGACGTGACATTGCCACCATCGTTCTGCACGGCCCAACGCAAATCACGACTCAGGCGTTGCACTACTGTGCGGCCAACGGCATTGCCGTCCAGTGGCTGACGGGTGGCGGTAACTTTGTTGCTGCCTTGAGCGTGGGCGCGCCGGGCGTCCAGCGGCGGCATCGGCAATACGCGGCCCTCTCCGATCCTGACTTCAGACTCAACCTTGCCCGTCGCCTCGCTCTGGCCAAGGTCGAGAACCAACTTCGCTATCTTTTGCGTCTGACCCGACCTTCTTCGGGTAGCGCTGACCTAAGCGGCGAAGCACGCGCGGAGCTGGTCGCATCCAACCTAGCGCGGATGCGGCAGGCGCTGGCCCAGCTTTCCAAAGCCGAAACCTTTGATGCCATCCGCGGTTATGAAGGACAAGCCGGGCAGGCCTACTTTGAGGTGTTAGCCCGACTCGTTCAGGTAGACGAGTTTCGTTTTTCTGGCAGAAGTCGGCGTCCGCCGCGTGACCGCTTCAACGCCCTGTTGAGTTTCTTTTATGCGCTCGCGCACAAGGATTGTTTGGCCGCCCTACTGTCCGTCGGGCTTGAACCTGCGTTTGGGTTCCTGCACACGCCACGCAGCCCAGCCCATCCGCTGGCGCTTGACCTTTTGGAGCTGTTCCGGGTTCTTTTAGCGGACATGCCCGTTCTGGGGTCTGTCAATCGCAGGCAGTGGGATACACAAGCCGACTTCATCGTAACGCCTCACAAAGTCTGGCTCTCACTCGAAGGCAAGCGCAAGGCATTGAGCATCTACGAGGAACGCAAACAAGAAACCTGGAAGCATCCGGTCTTGCGTTACTCACTTTCGTACCAGCGCACGATTGAACTCGAAGCCCGCCTGCTTGAAAAGGAATGGACTGGCAAACCAGGTCTGTTTGCGCGGATGCGACTTCGCTGAGGCCTGGGCAAGCAGTCTTCTGAAGGCCACGCGGTCAAGGTGCCGGTCGGTGGCAGGAGGAACCATCGACGATGGAAAAACACTGGTATCTGGTCAGTTACGATGTGCGTAATCCAAAACGCTGGCGACGAGTCTATGAGCGCGTACGTGGCAGTGCGGAACGGGTGCAGTATTCTGTCTTTCGGATGTATGCCACCCGAACCGAACTCGAAGCGTTTCGCTGCGACTTGGTTCGGCTCATGGATGATGAGGATGACTTGCTCATCGTTCACTTGTGTACGGGATGCGCGCGGCGTGTCGTGGATACGTCAAGACAACAGAATTGGAACGAGGAGCGACGGCAGGTTGAAATTCTGTGATCAAGCATCACATCGTGGACTTGCGGCGAGCCGCCAACAGCCATATCAACGCTTCTCTATCCAACGATTTACCACCAAACAGACGGGTTTGTCCCGCTTGATGGGGCTGAATATGTTGAGAATCAAAGCTTTAGCGTCTTGCAACGACCAGTTTGGCGCATCTTCGGCAACGTGCTCGGCGAGGTGCTTGAAAGCTTACCGTCTAGGTGGTTGAATAGCAGTCGGTTAGAGTGTAACTGCGAATTAATCTTTGATGCCGTAAGGCGTTGAGCACTCGTGGCGGCGGCTGACCCGACACTGACTGCCGAGGCGAATTAATCTTTGATGCCGTAAGGCGTTGAGCACACGCACTCTTGACGCACGTGTTATGGCCTTACGCACGGCGAATTAATCTTTGATGCCGTAAGGCGTTGAGCACAGCCAATAGAACTTTCGGATGAAAAGGAACCGGCTGCGAATTAATCTTTGATGCCGTAAGGCGTTGAGCACGGCGCGCCGCCGGAGACCATTCTGGCCACCCTGCGGCGAATTAATCTTTGATGCCGTAAGGCGTTGAGCACCCCAGCCAACTCACGATGGAAAACCAGAATTTCCTCGCGAATTAATCTTTGATGCCGTAAGGCGTTGAGCACACGCCCCAGGAGATCAACGCGCACTGGGAGCGCGTGCGAATTAATCTTTGATGCCGTAAGGCGTTGAGCACACGCAGTGCGTTACAACCACTTCTGACCCAAAACCGCGAATTAATCTTTGATGCCGTAAGGCGTTGAGCACGGCAAAGTCGGGCTAGGAGGCGTCCTGCCCATTTCCGGCGAATTAATCTTTGATGCCGTAAGGCGTTGAGCACGCGTTGGCGAGCGTTATTGCGCTGCTGAGGTCAGTGCGAATTAATCTTTGATGCCGTAAGGCGTTGAGCACGGCAGAGGAGCGTCCGCGGCACTACATCGAGATAGGCGGCGAATTAATCTTTGATGCCGTAAGGCGTTGAGCACCGGCGCAGAACGGACGGTGCAGCGCTGCATTGCACGCGAATTAATCTTTGATGCCGTAAGGCGTTGAGCACGCCCGACGCCAGCTATCAGTCCGGCATGCGCGCTGACGGCGAATTAATCTTTGATGCCGTAAGGCGTTGAGCACCGAGAATTGCCACGTTACCGTGCGCGTCAATCCCGGCGAATTAATCTTTGATGCCGTAAGGCGTTGAGCACGACGGTTGACGTGCAGGACAGATAACATCTCTGGACGGCGAATTAATCTTTGATGCCGTAAGGCGTTGAGCACGCGCAAACACGGGCTGACATTCCGTGGTGCTTGGATAGCGAATTAATCTTTGATGCCGTAAGGCGTTGAGCACCAGCCATCTGGGGGAGGTGTCGTGCCGTACGAGAAAGCGAATTAATCTTTGATGCCGTAAGGCGTTGAGCACAGACTCACGGCAGTCGCAGAGTGAAACGCTAGCGTGCGAATTAATCTTTGATGCCGTAAGGCGTTGAGCACCCGACCGCCACGGAGTTAGTCGCGCCGATGGCTACGCGAATTAATCTTTGATGCCGTAAGGCGTTGAGCACGCTATGGCCCGTACGAGTCCCAGTGCCCGCCGTGGGCGAATTAATCTTTGATGCCGTAAGGCGTTGAGCACAAGCACAAATGCAAATGGCAAAGAGTGAACGTCTCGCGAATTAATCTTTGATGCCGTAAGGCGTTGAGCACCAAAAAGTCCCTGACCAGTCCTCACCGACCCCTACCGCGAATTAATCTTTGATGCCGTAAGGCGTTGAGCACGCTCTCCGCGCCGTCACCATTGAACTCGACCTTATGCGAATTAATCTTTGATGCCGTAAGGCGTTGAGCACTCGTCAATCCGGGCACGTACTGCGTTAATTTGCGCCTGCGAATTAATCTTTGATGCCGTAAGGCGTTGAGCACAGTGGGAGAGGCACAGCAGACACGTCTGGGCAGCGCGCGAATTAATCTTTGATGCCGTAAGGCGTTGAGCACATTATAGCGCCATCCGTCAACAGGCAACCTAGAAGCGAATTAATCTTTGATGCCGTAAGGCGTTGAGCACCACGCATTCCACAACCCACTCAACCAATCCGGGCGAGCGAATTAATCTTTGATGCCGTAAGGCGTTGAGCACACACTTGGCGAGCTGCTAGGCCCATAAAGCCGCCGGGCGAATTAATCTTTGATGCCGTAAGGCGTTGAGCACTCTGGAACGGCGAACCAGACTTGGTCATGTCGGCGTGCGAATTAATCTTTGATGCCGTAAGGCGTTGAGCACTTTTGAAGTATTTATGGCGCTGCAATTACAAGGGTGCGAATTAATCTTTGATGCCGTAAGGCGTTGAGCACCGCCGACGCCGACGGACAGCCCGGCGGTCACAGACGGCGAATTAATCTTTGATGCCGTAAGGCGTTGAGCACTACAAACTCAGCCAATTCCCAAACGGACCGTGGGAGCGAATTAATCTTTGATGCCGTAAGGCGTTGAGCACGAAGAGCGAGACCAGGCAGGACTCGCACGGCTGTCTGCGAATTAATCTTTGATGCCGTAAGGCGTTGAGCACGTGTCGGCGTCCGGCACGTCGCTGCCGGTGGACGGGCGAATTAATCTTTGATGCCGTAAGGCGTTGAGCACTCCTCTAGACGGCGCGTGCCGGACGGCAGCGCCAGGCGAATTAATCTTTGATGCCGTAAGGCGTTGAGCACTTCGGTGGCGGCTGGGGCTGGGGCTGGCATGGGGAGCGAATTAATCTTTGATGCCGTAAGGCGTTGAGCACTGCCACCAATGACGCTCAGGCACGCCAGCGACCAAGCGAATTAATCTTTGATGCCGTAAGGCGTTGAGCACAGCCGCCCAGTGACGCGCCGAAACATCACTGTTTGGCGAATTAATCTTTGATGCCGTAAGGCGTTGAGCACCCTGCGTGAGTCTCAGCCCCATATCACCCTCGGTAGGCGAATTAATCTTTGATGCCGTAAGGCGTTGAGCACAGTTGCGCGTGCGCGTCCAGTAGCTCCTGCGGCAGGCGAATTAATCTTTGATGCCGTAAGGCGTTGAGCACCGCCGACGCCGACGGACAAGAACGCGGCGGTCACAGGCGAATTAATCTTTGATGCCGTAAGGCGTTGAGCACACCTGCTTGCTGACGAAACCTATAAAAAACTTATGCGAATTAATCTTTGATGCCGTAAGGCGTTGAGCACCGAATAATTATCAATGAATATGACACGAAATTAGTGCGAATTAATCTTTGATGCCGTAAGGCGTTGAGCACCGTCATGTGGACGGCACGCTCTTTCGCGAGCCGACCAGCGAATTAATCTTTGATGCCGTAAGGCGTTGAGCACGCACGCTCTGGCGCTCGTACACGGCGGTAGAGCGGATGCGAATTAATCTTTGATGCCGTAAGGCGTTGAGCACGCGACGGCGTTTGTCCCCAGCGCCGTCGCGTTCAGCGAATTAATCTTTGATGCCGTAAGGCGTTGAGCACTCTATAAATCCAACCACGTGCCGTTTAGCGGTTCGGCGAATTAATCTTTGATGCCGTAAGGCGTTGAGCACGTCTGTTCCACTCCGTCAGAGGCGCACAGCATCAGACAGCGAATTAATCTTTGATGCCGTAAGGCGTTGAGCACTAGTGACGCGGGCGATGCCCCTCCCATATCAGCGCGCGAATTAATCTTTGATGCCGTAAGGCGTTGAGCACTGGTTTCGCGCGGGCCGTCCACGTGGACGCCTAGCAGGCGAATTAATCTTTGATGCCGTAAGGCGTTGAGCACTTGTATCTAAAGATAATAACAATTGCTTTCTTTTTGCGAATTAATCTTTGATGCCGTAAGGCGTTGAGCACATTATTCGGCGTTAGCGAAGACTTATGAGCCGGCGGCGAATTAATCTTTGATGCCGTAAGGCGTTGAGCACGCTTAGGTGGACAGTTGAGGCGGATGGAATGGCAGGGCGAATTAATCTTTGATGCCGTAAGGCGTTGAGCACGTAAAAGTCAGTAACCTGTGCTGGCCTTCCGCCAGGCGAATTAATCTTTGATGCCGTAAGGCGTTGAGCACCGGACGACCAAACTCATCAGCAACCCACGGCCTCAAGCGAATTAATCTTTGATGCCGTAAGGCGTTGAGCACTCCTCTATAAGCGACGTTGTGGGAATCGTTCCCAAGCGAATTAATCTTTGATGCCGTAAGGCGTTGAGCACATACGACATCACGAACTTAGCGATATAGTCCAACGGGCGAATTAATCTTTGATGCCGTAAGGCGTTGAGCACTGGTCTCGCGCGGGCCGTCCACGTGGACGCCTAGCGCGAATTAATCTTTGATGCCGTAAGGCGTTGAGCACGGGTGGAGTCCTGGGGCGACGGTCCATGGGTGGTCGGCGAATTAATCTTTGATGCCGTAAGGCGTTGAGCACGGGTGGAGTCCTGGGGCGACGGTCCATGGGTGGTCGGCGAATTAATCTTTGATGCCGTAAGGCGTTGAGCACTCTATAAATCCAACCACGTGCCGTTTAGCGGTTCGGCGAATTAATCTTTGATGCCGTAAGGCGTTGAGCACCTCCCACCACATTCCGTAGTGGGGGCGGGCGGTCACGCGAATTAATCTTTGATGCCGTAAGGCGTTGAGCACACGCGCTGGCAGCGCTCCGTCGCCCACGCGCACTGCGCGAATTAATCTTTGATGCCGTAAGGCGTTGAGCACCACCGCGTCGGTGTCTCCGTGGCGACCAACGGCACGCGAATTAATCTTTGATGCCGTAAGGCGTTGAGCACAAACAGGCAGGGCTTTCTGAGTTGAAAGTGGATTTGCGAATTAATCTTTGATGCCGTAAGGTGTTGAGCACGTTCAGCGTCCGGCACGTCGCTGGTGTTGGACGGCGCGAATTAACTTTGATGCCGTAAGGCGTTGAGCACTCAATCAACTTGCTCGTTACGCAACACGTATGGCGGCGAATTAATCTTTGATGCCGTAAGGCGTTGAGCACCCTCGCTCAAAGAGGCGTATGGGCGCGTCACGGCGGAAGCGAATTAATCTTTGATGCGTAAGGCGTTGAACACACCAAGTGTAACGGAGGTCATACCTTGATTCAATCGCAAATTAATCTTTGATGCCGTAAGGCACTGAGACTTTAGCAACGATTTACAGCGCATTGACCTACCGGCATCAGCGCCGCGCTGGTGCGCAGCTCAACCACAGATACAGCATCTCTAAGGGTTGTGCATCGAGCTACTCGATGACGCGGATATTGGGTACTCGGCGAAGCGGCTCCGACACTACGTTGGTGACTGGCAGAATCACTCAAACCTCGCCGCCCGCGCCGGGGCTTTGTCGCGCACCTTCTGCAGGAAAGTGAAACCTACTTCGGTTAAGCCGACTTTGCGGCCAGCGGCAGCAAGCGTCGAACAGGCTTCACAAGGTTCTGTGGGCGCACGGCTGCCTCCGGAATGGCGCACGTCTCGGCTTCAATGTTGTGGCTAGGCCAGGCTGCACACACGCGAATAGCACGGTGTATTTCATCAGGCATGTTTTGGATGGTAATAGCTGGCTGGTAATAGAAGGTATCTTTCATCACCTCGATATGCAGCATCGCTTGCACTTTTCATGAGGAAGTTCATTTCGTCTTGGGTAGCATTGCTGCGCTCCGGCAAGCCAAGGAGACTTGCTGTACTCAAACAGGCAGTGCGCAAGTCGCCAGACAGCCACATCCTTGACCGGCCGCTTGACCGTCCAGGTCGCATAGGTGAACACGCCGCGCACCCCCGGGACGCCGTGGCGGTCTCATTGACGCCGCTCACACGAACATTCCCACAGTGGGCTGTGCGGTGGTCAATGCAACAAAAAATTGGTACAAGGCGCGACGGCAGGTTGAATTCTGTGCTCAAGTCACATCACAGACTTGCCATGCGCCTTGGTGACCGAGAGACTAGGTAACGGGGTGGCGGAATTGGGCTTTGTGCCACATAAGGCAGTGAGCGCAAACCATCCAACTGCTCCACGTGCAGCGAAGTAGCGCTCATATGCGTGCATCGTGATCGGTTTTCCATTTGATTTGGGCCGCAAGCAATCAATGAACTACACTCACATGACTGCATTGACACTGACGCTGTTACTCTACGGCTTCCTTGCCACGGCATACTTTGGATGGAGAAAAGTATTCCTCCTTGCCGTGACACGAAATAAGCCGCGGACTGAGAACATTCCCCTGTAATTTCTTATCTGGACGGGATGGGCTTTTGCGCTTTTTCTCTTTCAGTGCACTCACTTTTTCTTACCGATCAATATCTATTCGGTCGGCCCAATTTTTCTGCTCGGTGCTGCATTCTCATTAGCTACCTCTCTCAAACAGAGAGACACTCCGCGAGACCTTGTACCTTGCCAAAGCTCGCCCGAAATCCATAGGGATAGCAATCCTGATTGGGCTACTTTTGGCAGTTAGCTGGCTTGCCTCACAGGCAATGCTTCCTCCCAATAATTACGACTCAGGACTCTATTACCTAACCGCAATTCGATGGACGAATGAGTATCCACTCACTCCCGGGCTGGGAAATCTGCTTGCGCAATTGGCTCATAATTCGAGCTTCTTTATTTACCTATGTTGCGGCACTCAATCTACATCCGCTTTTCAATCACGGGCGGTCAATTGCCAACAGTTTTCTCGTCTTGCTCACGGTCATTACGTTGTTAGAACTCCTCCTACCGCTTCTCAAGCAACTGGATACTGTGTCCGCATTGCCACCGATACAATGGGCAATGCCGCTTTTCTGCCTTCCTACTGTGGCGTACTGGGGAATCTCTTCTCAAGATGTCAGCTCCCCTTCTCCAGACCTGACATCGAGTCTGCTACAAGTTGTCATTTTCGTGATGTTTGTCCGTTTTCTTTCGAGATTCATCCAAGATCGGACCGTGTCATCCTCAGAACCGCTTATGTTGTCTCTCCTGACTGCCACGGCTGTGACACTCAAGTTGAGCAACGTAGCATTCTGCGGAACCGTGATGGTGTTCGTCGTTCTTGGAATGTTATTGAACGCAGCGCCAAGACCGGTCAGCCAGATAGCTCAACTGCTCTTTCCTGGTGCCGTGGTGCTGCTGCTGTTCTGCCTGCGAGGCGTCCTACTTTCCGGCGCGCCGCTGTATCCCGCAACCTTGGGTTACATAAACACGCCCTGGTCCGTCCCGCTCGGTGAAGTGACAAATGTAAAGAATTGGATCTATTCCTGGGCGCGCCAACCAGGAGCTCACTGGGAGCAGGTCCTAGGTTCTTGGAAGTGGTTCGGACCGTGGCTCCATGAAGTCACACGCAGACTGACGGATGTGGTATTTCCTCTGGCGCTGTTTTTAGCCTGTGGAGTGTTGGCCCTACTGCGTTCCTATCCGACAAGATTTCAATTATCAAAACCATGCTTATCGAACGGAATCATACTCGCGCCTCTGCTGGCAGCCTTGTTCTTTTGGTTCTTTACCGCACCTGATCCGAGGTTTGCGAACGGCACTTTCGCATTGTTGGCAGTTTCGTCGATCGTTCTTTTGTTGACCAGGATTCAGTCATCTGTCAGTCCGGGTAACATGGTCACAGCCATCTGTCTCCTATTCATGATTGGCAATCTCCACCTGTTACACTGGGCATTTTCGTCTTATCGGAACGCCAAACAGATTTCCATTTCCCTTAGCGGATGGCACACTGCCAAACAGGTCCCGCTGAATGCGAAGGTAACGACGAGCGGATTGCGTGTATATGTGCCTGTTTCCGGCGACCAATGCTGGGATGCACCGCTGCCCTGTACCCCTCACTTCAACAAAGAACTTCGGTTGATAGACCCAGATGATATGGCTTCAGGCTTCACCGTGCGTCCGCTCGCGAGCAATGCCGAGGACGCCGAACCAAAGAATCTACTTAGCGATTTCCTGCAAGCCTTTCTCAGTGTGCGACGCTCTCTTACACGACCCGGAAAGGAGTAGCCACCTACCCGCTGGAGGTTCGTCCCTTCGTCGCGCGAAATTCATCTGCGGATGAACCTTTGATGACGCATCGGACGGCGAGCGCGCGCCGTCCAACCGCCTCGCGTGTGGCAAAGAGGCGCTTGTAACCGGCCACGCGCCAGACTAGGCTTGCTTGGTCAGAGTTGGATACCTACGCATCCTCACCAAGCTCCGCCACTTTGTGAAAGGTCGTCTCGCCCGACCCGTGTAAATGATGGATGTGCCGACTGGGGTCAGTTCGTCGCCATCCCGATCGCCGCGGACGACCAAGGCGCGGCACGTCTGGGAATCGTTGGCCAGCCATTGCGCGGCAAAGGCCTGCATTCGTCCGTGCGACACGCCCATCAAGCGCCACGCCGGACGCAGCGGATGCAAAAGCGGCCCAATGTAGTTGAACAGCGTCGGACGCCCAAACCGCCAGCGTGCCGCCGCTACCGACTTGAGCGCCGGGTAGCACTGGGGCGCGTAAAGAAACGCCAGGTTTGTCGCGTCAAGCAGGGCCGGGAGACGCGCCAGGGGGTATTCGACGGGGACGCCAAGCCGTTCGAGCAAATCAAAGCTGCCGCTGGCGCTGGTGGCAGCCCGGTTGCCGAACTTCACGACGCGCACCCCACTGGCGGCAAGAACGAAGGCAACGGTCGTGGAGACGTTGAAATGCGGGCGACCGCTCCCACCCGTGCCACAGCAGTCGAGGATGTCGTCCGCGATGTCCGGCATCGGCAGCGCCAGCGCGCGGACGGCCGCAATCAAGGCAGTAAACTGTTCAAACGTCGCCTGCTCGGGCGTCAACCGGGACAACCAGGCGTCGGCTTCGGCGTCGGTCAGGCGGCCGGACAGAAGCGCGTCCAGGGCATCGGGATGGGTCTCGTTCGTCATCGGAGCCATACGGCGTGGGATGTGCGGCCATCGTGGTAGCGTCTGTCCACGCCGGTCCACGTGAAGTGCCTCACCCAAAGTTCGGGTGAGATGAAGGCACGGGAAAGTAATCCGCTGCGCCTGTACAGCGCTCAGGCCAAACGGTACGGTTATCGGCCTTTGTGCTGATGAGAAACGCTTACTAAATTGCTGCCCGACAAACAACGGCAACAACGAATCAACCCCTTCCAACCGCCGGCTCGTTCCCGGATAAAAGTTTGGGAGGGCAACCGTCAGTTGCCCGAAACTCGTTCTTGATTCGCGCACTCCACGGAAAGCTATATGACGCAAAAAAAGAAGTCTCAGACCAAACGCCCAATCGAGTCCTACGAGCACGGTAAGGAGCAGTGCGTCAACAACCTATCCTTCGATGAAGCGGGCGGTCAGATGGCCATGCAGTTTGAGGACTACCTGCTGCGCTACATGCTCCAGTGGGAAACCCGCCACAGTGAAACCCTGCTCAACGTGGAAAAGATGAGCAAGCCCTTCGACTACACCCTGCGCATCCACCGCGACCTGTCTGCCGGACAGGCAGGCGGCGAAACGCGCGTGCAGAAGGTGGACCTGCCCGAAACCTTCAACTACCTGCTCGGCCTGGACGTGCAGACGCGCAAGGTCTATGAGGATGGCGGGCGGCGGTATCTGGTCTACCGCGGCGCGCTGCGCAACGGGCGGGCCGTCGCCGTCCTCTGGCGCGAGACACATGGTTGGACTGAGAAAGACTACAAGCAAGATAAGGAATTCGCGCAGAAATTGACCGAAGGGGCCGACGAGGTCTACGTAAACGGCGATTCGCTCATCCCCGGCGCGAACTTGCTGGACGGGCTGTTCAAAGAGCGGATGTTCACCCCGGTGGAGGCATAATATGAACAAGAACATAGAATTGCCGAAGGAACAGATTGCCGATTTCTGCCGGCGCTGGAGTATCGTGGAGCTATCCCTCTTCGGCTCCGTCTTGCGCAGTGATTTCTGCAGTGAAAGCGACGTGGATGTTTTAGTCAGTTTTGCGCCTGATGTTCTATGGGGCTTTTCGGAGTGGATACAGATGACCCGGGAGTTGGAGGAAATCTTCGGACGCAAGGTGGATCTCGTCGAACGGCGCTTGGTGGAGCAGAGCAGAAACTATATTCGCCGAAATCATATTCTTAATAATCTGGAGCGCGTCTATGTGGCGTGACGATGCCTATCTTTTGGACATGTTGATCGCTGCCAGAGAAGCCCGTGAGTTCAGCAAGGGGGTTACATGGGATGCATACCGACAAAGCTCCTTGCACCAACATGCCATAGCGAAGGCTCTGGAAAACATCGGCGAGGCCGCGCGCAAGATTTCTCAACAAACCAGATCGGCGCATCCTGAGATTCCCTGGGAACAGATCATCGGCCTGCGGCATCGAATTGCTCACGATTACTTCCATCTCGACTTGGTCCGCATGTGGGACATCGTTCAAAGAGAAGTCCCCGTCTTGATCGAAAAACTCGATTCGCTTGTGCCGCCAGAGGAACCTTAGTAGATGCCCCGCAATTTGAGACAATCCCGGTCCCCCCGAAGCTGCGCCAAGCGGCCTCCAGCAATATACTCGAAAACCGGCTGGTGCTCCTGGCCTGGCTCAACCACCTTTTGGGCTACCAAAGCCGCCACCTGTTGCAGGATGCCAAGAACGCCTCTGAGGGCTCTGGGGCAGACGGCCGCAGTTTCTTCTACCGCCACCTGTCGCCTGCGGCAGTCAGGTGAAAACCCCGGCCAACGACCTGGCGCGCTACGACGAGAACATCTGTGTCCATCTGGAGACCATCAACCGCAGCCGCGCGTCGTAGATGATGGATGTGCCGACCGGGGTCAGTTCGTCGCCATCCTGATCGCCGCGGACGACCAGGGCGCGGCGCGTCTGGGGAACGAAATGGCAAATCCGTTGAAAGTGTTGGCCGCATTGCAAACGACCATTTCTGCCAGGCTGTTGGAAAGCCACTACGCCGAGCAAAACCCGCGCGTCACAGGCAAGCGCGAGGTGATTTTATCCATGTATTTGGCGGGAGAATGATTGGATTTATAATCAGGAAAGATGTGGAGGCCTTCATGACTTTGATGGAGCAAATTGAGAAGCAATTAAGCACCCTGCCACCTGAGAAGCAGAACGAAGTGTTGGATTTTATTATCTTTCTGCAGCAGCGGGTGGGCATTTCACAACCCGTCAAGCGGCTCCCGCTGAAAAAACACCCTGCCTTCGGTTCGTGGAAACATCGCAACATTGACGCCATTCGACATCAGCAAAACCTGCGAGCTGAGTGGGGCATTTGATGAATGCCGTTTTCGATACAAACATCGTGATTGACGCGCTCAACGGCGTTGAACAGGCGGACGTCGAATACAGCCGTTATGAACGTGTTTTGATCAGCCGCATCACCTGGATGGAGGTATTGATCGGCGCGGAGGATAACGAGACTGAAGTCAGGGATTTTCTCGAGTCTCGTTTCGAGATCGTTTCACTTGACTTGGTAGTGGCGGAGAGAGCCATCGAATTGCGCCGTGCGCATCGGATGCGCCTGCCCGATGCCATTATTTGGGCTACCGCGCAGGTGAATGACGCCGTGCTGGTCACGCGCAACACAAAGGACTTCGATCCCGCATGGGAAGGGATCCGATTGCCTTACACGCTGTAATCCCAAATCGGGGATCGCTTCTGAATGCGAAGGTAACGACGAGCGGATTGCGTGTATATGTGCCTGTTTCCGGCGACCAATGCTGGGACGCGCCGCTGCCCTGTACCCCTCACTTCAACAAAGAACTTCGGTTGATAGACCCGGATGATATGGCTTCAGGCTTCACCGTGCGTCCGACGCGAGCAATGCCGAGGACGCCGAACCAAAGAATCTACTTAGCGATTTCCTGCAAGCCTTTCTCAGTGTGCGACGCTCTCTTACACGACCCGGAAAGGAGTAGCCACCTACCCGCTGGAGGTTCGTCCCTTCGTCGCGCGAAATTCATCTGCGGATGAACCTTTGATGACGCATCGGATGGCGAGCATGGGCCGTCCAACCGCTTCACGCGCAGCAAAGGGGCGCTTGTAACCGGCCACGCGCCAGACTAGGCTTGCTTGGTCAGAGTTGGATACCTACGCATCCTCACCAAGCTCCGCCACCTTGTGAAAGGTCGCCTCGCCCGACCCGTGCGCCCCATCCGCCGGCTGCTCTCACTGCTCGTCATTCTCCTGGTTAGCGCCACAAGCGCCAGCGCGCTCGACCCCAACAAGGCACTCACCCAATATACCCGGCGCGTCTGGACCACCCGCGAGGGACTCCCACTCGCCGCCATCTTCAGCATCGCCCAAACCCGTGACGGCTACCTGTGGGTCGGCACCCACGAGGGACTTGCCCGCTTCGACGGCATAACGTTTACCGTCTTCAACCGACGCAATACCCCAGCCCTGACCAACAACCGCATTACCGCGCTGTGCGCCGCGCCCGATGGCGCGCTCTGGATCGGAACCGGCGGCGACCGCTTCTTCAGTAGCGGCGGCGTCCGGGGCGGCGGCATCTTCCGCTATGCCCAAGGTCAGTGGCAAAGCTTCTCCATGGCCAACGGCCTCCCCGACGACATCATCAATGCCCTCACCCTCGATACCGCCGGGACGCTCTGGATCGGCACCGCCGGCGGACTCGTCGCCTTCGATGGACAACGGTTTACCCACTACGCCACCCGTGACGGACTCCCCAACCTACACGTCGCGGCCCTGCTGCCTGACCGGCGCGGCGGCCTCTGGGTTGGCACGCGCGACGGCCTCGCCTACCTCCAGAACGGGCAACTTGAAACCGTCGGCTTGCGCAACCATACCGTTCAGGCGCTCCACGAAGACCCCTCGGGCCGGTTCTGGGTCGGGACGCAAACCCAACTGTTCTGCCGCCGGTCACCAGGCGAAGACTTCACGCCCAGCCCCGTTCCCGGCCCCATCAGCGACATCCAGACCGACCGCGACGGTAACGTTTGGATCACGTCCTACAACTACGGCGTGGCACGCATCCACGGAGAAACCGTCGAACGCTTTACGTCTCCGCCACAGCCCGGCCTGGATGTCGCCCCATTCGGCGTCCACAAACAATCGCTCTGCCTCCTCACCGGACGCGAAGGCGAACTCTGGATCGGAACCGGGCGCGGACTGTACTGCTTTCAGGACGGGGCCATCACCCCCATCGGAGAAATGGAAGGCCTGCTCGGACGCTATGCCTACCCGATTCTATGCGATACCTACCCGATTCTACGCGACCGCGCCGATGCCATCTGGGTCGGAACCGGCGAAGGCGGGCTGTCGCGTATCGAGCAAGGCAAAGTCGTTGCCGTCTGGAACAAACGCCAGGGCCTGCCGGCTGATGACGTCCTCGCCCTGTGCGAAGACCATGCCGGAACGCTCTGGATTGGCTCGTCAGCCGGATTGACCCGCAAAACCGGCGACCGCTTCACGACCTACGGGCCAGCCGACGGACTGACCGGCACGCCGGTGCGCGTCATCCACGAAGAACCCGACGGAAGCCTGTGGCTCGGTGCCGGAACCACCCTGTGCCGCTTCGCCGACGGCACGTTCAAGGCACTCGGGCCAGCCGACGGCTACCCCGTCCCGGATGCCCAAGTGCTGGCGATAGCCCGCGACCGCGACGGCGTCCTGTGGATTGGAACGAATCGCGGGCTGGTCCGCCGCCAGGGACAAACCTTCACCCTGCTCGGCCAGGCCGATGGCCTCCCACACCCCAGCGCCAAATACTTCCACCAGGATGCTGACGGGACGCTGTGGATTGGAACCGCCGGAGGGCTGGCGCGCTTCACGAACGGACGCTTCACCGCGCTGACCACCCGCCACGGACTCTTCGACGACAACATCCATGCCATTTTCGCCGACGCTCAGGGTCGCTTCTGGATGTCTTCCAATCTGGGCATTTTTGCCGTGCCACGCGCCGAACTCATCGCCTGCGCCGACGGACGACAGCCGCGCGTGAACTGCCGGGTCTTCGGCGTGCTAGACGGCATGCGCGATGCCGAAGCCAACGGCAGCCGGCAACCCGCTGGCTGCCAAGCCCCTGATGGCAGCCTCTGGTTTCCGACCGCCAATGGGATTGCCGTCATCCAGCCCGCCAAACTGCCCTACAACGCCATCCCTCCACCCATACTGATCGAGGGGCTGACGGCCGATGGCGCGCCACCGGCCACCGCGGATGGCACGCTTTCCGTCAACACGCAGACGGTTGAAATTCGCTACACCGCGCCAAGCTTTCTCGTGCCGGAACGCCTGACGTTTTCATACCGCCTGCTCGGGCTGAACCAAACCTGGCAGTCGGCCGGCGCGCGCCGGGTGGTCTATTTCACCGGCCTCGCGCCTGGGCGCTACACCTTCCAGGTGCAGGCCTTCAACAACGATGGGGTCGCCAGCCTGGCACCCGCCGAAGTCAGTTTTTCCATTCCTGCCCCATGGCACAAAACTTACCTTGCCTATGCCGTCTATGGGCTGTTGGCGCTCGGCCTCGTCTTTGGGGGCGTCCGGTGGCGACTGGCAGCACTACGGCGCTTGGCGCTCCGCCTGGAACAAACCGTCGCCGCGCGCACCGCCGAGATGTATCGCCAGCAGGATGCCCTGCGCCAACAACGTGACGAAATCGAGCGCAAAAATGCCGAAATTCTCGATGGTCTGAACTACGCCAAACAGATTCAAGAGGCGTTGTTGCCGCGCCTGGACCAGCTCACGGCGGCGCTCCCAAACACCTTTGTCGTCTATGCGCCCCGCAACATCGTTTCCGGAGATTTCTACTGGCTGCGCGAACTTGACGACAACACCATCCTCGTCGCGGTCGGGGACTGCACTGGACATGGGGTGGCCGGCGCGTTGCTCTCCATGATTGGGATGACACTCCTCAACCAAGTCATTCAGGAAGGAAACACTGAACCGGCACAGGTGCTTGAGCGGCTACACCTCGGCATCCGGCACGCTCTGCAGCAAGACGCGGGTCTGAAGACCGCGCAGGATGGCATGGACATCGGCCTGTGCCGCATCGAACGCGCTCACGGCCGCATCAAGTTTTCCGGCGCGCGGTTTCGCCTGCACCTCGTCACCCCAACCGGTGACCTCCTGACGACCAAAGGCGATGTGAAATCCATCGGCGGACGCCAGCGCGAGGCGTACCGAACCTTCACGCAACACGACGTGAGCTACGCCAACGGCGCGATGCTTTACCTCTTGACCGATGGACTAACCGACCAGAAAGGGCCAACCGGTGAACGCTATGGGTCGCGCCGGGTTGGGGCGCTGCTACAACGTTTGGCCAACCTGCCGCCAGCCGACCAAGCCAAGCGGATTGTCGAAGCAATCACGGCCTTCCGCGGCGACGAAGCCCAACTGGACGATGTTACCGTTGTAGGCATGCGCCTTGGATAGCCCCGGAACAAGCGAACAAAGGCAATCCAATCCACCCACCAACCGTCCGCCGTTACTCGCGGGCGCGGACGGTCACCTCAAGTGACGTCCCAGTTGCTTCGTTGGGCATCCGCGCGCGGATGCGGGCGGCGCAATCGGCAACCCGTGAGGCCGGAACGGTCACGATGACCCGCTCGCCGCTTGGTTGCGCCGAGCCGCCAAACTCACGCGCAATGGCCGCAAGGCGCGCCAGCGCCGCCGACCGATCCGCTACGGTCAGACGGAGGGTCAGGGTGGCGACGGGAGCGCCGGCAGGCGAACGCTGTCGCGCTGCAAACGACTCATTCGCTTTTTTGCTCTCAGGCGCGGCCGGCTGAGCGACGTTATCGGCCGGCGGCGGTTCCGGCTTGGCGCCGGCAACACTGGCCGCCCCAGCGTCGGCCTTCTCGCGGCTCACTTGTTCGCGGGCGGCTTGGTCACGACTCGCCCGCGCGGGGGCGCTTTTGTCGTCATGGCTATCGAACCCCGCGAACCCACCACGACTCGCCCGCGCGGGGGCGCTTTCAGCCATAGCGGGCGACTGCGGCGGTGCCGATAACGGGGTGACGGTTTCAGAACGCTCTGGCGCGGACGCCATTGATGACGGTTCGGGCCGGCCCGCGGCCGGCTTCGCGCTGTCCGCCGGTAAAGCGTCAACTGCACCAGACGAAGCCGCAGACGGCGGTGACTTCACCGATGGCGCGGTTTTCTCCGGCGCTTCCTTGCGCAACGGGAGTGCTTCCTGACGCTCGGCCGACCGTCCCGGCGGCACAGGCGGCGCGTCGGGACGGTCGGCCAATGTCGCCACGGGTTTTTCGGCAGGCGGGGGACTCGACCGCGCCACGTCCTCCGCCGCCGACGGGCCGAGCAGCCACCAGAAACCAACGCCCACCAGGAGCGCGCTACCAACCACCGCGCCAAGCGCCCAGGCCGGAGCTTGAACCCGCGCGCTCCAACCGGCCCACCAGTCCGCCCAGCCGCGACGCGCAGCCGGCATCGTCGCCGGACGACGCTTGGCGCGGGCCAGAATCGTCTCCGGCGACGCCCACTGGGCTGGTTCCGCAACGTCCCAAGTCGTGCCTTGCATCCACCGGCGCGCCGTCCGGAGATCGTCCAGCAACGCCTGCGCCGTGGTGGAACGCGCCAGCAAGGCTTCCACCTCCCGGCGGCGCGCTTCAGGCAGCGCGCCATCCAGGTAGTCCTCGAAATCACCATACAGCGGATGATCGAGTTCGGGGTCTTCTGGCAAGGCTGACATGGCACATCCTCGGCGCGAGAGCAGGGTCGGCGTGATTGTAGTCGTCGCCGGGTGAAAAAGGTTCCACCCACAATCTCAACGTCGTTACACGTTCGGCGCAACTCGCCCAACTGTGTTAGAAAACAAGCATAACCGAATTCCACCTTGTGGATGAAAATGGTCTCACGTTCGGCAATGCCGACCGCACACAAGAACCAAGATGCTTGAACTCGACACACTGCTTGCCGCCATCCAGCGTTTCACCCAACCAGCACGCCGTCTGGCGCTGGCAACGGTCGTCAAGGTGACGGGGTCGGCCTACCGCCGGCCGGGCGCGCGCATGTTGATCAGTGAAACCGGCGAGACGGTCGGACAGATCAGCGGCGGCTGTCTGGAACAAGACCTCGTCGAGAAAGCCCAGGCCGTTTTGATGGCGGGCAAGCCCCAACTGGTGACGTACGACACCCGCGATGCATCCGCCGATCTGACCTGGGGTGTTGGTCTCGGCTGCGCGAGCGAGACACTTATTTACATCGAGCCGTTTCATCCCAATACCTGGTACCATCCCCTCGACTTGCTGGCCCTAGCCCGGGCATCCGGGGAAGACGCCGCGCTTGCCCTGGTCTTCCGGGCCGAAGGCAAGTTTGCCGGTCGGCAGGGCTTTCGCCTTCTGCATACGGACCGCACGCCGGTTGCCACGGGCGGCACCGTCGAAGCCGCAGATTGGCTGCGGCAGCTTCATCTGGACTTGCAGACGTGCCTGGCCGAACGACGTTCACGCCAGATGACCTATGGCACGGAAGACGGATGCCTCGAAGCCTTCATCGAGTTTGTCCCGCACCCGATCCAGCTTGCCATTCTCGGCGCGGGAGATGACGCCATCCCACTGGCGCGCCTCGCCGACCAACTGGGCTGGGAAGTAACCATCATGGACTGGCGCCCCGCGCTGGCGACGCCGGAACGCTTTCCAACGGCGCGCGCCATCATCGTTGTTCCCCAAGTTGATGACTTACCGCTGGACGCCAACCACTGCGTTGTCGTCATGACCCACCACTACCCAAGCGACAAAGCCATCGCGCGCCGTCTGGCCCAGGTTCAACCCCGCTATGTCGGACTCCTCGGACCGCGCCGCCGAACCGAACGGCTGCTCGACGAGCTGGCCGCCGAAGGCACACCCGTCGCCGAGTCCGTCGCGGGACACTGGCACTTTCCGGTCGGGCTGGACATTGGCGCCGAAACACCGATGGAAATTGCCCTATCCATCGTGGCTGAAATCCTGGCCGTGACCAATCACCGTGCTGGGGAGTTTCTTCGCCACCGCGCTGCGCCGATTCACGAGCCGCTCCCGTCATCATGACGCTACTTGCCGCGCCGCCCCCCTGTGCCGCCATCGTCTTGGCGGCTGGCGCTGCCCGCCGGATGGGAGAACGCCCTAAGCTTTTGCTACCCATCGGCGGCGAGTCGCTGCTGCGGCGGGCAGTCCGGCTGGCGCAGTCCGCCCGGTGCGCGCCCGTCATCGTCGTTCTCGGCCGGCATGGCGAAACCTACCGCGACCACCTTGCCGGAGCGGGTGTTCACCTGGTGGACAACCCTGAGTGGGCGGAAGGGATCGGCGCATCGCTACGCCGTGGGGTGGCAGCCCTGCCACCGAACCAGCCACCGGACGCCACATTTTTGGTGCTTGCCCCGGATCAGCCACGGGTCACAACCGACCACCTATTGGCGCTTCAGGCGACGCTCCAAGCACAGCCGACCGCAACGGCAGTGGCTTCGGCTTATGCCGGAACCATCGGCGTGCCGGTGCTGTTCCGCGACACATGGCGGGCGCGCCTGGCATCCGCTGGAGGCGAGGTTGGCGCGCGGCGGCATTTGCAACGATACTTGAATGAAGTCGTGGCGTTGCCATTCCCAGAAGGCGTGAACGATATTGATACCGAAGCAGACTACGCGGCGATCGCCGGTCAATGATGGGTAAGCCCTATGTCGCCTCCATCCCCCAAATCCTTACCCATCCAGGCCGGACTGGTTGTTGGTGACTATCGGCTTGAAGCGCCACTGACGGCCGATCTTGGGGACGCCGCTTGGTGCGGACAACACATTGCAGACGGCAGCCCCGTGCGGGTGGATGTCTTTCAGGCAACGCCGGCCGAAAGTCCAACGACGCGGACGGCCTTTGCCGTCGCCAAGCTGCCGCCACATCCACACCTCCTGCCGGTCGTGGACGTGCTGACGCAGAGCGAAACCCTGTGGGTGGTGACGCCCTATGTGCCAACCTCGCTGGCTGGGCTTTCCCTTCCGGTCGCGCCGGAAACGGCCGCCGCCTATACCCAGCAGCTTTTGGCGGCGCTTGAGGCGCTCCACCAGCAGGGCGTAGTCCACGGCGCGCTGACCCCGGCTCACGTTGCCCTCGACGGCGAGCAGGTGAAACTGCGCGGGTATGGCTTTGCCGGTTGTCGGCCACGCCCTGCCGCCAGCTTGCCCTACGCTTCTCCGTGGGCGCTCGAAGCTACGCCCACCGCGCGCGATGACCTGTGGGCCGTCGGCGTCATTTTGTTTGAACTACTCAGCGGCGATTTGCCTTTTCCACATCACGATCCGGCCGAACTGCGGCTGGCCATTCGGACGCTTTACCCTGACCCCTTGCCGGGGACGCTCCCGGCGCGGTTACGGCACATTGTCGCCCATGCCCTTGAACGGAACGAACGGCGGCGGTACACCTCAGCCATCGTCATGCGGGAGGAACTGGCCGCCTGCGCCGAAGAACTGGCCCAGGGGACGGCTCGCCGGTCATCGGGTTCGTGGCCGACGTTCCCGGCCGCCGGAACACAGACCGAGCCGCGCTGGACAGGCCGGCCGGCGCTCATCGGCATCGCCCTGATCAGCCTGGCGATGTTGCTCGGCATCTGGCTGACGATTCGGCACTTCGAGAACAAAAACCAGTGGCAGATGACGCCAAAGACGGCCATTGTCGCGCCGACCGGCGGCGACTTTTCAACCATTTCGGCAGCCGTGAACGCGGCTCGCCCTGGCATGCAGGTGCTCGTTCGCCCTGGCGTCTATCGGGAAACGGTGACCCTGACGAAAAACGTCGAGATCATCGCCGACGGGCCGCCGGGCAGCGTCGTGGTGGAAAGCACCACCGGGCCGTGCCTTCGTCAGCAGCTCGGTTCGCAAGTGGCGCGGGGCCTGGCGCTGCGGGGCATTGGCCACCCGGCCGTTCAGCTCGACGGGGGCGCGCTCACGCTGGAAGCTTGTGACGCAACGGCCACAAGCACTGCGAATGTCATCGCGCAGGGCACTGAATCGCGCCTTACCCTACGCCGCAGCCGCCTGCTTAGGGGCGGTGGACATGGCTTGGTGGCCGGTGACCGCGTGGCAGTCGAAGTCATCGAGTGCGAAATTGCTGACCACGCTGGCGATGGCATCCGGTTGAGCGGGCAGGCCCGGCTCATCGCCCGCGACAGCCAGATCGTGGGAAACCGGCAGATCGGCGTCCAGGTGGTGGATGCCGCCGACGCCCGGCTCGAACGCTGCCGACTCGAACGCAATGGACAGCCCACCTACGGCAAGGTTGCCATTGCATCCACCGCGCCGATGCGTTGAAATCGCCCGGCGTTACAGCACCCGACGGCTCCGGCACGGGCGCTGACCACACCGAAAACATTTAGGTTGCTCACCATGGCTCTGCATGAAATTTCACTCGCTGGAAAAGTCGCCATCGTCACCGGCGGCGGGCGCGGCATTGGCAAGTCCATCACCAAGCACTTCGTCGCGGCCGGCGCCAACGTCGTCATTGCCAGTCGCAAGCTGGAGGTGCTCAAGGCAACGGCCGCTGAGCTGTCCGATGCGCCAGGGCGCATTCACCCCGTGGAATGCCATGTCGGACGCCGGGAAGACCTTGAAAACCTCGTTGCCGAGACTGAAAGCGTCTTCGGCCCGGCTGATATTCTGGTCAACAACAGCGTGACGAACATCGGGCAGGGGCCCTCCCTCGATGTCACCGACGACATGCTCGACAAGATGGTGGATGTCAATGTGAAGTCGGTTGTGCGACTCATCCGCCTGACGGTTCCAAAAATGATTGCGCGGGGCACGGGCGGCGCCATCATCAATGTCGTGTCCATCTCCGGTCTTCAGCCCCAGTACCAGGGACTGCTGTACAGTTTCACCAAAGCCGGCCTCGTCATGATGACCCGCAACTGGGCGCAGGAATTCAGCCCGCATGGGGTGCGCGTCAACGCGCTTGCGCCGGGCCTGATCCGAACGGATTTCAGCGAGTTCTTCTGGAAGAATGAAGCCCTGATGCGTCGGCTGGAAACGACCCAACCCGTGCCGCGCATCGGCGAACCGGACGAGATCGGCTTTGCCGCGCTGTTTCTCGCTTCAGACAAAGCCTCCTACATGACGGGACAGGTGCTGACGATTGACGGTGGGGCGCTGATTCAGCGGGTGCTGTAGATGGCTTCGCCGGCCAGGACGTTTCACCAGTGCTTCAACACCCCTGGGCGGGGCTTTGCCGCGCCGGGGCGCGTCAACCTCATTGGCGAGCATGTGGATTACAACGCCGGCATCGTGCTGCCGATGGCGATTGATTGCCGAATGCAGGTCTGGGCCAGCCCGCGCCCAGACCGGCAGCTCCACGTCGTGGCCCACGATGTCGGACAAGCGGCCACGCTCGACCTCGACCGACCGGAGCGACACACCGGCACCTGGCGCGACTACATTGCCGGCACGGCTTTTCATCTCGAAGCCGCCGGCTACCAGCTCACCGGCGCCAATCTGCTCGTGACGAGTGACATTCCGGCCGGGGCCGGACTGTCCTCGTCGGCCGCCCTGGAAGTGGTGGTTGGCTTTGCCCTGCTGACACTGGCCGGCCAGACCATCAATCGCCTGGCGCTGGCGCGCGCCGGCCAGGCCGCCGAGCATGACTTTGTCGGCACACACTGCGGGTTGATGGATCAGTTTGTCATCGCGCACGGACGAGCCGGGCACGCGGTCGAGTTCGATTGCCGTTCGGGACACTACGAGTTCGTGCCACTTGACCCAACCGCCTGCTCGGTCGTGGTTGCCGATAGTGGCATCCGCCATCGGCTGGCCGGCTCGGCATACAACACGCGCCGGCAGGAATGCGAAACCGCGCTGAAGGAACTGCAACGAAGCTTCCCGTCCCTGACGACGCTGCGGGACGTTGCCGAAACCGCATTGCCGTCGGCTCTGGAGCTTTTGGACGAACCCCTCTCCCGACGGGTGCGCCATGTCGTCACCGAGATTGGACGGGTCACCGCCTTTGCCCAGGCGCTGCGCGCTGGCGACTGGACACGGGCGGGGCAACTCCTGACGGCATCGCATCGGTCCCTGGCGGAAGATTACGCCGTCAGTTGCCCGGAACTCGACGCGCTCGTGGCCGCCGCGCAGCACGCGCCCGGTTGTTATGGGTCCCGCATGACGGGCGGCGGATTTGGCGGATGCACGGTCAACTTGGTTGTGCCGGAGGCGCTCCCAGACTTTCAAGCGGCGGTTTCACAGGCCTACACGCAAGCCGTTGGCCATCCGCCCCGGCTCTGGGCTGTCACCCCGGCTGACGGGGTCGGCGAGATTACCTAGAAACCATTCTGTATCCGCAGTGTTTGTTCGGCCACGCATGCCGGGCATGGCGCTCGGTTAGCTTGTAGTCTTGTGAGTCACTCCCGTCATAGATGCCACTGGATGAGACTGCCGCCATGCTCTACGCTCAACCCACGCGCCGTTGGCTATGTTTCCTTGCGGCACTACTCTGGACGCTCCAGGTTGCGTCGGCCCAAAGTCCGAGTCCGATGGCGGTGACGGTCGAGCAGGCTGTTGCGGAAACACTCCAGCGCAACCTCAACCTCCTTGCCGAACGCTATGAAATTCCACGCGCCGAAGCCGAAGTCATCGCGGCGCGCCTGCGCCCCAACCCGGTGCTGAGCTTGGGCGGCGACCACCTCGACCTGCTGGGAACCGGCTACAGCCTGACGAACAATGCCGGGCCGGCGGAATACTCGGCGCGGGTGGACTGGCCGCTCGAACGCCCAAGCAAGCGGCGGGCGCGGATTGCCGTCGCCGAACAGGCGCGCGCTGCTGCCGAGTTTCGCTTTCAGGACGCCCTGCGCCAACTCACGCTGGAAGTCCAACAGGCCTTCGTCGAGCTGCAAGCCGCCAAGGAAAGTCTCAGTTTGGCGCGCGCCAATCAGCGCACCTTCGAGGAACTCGTCACCATTAATGCCGCGCGGGTTCGGGCCGGGGATCTCGCCCCAATTGAACTCGTCCGAACGCGCGTTTCCGCCGTCCAGCTCAATCAGTCGGTGCTCCAGGCCGAAGCCCGCTGGCGTGTGGCGCAAAACCGTCTCCAGGCGTTGATGGGACGCGCCGAGGCGCTCGATGTCTTTGAAGCCGTTGGCGAAATGCGCCGCGACGCCCTGCCCGCGAGCCTTTCGCCACTGATGACCAAGGCCTTTGACCGCCGGCCTGACCTGTGCGCGCTGCGGGCCGAGCAGGCCCGGAGCCTGGCCGACCTCAAGCTCCAGCTTGCCCAGGGCAAGATTGAATACACCGTCGGCGTTGAATACCGCCGGCAGCAGGGGCTGGCCGGCACCGGCAACTCGCTGGGTCTCTTCCTCGCCCTGCCCATCACGATTTATGACCGCAACCAGGGCGGGATTGCGCGGGCGCAAGCCGAGGTCAGCCAGGCCGAACGGCGGATTGCCGCTCTCGAACGCGAAATTCGCGCCGAACTTGAAGCCACCTACACCCAGTGCCGGGCCGCCGATGCCGTTCTCATCAGTTTTGAAAGCGGCTTGCTCGACCAGGCACGCGACGTCCTGGAAGTGACCGAGTATGCCTACCGCCGCGGCGAGGCCAGCTTCGTCGAATTCCTTGACGCGCAGCGCACCTATAACGAAGCCAGGCAGGGCTACATTGACGCGCGCGCGGAATATGCCCGGTTGCGCTTCACGCTCGACAGTCTCATCACGGAGGGAATGCCATGACCACCCATCGTCTGGCCGGATGCCTCACGGTCGGATGCCTCGCGGCGGCCCTCAGCCTTGGTTGCCAGAACAAGACCGAAACTGCTGCGCCGCCCGCTCCGCTCGACTGGACGCGCGAAGTGCGGGTCGAACCGGTCGCCGTCGAACGCGCGCCACGCGACGAAGTCATCGCCCCCGGCAAGGTCGAACTGGATCCAAACCGGATCGCCCGCGTCATGCTGCCGCTCCCCGGACGCATCACCGATGTTCGCGTCCGGGTGGGCGATGCCGTCCGCGCCGGACAGCCACTGGTCACGCTTGAAAGCCCGGATGTCGCGGAAGCCGTCGGCGCGCTCCGCCAGGCCGAAGCTGCGCTGGTGCAGGCCCGCGCCGGACTGGCCCAGGCCGAAGCCGCGCTGGCCAAGGCCGAGCAGGACGCCGAACGCGCCAAAGACCTCTATGAGCACCGCGCCATTGCCCAGAAGGAAGTGCTGGCGGCGGATAACGTCGTGGCCCAGTCACAGGCCGCGGTCGAACAGGCGCGCGCCGTCGTCAGCCAGGCCGAGGCCGGGCGGGAACAGGTTCGCCGTCGGCTGGAAACCCTCGGACTCGATGACAGCGGACGCGAACAGCGCATGACCGTGCGCGCCCCCTTGAACGGCAAGGTGCTGGAGCTGGCCGTCGTGCCGGGCGAGTATCGCACCGACACGTCCGTCTCGCTGATGACGGTTGCCGACCTGAGCCGGTTGATCATCACGGCCAATGTGCCTGAAGCCAGCCTCTATCTGGTCCAGGTCGGTGAAAACGTCGAAGTCGAGCTGACCGCCTTTCCCGATCAGCGCTTCACCGGCCGCGTCGCACGGATTGGCGACACGATTGACCCACAAACCCGCGCCGCGCGCGTGATCGTCGAGCTGACCGGCGGCGCACAGCGGCTGCGCCCGGACATGTTCGCCCGGCTCCGGCTTTCCGACGAACCGACGCTGCTGCCGGTCGTGCCCAAAGCGGCTGTCGTCGAGCGGGAAGGCGTCACCGGCGTTTTCATCGAACGTGAGCCGGGCAAGTTTGACTGGCGGCCCATCCGGGTGGGGGTCTCGCTGGGCGAGCGGGTGGCGGTGCTCGAGGGGCTGCAATCCGGGGAGCGCGTGGTCGTCGGCGGCACGATGCTGCTTTACCGAAACTAAACCGAGCCAAACCCAAAGTGCCATGATCGAACTTCCCAATTTGGCGCTGCGTTACCGGGTCGCCGTCCTGGCGGCGACGCTGTTGCTCATCGGCGTGGGCATCTGGGCCTTCCAGAACCTCAAGGTCGAGGCCTACCCGGACATCTCCGACACCGGCGTCGTGGTCATCACCCAATTTCCGGGCAATGCCGCCGAGGAAGTCGAGCAGCAAGTCACCATCCCCATCGAGCGGGCGCTCAACAACACTCCCAACGTCATTGCGCGCCGGTCACGGACGATCTTTGGCCTTTCGGTGGTCGAACTCACCTTTGACGACGGGGTTGATGACTACTTTGCCCGGCAACTCGTTCTGGAACGCCTGCGCGATGCCGAGCTGCCGGAAGGCGTCCAGCCCGGACTCGGGCCGCTGACTTCGGGCATCGGCGAAATGTACCGCTACCGGTTGGATGGCCCGCAGGTCTCGGAAATGAAGCTGCGTGAGTTGCAAGACTGGGTGGTGCTGCCGCGCCTGCTGCAAGTGCCGGGGGTGGCGGATGTCGCCACGTTTGGCGGGCTGGTCAAGACCTACTTGGTCGAACTCGATCCCCTGAAGCTCGAAAAATTCGCGCTCACGGCCAAGCAGGTGGCCGATGCCATCAGCGCCAACAACCGCAATGCCGGCGGCGGCATCGTGGATAACCAGCAGCAGAGCCTCGTCGTCCGGGGCGTTGGACTGGTGCGTTCGCGGCAGGACATCGAACGCATCGTCATCGGGGCGTTTGATGGTGTACCGCTGTTTGTCCGCGATGTCGCGCGGGTGAGTGTCGCGCCGGCGCTCCAGACCGGCATCTTTGGCTATGACGACGTGGTCGGGGGCGTCGAAGGGATTGTGCTGCTGCGGCGCTGGGAAAACCCAAGCGACACCTTGACGGCACTCAAAGCGGCCATTGCCGAACTCAATGCCCAGCTCGCGCCGCAGGGCGTGCAACTCGTGACCGTCTATGACCGGGGAGAGCTGGTCACGAATACGCTGCGGACGGTTTCGCGCACGCTGCTCGAAGGCCTCATCATCGTCACCCTGGTGTTGTTTTTCTTTCTGGGCGACGTTCGCGCGGCGTTGCTGACGGCGCTGACCATTCCGTTGTCGCTACTGTTTGCCTTCATTTGCCTCAAGGTGGCCGGGATTCCGGCCAATCTGCTCAGTCTCGGCGCGCTCGACTTTGGCATCATCGTGGATGGCACGCTCGTCATGGTTGAGCATATCGTTCATCGCCTGGCCGGTGACGCCGGACGGCGGCGGAGCGTGCTGGAAGCCGTTCGACGGGCCGCGCTCGAAATTGAGCGCCCGATCTTCTTTTCGCTGGTGATTCTGATTTGCGCCTACTTGCCGCTGTTTACGATGGAGCGCGTGGAGTACCGGCTATTTGGCCCGATGGCCTTCACCGTCTGTAGCGCCCTGCTCGGAACGCTCCTGCTTTCCCTGACGTTGACGCCCGTGCTGGCCAGCTACTGGTTCGGGCGCAGCGCCCGCGCCTGGGAAAATCCCGTGGTGGCCTGGCTGCGCCGGGCTTATGGCGCGGCGCTCACCGTTACCCTGGCGCGGCCGCGGCTCACCGTCGCCGTGGCAACGGTGGTTGTCCTGGGCGGTCTCGGCGTCGGCTCGCGCCTGGGGTTGGAGTTTTTGCCGCAGCTCGATGAAGGCGTCATCTGGATTCGCGCCAACTTGCCGCCGGGCGTGTCACTCACGGAGTCGGCCCGGACAGCCAGCCGCATGCGCGCCATCATTCGGGAGTTTCCAGAAGTCTCCCTCGTCATTTCGCAGAGTGGGCGCAACGACGACGGCACCGACCCCTTTGGCCCAAACCGCAACGAACTGCTCATCAACTTACATCCGTACGAAACCTGGACCTCCGGGCGAACCAAAGCCCAGCTCGTGGCGGAGATGTCACGTCGGTTGGAAAGCGCCATACCGGGCGCGACGTTTAACTTCACCCAGCCGATCATTGACACCTCAACCGAAATGGCGACCGGATCGAGCGCCGATTTGGCCATCATCATCCGGGGTCCAGACCTCAAGCAGTTGCGCGAATTGGCCAAGCAGGCACTAAGCGTAACCCGGCAGATTCCAGGCGCGGCCGACACCTCCATCGAACAAGAGGCTGACCAGCCGCAACTCCGCCTGCGCGTCAATCGGGAAGAGGTGGCGCGCTATGGAATCAACGTCGCCGATGTCCAGGACCTCATCGAGCTGGCCGTGGGCGGGCGTCCGGTCGGCGTCGTATTTGAGGGCGAACGGCGTTTTGACATTGTCGTCCGCTATACACCGGATGCCCGCGCCAATGCGGCGGCCATCGGCAAGCTGCTGGCCCCAACGGCCGATGGTGGGCGTGTGCCGCTCTCCCAACTGGCCGACATCGCCGTGGTGGAGGGAGCCAGCATCATCGCCCGGCGTGAAAATCAACGGCAGATCACCGTGCGAACCAACATTCGCGGCCGCGACCAAGGTGGGTTCGTCAGTGAAGCGCAGGCGGCCTTTGCCAAGCAGGTGGTTCTACCGGAAGGTTACAGCGTCGAGTGGGGTGGGCAGTTTGAAAACCTCACCCGCGCCCGCGCCCGCCTGACGATTGTCTTGCCGGTGACGCTGGTACTCATTTTCGGTCTCTTGTTCCTGACGTTCGGGCGGGCGCGCGACGCCGCCATCGTTTTGGCGAGCGTTCCGTTCGCGCTTGTCGGTGGACTCGTCGCGCTGTGGCTGCGCGACATCAACCTGAGCGTCTCGGCGGCCGTGGGCTTCATTTCCCTGTTCGGCGTGGCGGTCATGAGCGGCGTCCTGATTGTGTCGGAAATCAACCGCCTGCGCGAAGCCGAAGGCCTCGCGGTCAACGAAGCCATTTTTACCGGCGCGCGCAATCAGATGCGCCCCGTGCTGATGATGCTGGTTGTCGCGTTGTTGGGTATGATTCCCGCCGCGCGCGCCGTCGGCATCGGCTCGGACGTGCAGCGTCCGCTCGCAACCGTGGTCGTGGGCGGCCTGTTTTCGGCGCTCATCCTGACGCTGCTGGCGCTGCCCAGCCTGTACGCCGTCGTCGCCGGAGACAAAGCCGCGCCGGTCGTCGAGGAACCGCCCACGACATCACCGACGTGACCAAACGCCGAGGGGCCACCCCACGGACGGCGGCGCTACACTTGGGGCAAGGCATGCTGGCACAGGTACTTGAAAATGCCTTTCGACGAGAGAAATCCCAGTGGCTTTTCCTCGTCATCCACGATTGGCACGTGCCGGTACTTGTGCATCGCCATCAGGTTGAGCGCCTTGGCCAGCGTGTCGCCGTGACGCACGACGCCTGGGTTTGGCGTCATAATCGTGTCCACCGGCGTGGACTCCAGCTCCGTGATGCGGTTGGCAACCTTGTAGAGCATGTCGCGCTCGGTCACGATCCCGACCAGTTTTCCGCTGCGCACGACCATGGCGCAACCAAACCGCTTTTCCTGCATGGCGCGGAGCGTCGCCGCGATGGACGTGCCGACTTCCACCGTGATGGGTGGATAGGGAAACAGGCGGTCAATGGTGTCCTCAGCCAGCGATTGCTGGATG
This sequence comes from Chloracidobacterium validum, assembly GCF_018304825.1. NCBI lineage: Bacteria > Pseudomonadati > Acidobacteriota > Blastocatellia > Chloracidobacteriales > Chloracidobacteriaceae > Chloracidobacterium > Chloracidobacterium validum. The sequence goes on from NZ_CP072649.1 coordinate 708,755, forward strand.
GGGAGTTCGGGTTCAGCCATCTCCACGGCCGTGAGGTCTGAACCGCAGGCTTCACAGGTTTCTGCGCCGGGTAGGTTTTCAAAACCACAAGCAGGACACTTCATGGCTGCCCTTCCTACAGATGAGGATGGCACGCACCGAACAAACCAGGTTGGCGACGTGCGATGCGTCAGCCTAGCATGCGGGGGCGGCAATCGTCACCACTGAAACTGTTCGATGGTGCCCAGCGCCAGCGCCAAGTTGATGCGCGCCGTCACATGCTGCGCCAGGGCGTTGACGCGCGCCGCCCGCGCCTGACTGAGCGCCGCTTGCGCGCGCGCAACTTCTAGGTTGTCCGTAACCCCGGCCGCAAAACGTTCCTCGGCCAGTTCCGCCTCGCGCTGCGCCAGTGTGACGCCCTGCTCGGCAACAGCCACTTGCTCGGCTGCCGTCGAGACGAGGATGAGCGCCAGCCGCGCGTCTTGTTCGACCTGCCGCTCAACATCGGCCACCTGTAACGCGCGTTGCCGCGCCCGGCTTTTTTCCGCCACCAGACGGCCAAAGGTCGCGCCACCGTTGAACACCGGCACGGTGATCCGTACGCCAAAGGTGCGGGTCGGCAGCGCGAACCGATTGGGACGGGTGCCGTTGATGCCGTAGTCGGCAAAGACTTCCACCGACGGCAACCATTCGGCGGACGTGGCCGCCTGCTCCTGGGCACCGGCTTCCTGCTGCGCCTGCGCCAACTTGATTTCCAGCCGACGCTGCTTGGCTTCGGTCAGCGCCGTAGCCTGGTCGGGCAAGGGGGTCGGGACGAAACGCAACTCGGCCGTGAGCGTCACCTCGGCCGCGGCCGGGAGCGCCGTCAATCGGCGCAGTCGGGCCAGGGCTTGTTCCAGTTCGGTCTGCGCCTGGGTGCGACGTGCCTCTTCCTCGGCCAGTTGGACGCCGGCCCGGACTACATCGAGTTGGGTCGCAAGTCCGGCGGTACGCTGCTCCTGGGCCAGGTTGACCAGCGCCCGCGCCGCCGCGATTTCACGGTCGGCGACCGTGACGACGGACTGGGCCCGCAGCACACCGAGATAGGCCATCAACACTTCGCCCGTCACTTGCTGGCGAACGAGCTGCGCCTCCAGCTCGGCGGCGCGCCGCGCCGTTTGACTTGCCCGGTAGCGCTGGATGGCTGACCAGTCAAAAAGCTGCTGTGTGAGCTGCAAACGCGCATCAAACGTATCAAACACGATGATCGAACGCAGCCCAGGGACGACATCGCCCAATCCCTGCGCCGCCAAGTTGATGGCGTTGCTGGCGCGCGTCGCCGTCCCGCTCAGGTTGGGCAGCAACGCCGCCCGTGCTTCCAGCGCGCGCCCACGCGCTTCCTCCCGGCGTTCGGCCGCGAGTTGGACGGCGGTCTCACCGGCCAGAGCCAATTCGATGGCCCGCTCCGGCGACAGCGAACGGGGAATGCCGCCGGACGGTGGATGAACCACGCCCGGAAGGGGCAGGCGGCGCGGTGGCGGTAGCTGCTGCGCCACGGACACGTTCACAAACCACCCGACCAGCAGAGCCAGGCACATGAGGCGATGCGTCATAACGAACATTCCTTTGGTTCGCGCTTGGCAGACTTCAATTGCGTGATTCGGACTCCACGGGCGACTTGGCCCTTGCAAAGCGTAGCCACCGCGACCAGCGTTGGCCCAGCCAGACACCCATATCGTCAAACAGGGCATAGAACGCCGGGACGGCCAGCAAGGTCAGCAACAGGCAAAGCGACTGACCACCGATCACCAGGACGGAAATCGAGCGATTCGTGCCTGCTCCGGGCCCCTGCGACAGCGCCAGCGGAATCATCCCGGCCACAAAGGCTAGGGTCGTCATCAAAATCGGACGTAGCCGGTCTCGGTTCGCCTGGACGATGGCCGCATCGCGCGCCCAGCCGGCCCGGCGGAGGCCGTTCATATGGTCAATCTGGAGAATGGCGTTTTTCTTGACGACGGCAAACAACACCATGACCCCCAACCCGACAAACAGGTTCACCGACTGCCCGGCAATCAGGAGCGAAAGCAACCCGAAGGGCAGCGCGAGCGGAAGCGTCAGCAGAATGGTGACCGGATGGATGAACGACTCGAACTGGGCCGCCAAGACGACGTACATAAAGACAAAGGTCAACCCAAACGCGATGGCAAAGTAGTAGGCCGACTCCGCCATATCCTTGGCGTCGCCGGCGAACACCCGCTCGTAACCCGGCGCAAGTTCCAGGGCATTGAAGGCGGCGTCAATTTGTTCGGTGGCGGCAGAAAGCGACGACCCCTGGGCGACGTTGGCCAGCACCGTGACATATCGCTGGCGATTGAGGCGCTCGATGGCAACCGGCCCTTGTCCTTCAATGAGTCGCGCGAGATTGGCCAGGGGAACGGTGCCGCCTTTTGCAGTCGGGACGGCAATCGAACCAAGCCGCTCCGGCAGACTGCGGAACGACTCTGGAGCGCGAAGTCGAATGCGCGGTTGGTCGGCGGCCTCGACGTTGGCTTCGGCCAGCGTCCCAAGCTCCATCCCGGCCACCAGAATGTTGAGCGTGGTGGCAACATCTTCGACGGCGACGCCGAGATCGTCCGCGCGTTGGCGGTCAAGCCTGACCCGCAGCTCAGGCACGCCCAACACCAGCGTCGAGTTGACGTCCACGACGCCGGGAATACCGCGCATTTCCTTCATCAAGGCTTCGGCATAGCCGGCCAGCCGGTCGAGTTCCGGCCCGCGCAAGACGTACTGAATGGTGGCGTTTTCATAGCCGCCACCGGAAAAGGGCGTAATTGGTTGCACGCTGAAGCGCGTTTGGTCGGCATAGCGCTTCAGTCGGTCGCGCGCCTGCCCAATCAGCTCCGCTTGCGTTTGGCTCCGCTCGGTCAGAGGCGCGAGCTTGACGTAAATATAGCCCCGCGACGCCACGGGCGGGTCACCGCTTCCGGCGGTTGTCAGGGTGTTCGTCACGCCCGGCAGGGTGCGTAGGTCGGCCGCGATGCGCTCGACCAGGAGCGCCGTGGCGGCAAGCGACGTGCCCTCCGGCGCGCGGAGCGTGACTTCAAACTGTGATTCGTCATCCTGGGGGATGAAGTCCTTGCCAATGACAATAAACAACGGCACGACCGACGCGGCTACCCCCACACAGACCACGGCCACCCAACCCCGATGGCGGACCGACCAGGCCACCAACCACGTGTAAGCGCGGGTCAACCATCCATCGGCGTGGGCTGCCGCAGCCGCGCGCGGCGACAGCGCGCGCGCACAGAGCATCGGCGTCAGCGTGAAGGAAACCAGCATCGAAATGGCCACGGCCGCCGAGGCCGTCACCCCAAAGGGAGCGAGAAAGCGCCCGACGATGCCCCCCATGAAGGCCGTCGGGAGAAAGACGGCCAGCAGCGACAGCGTCGTGGCCAGGACGGCCAGGCCGATTTCCCGCGTTGCCGCGACAGCGGCTTCAAACGGCGCATAGCCTTTCTCACGGATGAACCGCTCGATGTTTTCCAGCACCACGATGGCGTCGTCAATGACGACGCCGACCATGAGGGTGAGCGCCAGCAGGGTAATCATGTCCAGCGTGTAGCCCAGCCAGGCCATGACGCCAAACGCGCCGATGACCGACGTGGGGATGGCGAGCGCCGCAATCAGCGTCAGCCCAACCCGTCGCAGAAAAACCAGGACCACTAGACAGGCCAGCAGGCTGCCTTCGACCAAGTGCTTTTTGACGTCGTTGACGGCGGCCTCGATGAATACCGACTTGTCACCCACTTCGGTGATGACGACATCGGGCGGCAGCCCCGCGCGGATGTCGGCCAGGCGCGCCTTGACCGCCGCGGCCAGGGCGACGGCATTGCCGCCGGTCCGCTTTGAGACTTGAACGATCACGGCCGAACGTCCATCGAGCGCCGTTATCGTCTGGCGGGGCCGGATGGTTTCTTCGATCTGGGCGACATCGCCCAGCCGTACGGGCTGTTGGCCACGGTAGGCAATCGGCAGTTGGCGCAGCGCCTCACTCCCGATCGGCTTACCGGGCGTCCGCAGCGCCGTTTCACGCGCCCCTTGGGCAAGTCCGCCGGTCGGGGCGTCCTGATTCTGGCGCTGGACGGCAGCCGCGACCTCGACCGGCGTCAGTCCGTACGCCTGCAAGCGGAGCGGGTCGAGGCTCACCCGCGTCTCCCGGCGCGCGCCACCCAGCAGCGATACCCGGCCAACGCCATCGAGTGTTTCCAGTTGCTCTTTGACCTCGCGTCGCGCGATACGTGTCGTTTCAGCCAGCGGACGGGACGACGCGACGGCCAGCCGAATGACCGGCGAAGCATTCGTCTCAAACTTCTGAACCGTAGGCGGCTCAATGGTTTTGGGAAGTTCGGGGATGACCGAGCTGACCTTGTCCCGCACCTCTTGAGCGGCAACGTCGAAATTCTTGTTCAGTGAGAACTGGATATTGACCTGTGAAATCCCCTCGACCGATGACGAGCGGACTTCCTTGACACCACCAATCGCATTGACAGCCGACTCCACTTTTTCGGTAATGTCACGTTCGATTTCGGAAGCCGACGCTCCAGGGTTGGCAATCACGACCGTAACCACCGGAAAGTCAACATTCGGAAACTGATCGACACCCAGTGTGGTGTAGCCAAAGACGCCTGCGACGGTAATGGCCACGATCAGCATCGTGGCAAAGACCGGGCGTCGAACACAAATTTCAGCTAACCGTTGCATTTCTCATTCCTATGCTTCTTTGCACAGTCGTTTGGTTTTTTCTTTTCTTTATCGGTATCAGTTCTGGACTATCACTGTTCAGCTTCTTTCTAGAGAAAACAGACAGAAAGGCATTGCTGGAGGGTTCAAGATAAAAGACCAACCACGGACCCGGTGACTCACTCAGAACAGAGAACTTCCCTGCCTTCAACGACGCTCTTTGGATCGGACACGATCACCCGCTCCCCTTGGCTGACGCCCGAATACACCTCGACTTCATCGGCCAGTGACTCACCCACCTGGACAAGGCGCAACCGGGCACGGTTGTCTTCGACGACGAACACGACAAAGGCATCCAGGGTCGGATGCCGCCAGACGGCGGCGCTGGGGACAACCAGGCGCGAAACGGTTTCCCCAAGTCCTATCTGCGCGGTCACAAACATGCCCGGACGGAGCTTCCGTTCCGTGTTGGCCACGATGGCGTCAACGACCACCATGCGCGTCGCTGCCTCGACGACCGGGCGAATCGCTGTGACCTTGCCGCGAATGGCCAGGCCGGGATGTGCCTCCACGGACGCATCAACCTCCTGCCCAAGGCGTATGCGCGCAGCACTTGTTTCAGGCAGACGTAGTTCGAGCTTGACCCGCTCCAGCGCGACGAGCACAACCACCGGCTTGTCCGGGGACGCGAACTCACCGGGATTGGCCAACCGTTCGGCAATGCAACCGGCAAACGGCGCGCGAACGGTGGTGTCCTCGACGGCTTTCTCGGCCAGAGCGACCTGGGCCCGCGCTTCGTCCAGGCGGGACTGGGCCGCCCGCAAGCCGGCGTATTCGGCCCGTAGCCCCTGGAGCAGCGCTTCGTACCGGCGGCGTGCCGCGCGGAGATTGGATTGCGCTTTCTCGACGTTCGTTCGAGCTTCATCGAGTGCCGCCCGAGTGATGTTGTCATTCCGGGCCAGCCGTTCGTAGCGTGCCAACGTGGCGGCCGCAAGCTGCGCTTCGGCTTCGGCGGCGGCCAGTTCGGCGCGCGCCGCTTCGGCCTCCGGCGTCTGGCGCGGATCGAAAGGCGACTGGTCAAGCGCCAGCCGCGCGCGAAGTTGGGCTTCCGCCGCTTCGGCCTGGACTACGGCCGCCCGTGCCTGGGCCAGCCGCTGGTGGGCTTCCCAGTCGTCGAGACGCAGGATGGGCTGTCCCGCGCTCACCAGATCGCCGACGTCCACAGCGACCGACGTGATATGACCGGCAACCATCGGCGCCACGGCGGACTGTCGGAGCGCGACGACGCTCCCGGTGGCGCCGATGGTCTGTGGACGCTGACGGGCCTGGACGCGCGCCACCTGCACCGGGCTGGGGGCGTCCGACGCCGGGGCAGCGGCGCGGGTCTCGGTTGTTTTCTGACAGCCAACCGCAGTAAGGAGCGTAGCGATGAGGAGCAGCATTTGCACCGGCCAGACGGCCGGATGCCTACCAGGGCGCGAATACCGCGCAACACGGGGTCTCCACGTCATGGCCGTCATACCTTGCGGGCCGGAGCAGCCGCGTGAATCCAGTCCAAGATGGTCTGACAAACTTGCCGGCGAGCGCGGCCGGTCGGCGGAGCCAGGCCGAATCCTTCAGCAAAGTAAATGCCGTCGGCGGCAAACCGGACGGCCGTCGCCGTGGCTTCGTCTATGCCGTCGGAAATCAGCAGACGGTGCCACCGGCGGTAAGCCGACTGGATAAGCCCCAATAGCTCAGGGTTCACGGCCAAAGCGACCAAAAAGCCGGCCATGTCGCCCTGCCCCAGACCCAGGGTGAATGACTCGGTCGCCTCCAGCTCGGCAAACGAAGCCCGCACATACGCCCGTAGCCAGCGTCCGGGCTTCTCCGGTTCGGGGTCGCGGGCGTATTCGCGCTCCGTGAGCGCATCCCACTCCGCAATAAAAGTTTCGATCAAGGCCTGCACCAACGCTTCCTTCGTTGGAAAGTGATAGAGCAGCCCGCCCTTGCTGACACCGGCGGCGCGGGCGACGGCTTCGAGCGTGAGTTTTGGGAGTCCCTGCTCGGCCACCACGCGGACAGTCGCCCGCAATAGCGCCTCGCGGGTGGAGTGGCCGGTCGTCGTTGCTTTGTTGGGTGGATAGCGCATGCGCCGGACTGTACCGTCCAGCCGGTACAGTCGTCAATCCCCAAAAAAAAGCCAATACCTTCCCCCTCCCGCGGGCCGCCAGCGGCGACTCGCCGTTCCCGGCGGTCACGCCGTTTTCGCTTGGGGGGCTTGGCAAAATCGGTTAGCGAAAACTCGAGGTTGAGCTTGGCGCAATCCGCGCCAGTGACAGCTCCGCCGTTTCACGGACGCTGAAGTGTTCATCTTCAATTGCCGCCCGCTCCAGGGTCGGGCGAACATCCGTATCCCCCACGCCGACCAGCAAGCCCAGCCCGCGGGCCGCCGCGGCTCGCACCCGCCATTCCTGGTCATGGGTAGCTTCCACCAGTGGCGGGATGGCCTTTGGATGCCGTGTCGCCGCCAGTGCATGCACGTAGCGCCAGCGCATGGGCAGGGTCGCGTTTTTGAGGTTGTCCGTCAGCGTTGCCAGGTCCTGCATTTCGACGCGCACCGGCGAAACCGATGTGGATGCCGGTGGAACGACGGTGGACCGGATCGTTTGCTCCCGCGCAATCGTGAACGCTTTGAGGCCGTGGCGGGCCGCCGCGCGCACCAGCGCATTTTCATCCCGGACGGCAAGGCGTTCGAGGATGCGGTGCGCCTGCTGGTATGGCTCAATCCGGCGCATCTCCATTGTCGCCAGCATCGCCACCGCCTGGAAGCGCAGGTTGGGGTGCGTTTCCTCGGTCGAAGCCACCAGGTTTTCGACCAACCGGGCCTCTTCATCCGGGATATAGCCAAAACTTGCCAACGCCAGCATGGACTCAACGCGCACACCCAGCTCCTTGCCCTTGCGCATCTCGATGAGCAGCGGCGAAACCGCGCGCTCGTCCACCACGCGCAGCGCCGTGTCGCACAACCGCAGATGCGCCCGCCAAACTTCACGGTTGCGGGCGGCCAGCAACGTTTCCAGGGCTTCTTCGCGGCCCAGCCGCACCATTTCAGAAGCCGTCCAGGCGCGAATCGTCCAGTCCTCATCGTCCAGGAGGCGCACGATTTCAGGCAGCGCGGCAAAATCCTTGAGGCTGACCAGGGCGGACACCGTCAAGCCGCGCACTTCCGTGGCCTCGTCCTGGAGTCGTTCACGCAGCGGCTCGCTGGCGCGTGGGTCCTCTAGCTTGCCAAGCGAGTCCACGACCACGGCGCGCACTTCCGGCTCAGGGTCGGACAACCGCCGCAGCAAAGCGTCCACGGCTTCCTTGGCCTCGTCGCCATCGCGTTCCGCCAAGTCCCCCGCGGCGCGTACCCGGCGGGTGGCGCGGGTGTGTTCCAAGTTTCTCAAAATCTCCTGGAGGGGCCGGCGGCGGCGCGTCGTTGTCCGCCGGTAGAGCCAGCGTACCGTTAGCACAATCGCTGCCGCCGTACAAAACGAAGCGAACAAAACCCAGAGAATCGGGACACCCTTCATGATACGCTTTTCCTTGCTAGAGATGATGCCAGAGCAACGCGCCAGCGAGATGGAAGTGCTTCTAATCTACGATAAAATTACTAGCATTGACAGTAGGGGAGCGCAAAGCAGCCGAATTCCTGACGCAAAGAAACCACGGCCTCGGCACGGTGACTCCCACAGTGGGCAACCCTTTGCCGTGGCGGCCGATCTGCTGTCATACCTAACCCGCCTTGCGTACCCACCTTGCGTGGTCGTTTTTTAGTTTGGCTTATGAAGGCACTTGCAAATTGGTATTTGACTAACGCTAGCTCAGTTCGCTCACCCCATTGGCGGTTGGCACTTGTGACGCTGGGGGCAGCACTGACCCTCACCGTTGGGATGGCGCTGCCGGCCCGGCCGGCGGCCCGGGCGCAGGAAGTTGGCACGCGCGTTGGCACGACCCAACCGGCGCGCGTCGTGCGCGTCACCCCCAAACGAGCCGCCGCCGTCGTCCGGCTCTCGGATGAGGATCGCAGTTGGAACGCCATTCGCAATAGCAGCGACCCGAATGATTTCAAGGCGTTTTTGGCCAAGTACGGAGCCGACAGCAAGTATGGGCGGCTGGCCGAACAGCTCGTCGAAAGCACTGAAATGGAGAAGTTGCGCAGCAAGACCAAAAGCAGCGCGGATGCGGCGCTCATCATGCGCGACCTGGCCTTTGACGAGTTTCAAACCGTGGACCTCACGCCGGAAGGTAACCTGATTAACCCGCGTGTCTCGAAGTCTGAAGTCGTGGTCATCGAGCTTGACCGCGAGAAAGGCGTCGTCCTGGAACTCGTTCGTATTCCAGAAGGAGAGTTCAGGATGGGGTCGCCGGAAGGCGAGGCCGGCCGCTTGACCAATGAAAAGCAGCATGACGTGGCCGTGCCGGAGTTCTATCTCGGACGCTATGAAGTCACCCGCCAGCAGTGGGCGTTCGTGGCGGCGTTGCCCAAGGTCAAAGACGAGTTACCGGCCAATCCATCCCAGGTGGATATGCCACGCGCGCGGCGGGCCCCACGCGCGGCGGTGCCGGACGATAGCACCCTGCCGGTTGACGGTGTTACGTGGTCACAGGCGGTCGAGTTTTGCCGGCGACTCGAAAACATCACGGGCAAGCGGTTCCGGCTGCCGACCGAAGCCGAGTGGGAATACGCCTGTCGCGCCGGCTCCACCAAGCCATTTGCCTTTGGCGAGACCCTCACGACGCGGGTGGCCAACATCAACGGCGAGATTCCGTATGGAGCAGGCAAAGTCACGCCGACCGCCGGCCGGCCACTGCCGGTCGGCTCGCTTGGCATCGCCAACGCCTTTGGACTGTTTGACATGCATGGCAACGTCTGGGAATGGTGCCAGGACGCCTTCGTTGAGGATTATGACAACACGCCGACTGATGGCAGCGCCTATGATGTGCTCAATCCGGTCTATCGCGTACGGCGCGGCGGTGCGGCGACCTACAAGGCTGAACTGTGCCGGTCTGCCATGCGTGGCCGCGCCGAGCCAGAACGCGCCGGCGCTTGCCCGACGTGCGTTGGTGGCACAGGCTTACGGGTGGCCATCCTGGCCGAAGACTTGAAACTGACCGACGACCCCGATGAATAAGTACCGGCGCGCGGCCGCATCTGTGGCGTCTGCCCAAGCACAGTGTGGTCGTGATGCGTGCGCCACGTTCCTTGGGAAAGGCACTCATGCCGCGCGTGACGCGCACTTGGCTTTCACGCATTGGGCTTAAGCACAACTTGCAGTATCATAAGCCAACCTTTCAGCGCGGGACCAGTCAGCGTCCAGATCAGCGCCATTGCGGCTCCCTTGGATACCAGCGAAAGCCAGCGACGCGCGCGGAGCGTTGGAGGCAAAGCATTCAGCTCGATTACGTCATTTCGCCTGCCACGGATTTCTGCCTGTCATGCCGATTCTGGAATTTCCACCGGTCGAAGAAGCCGATGAACATGGGTTGCTGGCGGTTGGCGGAGACCTGCATGTGTCTTCGTTGTTGCTTGCCTACAGCAACGGCATCTTCCCGTGGCCACATGAAGGGTATCCCATGCTGTGGTTTGCCCCGGCCGAGCGGGCGGTTCTCGACTTTGAAGACTTCCACATCCCAACTCGACTGGCGCGCTATTTGAAAAAAACCGACTTCACCTTTCACATCAACACTGACTTTCCAGGCGTCATTCGCGGGTGTCGCGCGAGTGTTCGCAAGCGCCAGCAGGGAACCTGGATTACGCCCGAAATTGAGGAGGCATATACGGCCTTGCACTACGCCGGCTATGCCCACAGTTTCGAGGCGCGCAACGCCAACGGCGAACTGGTCGGCGGGATGTATGGGGTGATGATCGGACGCGCCTTTGCCGGTGAAAGCATGTTCTACCGTGAATCTCATGCTTCAAAGTTCGTCATCGTCCAAACGGTGGCGTACTTCCAACAGCGCGGTATGACGTGGTTCGATATTGAAGTCATGACACCGCACATGGCGCTTTTCGGGGCAAAGGAAATTCCACGTTCTGTTTTCATGCGGCGGCTCAAACAAGCCATTGCCGAGCCGGCGATTCCCTTGCCGCCACCGGCGCGCGACCGATGGCATCGCCCGGCGGCACTGGTCAGTCCATAGCGCGCCCTCGCGCGTCGGAACAGACCCACCAACAAGCGGCCGATTCCACAGCCGACACCAGCCAGGCTTGCTAACGATGGCGTCGTTGCCCTCCACGTCACCGGCAGATACGGCAGCCAGGCTGCCTCATCCACGACGTGAAGCCGATGCCACTGAAATACCCTTGCGAAGTTATGAAAGTCACTATCGCAACATTGTGGAACCGCTATCACTTTTTCGCGATATGGTAAAAGGTGGAGCATATCCATCCCACGAAGGATTCTGCCTTGAAGCTGACACGCCACATGCCCAAGCTGCCGATGTTCGCCCTGTTGGCATTGCTGTTGGTAACGCCTTGGCTCGCCAGTGAGGGACGCGCCCAACAGCCACCTACCCTGCCGCCGCAGTCCGATGCGCCCAAACCAGATGGTCAGTCTGACGATGACGAAGAGGCACCGGTCATCACGCTGGGAACCGAGTTATTGCAGCTCTATGTCATCGTCACCGACAAGGACGGACGGCCCGTGCGCAACCTCAAGAAGGAAGATTTCTTGCTCCGGGAGAACGGCAAACCTCAAGACATTGCCTTTTTCTCCTTCGTTGCGCCGGGCGCTACCGGGGCGGCGCCGGTGAGCGTGGCGCCTAACTTACCGGACTCCCAGCCGTCGTCGGCTACCGTCGAAGGGCGATACTTTGCGCTGGTGGTTGATGATCTCCACATTGCGCCGGGCAATTTTTTGCCTCTCAAAGCGGCGCTCTCGAAGTTTGTCGAAAAAACGCTGGTGGAAGGCGACCACCTGCTCATCCTTTCCACGAGCGGCACACTGGGCTTCTTGCAGCAGATGACCGATGATAAGCGCGTCATGCGCGCCGCGATTGAGCGACTCGCGCCGCGCCCCCAAGATACGCTTCAGGGCAATGTCGGATTTGGCTTCAGCATGACGCCTTACGAGGCGGTTCTGGTCGAGCGCAGCGACAGGCAGACGATACAGTTTCTTATCGAACAGTACATCCGGGCGTTTCCGGGAACGCCGCCGATGATGGCCGAATCGGCCGTGCGTTCCACGGCGCGCATCATCGCCCAGCAGACGGAATACCTCACGACAGCCACGCTGGAAACAGTCCGGTCGGCCGCGCTGGCGCTTGGCAACTATCCAGGGCGGAAAACCCTTTTGCTGGCGACGGATGGTTTCCTCAATGACGAGTTTGCCCGCAACGGACGCTTTCGCATGCAGCGGGCGCTCGATGCCGCCGCGCGGGCCGGCGTCACCGTTTATTCAATCCACAGCGCCGGACTGGAAGGACCGGCCGGATTTGACGCCAGCCAGCCGGGACGATTCGACCCAACCGGTATTGCCCAAAGCCTCGCATCGCAAGGGCAACAGGCGCGCCAGGATGCGTTTCGGGAACTTGCCGCCTCGACCGGCGGGCTGACCTTCGTCAATACGAATGACCTGTCCGCGTCATTTGATAAAGCGACGGCGGACGCCACGACATACTATTCACTGGCTTATTACCCAGATAAAAAAGCCGACGGCAAATTTCACAGCATTGAAGTCAAGCTCAACCTGCCTGGGAAATTCACAATCCGGACGCAACAGGGCTTTTTTGCGCCCAGTGAAAAAGCCCTTCAGAAGGCTGCCGAGAAAAAGAAAAAACAAGATGCCAAACTGACGCCGGAAGCCATTGCGACGCGGGAAGTCAAGTCGGCCCTTGGCGCGCCGGTTCCACCGCGAGACATCAAGGTGAAGCTGGCTTCAAACTTTGTTTCAAACGGGCTTGAGACAACCTTTTCGACCGCCTTTGCCATGAAAGACATTGCCTTCCGTGACGCCAACGGAAAAAAGGTCAACACAGTGACGACCGTTTTCGCTGTTTTTGACTTGAGTGGCAAAACCATGGTGGCGGAAGAAGAAAGAATAAGCTTGAACTTCCTGCCGGAACGACTGGCGCTGGCTCAGACCGGCTGGGGGTCACAAACCAAATCACTGAAGCTTGCGCCCGGACTGTACAACGTCCGGTTTGCCGTCTATGACCCACTTGCCGATCACCGTGGCGCGGTGAGCCAATGGATTGACGTTCCTGATTTATCGAAGGCCGGCTTGGCCCTTTCTGACATCATCTTTCTGCGTTCGGTCAAGGCTTCGGATGCCAAGTCAGATAAGTCCCAGCCGGGGCTTGGCAGCGGCTTGCCGCCCGGCTTCGTTCCGGCCAACCAGGCGCTACGGCAATACAAGGCGGAGGAAAACCTGGCGTTTCTCATCACGGCGCACAACGTGCCCAAAGCGAAACCAACCGCCGGGAAGTCGAACCTGGCTTTTCAGATTCAAATTTTCCGCGGCAAAGAAGCCATCTACGTCAGCCCTTTGCAGCGCACTCAGTACCCGCCCAGTTCGGACGGGACCTTGACCTACGCCAGCCAGGTTCCGCTTGAAGGCTTGGAGCCGGGCCAGTACCTGCTGAAGCTGGTTGCTTACGAAGAAAGCACCAAGAAAACAGCCGTTCAGGCGCGAAGCTTTACCATTGACAGCCCGGAAAGGTAGGACAGGCATTCTTGCCTGTCCAAGAAAAGTGGGACAGGCATGCCTGCCTGTCCAGGAAAGGCGTCCTGCCTGTCTGCCTTGGCTTGGTCCTTGGCTTTGGTTGACAGCCGGGATGCCGAGATTCGGCATCCCGTTGAAGTCGGCGCAAACCACCACCGACGAAAACGCGGGCAATCGGGCCCGCGTTTCCTTGGTGATGGGAAGATGACGGACGTTAGCGGCGCCGCCGCCAACGTATGGCAAAGGGGGTTATCACGGCAAAAAGCGCCAGCCAGCCCAGCGGCCACCAGGAAGCTGACGTTGGTTGCGCCTCCCTGGCTTCCGCATACCACCCCTTGGTTGGTCCTTTCGGAACTTCATTCGACACGGTGTAAACCGTGCCATCCGGTTTGAGGTACAGCCGCCGCATTTCATCGAGCTTGAACGGGCGCGCCCCACGCCGCCCAAAAACAACCAACTGATGACCGCTTTCGTCCACGCCACGGTCGCGGTCAAGTCCCTTTGATACGGCGAGCGACTCGCCTTTGGTCGGATGCGTGGCAATCAACCGCGGTTCTGGGCGAGGACTGAAGCCACTATTCGTCGCCATGGTCTCCGGCGACGTCAGTTGGACTACCCGCAGTCCATTTTTGCCGTCGGCAATGTAAGCAAAGGCGCTGGCGTTGGTCATCCCGACCTTGACATCGTGCGCGTCGTTGATGACGCCGCCGGCCGTAAAGACCTGGTCAATGGTGGGCTGCTCAGGTCGCTCGACATCAATGATCACCAGGCCCTGTTTGCCACCGGCCACGTAAGCATAGGTCCGCGCCACGTAAATTTGATGGGCATCTTCCAGGGGCACCGTTGCGCCTGGCACCAGGCGAGCTTTCTCTGGAAGCGTGATGTCCACGACGTGCATCCCGACCGCATCGGTGACAAAGGCATAGCGGAACTGGACGGCGATACCCTTGGGTTTCTTGAAGCCTTCGACCACCGAGACGACTTTGGGCGCGGCCGCGTTGGCGATATTGACAATCACCAAGCCACGGTCACACAGGATGTAGGCATGGTCACCGGCCACGGTCAGGTTCTCAGCGCCGTTGAGCAGGCCATTCGGGTTGAACGTGTAGTCCTTCTTGATGAAGTTGTTGTTTGGATCGCCGTCCAGCAGCGTGGCGGCGTTGATCATGACCAGCCCTTCCTCCCGGTCGCTCACGTAGAGATACGCATAGACCAGGCTGATGGGCTGCTCTTCATTTTCCGGGAACCGTTGCCGAGTCGGGTCAACGCCCAGCGTGGTGGGCGAAGCAATGGCGGTGGCGTACTTGGTCTTGACGTAAAAACGCTGTCCGAGCGGCGACACCGGCGCGGTCGTAATTCGTTCGGAGAAGTCTTTGTTGTCAATGTTGGCGATGTCATAGACGTGCACGCCGTGCTCGCCTTCCGCCACATAGAGATACTCGCCGCGCATCTGGAGGCTCAACGCATGACCGTGGTGATGGTAGTGCTCATGGAGCTTGTCGCCGCCGGCCCTGTGCTTCTTGTATTGCTTCGGATACGCCAGTTCATGGAGGGTGCTGCCGATAACCGCCTGTGGCTCATCGCGCTCGGTCGCCACGACGGCCGAGATGCCGTGGTGCCCCTCGGCGACATAGACATAGCGACCGAGGAAGTTGACGTAGTTCGTTCCGAGGAGCAACAACTGCGCCATGATGGCGTTGTTGTCATTGTCTTTGGAAATGTGGCAGTCGGTGCAGCCCTTCGTCTCCCGCGCCCGCACCGTGTGCGGCACGTGCGTGTTCATGGCCTGCCCCGAATAGCCCTCCGAAGAAATCGTTTGCTGCTGCGAGTAAAGCCACAGCCGGTTGGCGTTTTGCGAGCCGACGATGACGGCCGACGATGAGCGCACCGGAGCAATCCGGTTGCCCGTCGCCGTGCCATCAATGCCGAGCATGAACACGTCATCACGGAGCACCTGGAAGTTGTAGGAAGTCCAGTTGCGCGTTTCTGGTCCACCTTCGTTGTGGTTCATCGGGCGCTTCCGGTTGGCAACCATTGGCAGGTGGCAGCCAAAGCAGCTCGTCATCCAGGCCGAATGACAGGCATAACAGGTCATCTTCTGGTCGCTGTGCGCCAGTTGGGTGTCCTTGCTTTCATCTGGCGGCGCCTTGGGGTCCCAGACATCGCCCTTCATCAGCAGCTTGGCGTAGTGCGATTTCTCGCTGTAGTGCTCATGTCCGGGGGTGACAGAATCCTTGGTCTGAACGACTACCCAAAACTTCTCTGGGTCCACCATCGAGTACTGGATAACCTTGCCTTTGTAGGGTCCAGTCGTCGGGATTTCGAGCACCGACGCCTGCCGGAAGCCGCGGGGGCGGCGCTTGGATGGGTCGCGGTCATAGACCGTCCGGGTCTTGTAGCCATCCAGTGAGTTGCTACCACCCGGCGCTTCAGCTTCGGTTTTGTTGCGCGCCGTGAATTTTCCGGTGACGAGCGCATCATCGGCGCTCTTCTTCCGCGCGCCGCCAGCAAAGCCGCTCGTGAGAGACTTCGGGTTGGCGTAGGCATAGATCGAGCCGTGGCAATCCTGGCAGCTAATCTCAATCGAGGCGCGGGGTTCACCATAGATGAGCCGGTCGCCATGGCCGTCCTGTGAAAAGTGGCAATCCACGCAGTGCAGCCCCTTCTCAAGGTGAATGTCCTTGAGGTGAACCGGCACACCGTTGCGCGTCGTCGGCTTGTTGACCTCGACGCCTTCCGAGGTGTACGCCACGGCGTCGCGGAGCGCATCCGAGGTGACATTCGCTACCGGTTGGTCGTTTTCATCCAGGTAGCGGCCCTTGCGATCCTGCTTGAAGACGGCGCGGTAAATCCAACCGTGACCGTGGAAGTCGGCAAATTGCGTCCGTTGTGCCTTGGGGTTGACCTCCGTCCAGACCTCCCCCAAAAACGCCCGGTCGCCCCATTTGCCGCGCTGGGCCGAGCCTTCCGGGTTGTGGCGGGCAATGTTTTCCAGTTCTTCGTCGCTGCGCTTGAGCGGCGTTTCCGGGTACATCGGGCGGCCATCGGTTTCATTATCCCACCACATGAAACCCTGATAGGTCGTGAGCATGTTCGTGCCGGGGTGCATGTGGCAGACCATGCACTGGCTGGTCGGCATGGCATTGGTCAGGACGTGGCGAACCGGATGGCCTGGCTCGTCCTTGGGAATCGTGGGGTCGTCGGTCTTGGTCGTGCCGCGGTTGGTGTGGGCGTAATCAAACTTGGGGGAGGAATGCACCGTCGAGCGGTCGTTGGCATAGGGCGTGTGGCAGGCCGTACAGCCGCTCGACCGATAGTCGCCTGGATGGTCATTCGTTCCCATCAGCGAGGTGAGCGGATCGAGCAAGCGGGTTTTCTGCAGGCCGAGAAATACCGGATCGGTGCGCAGGAACGTCCCGTAGCCGCGTGGGCTGAGCTTCACTTCGGGCAAACCGGCCAGGTCGGCTTCGGGGAACGGATTGCCGACCTCGGACTGCTTGCGCCCACCGCGCTCGAACACGCGCAGGATATTGCCCGGCTGCGTGACCTCCCACCGCGGTAGCGGCGTGATGAACGGCACGATGCCACGGTACTTGCGCTCCGCTGGCGTCGGGGGCTTGATCGACATGATGGCCTGCGGGGCGCCATCCTCGTTGTAGCTTTCGCCCCAGCGGGTGTCTTTGTAGGGGTAAGCGCCATTGTTATAGAGCGCCGCGCCCCACAGCATGGCTCCGTGGGTCATCATGCTGGTCTTGACCTTGTCCACGATGAAGGCCTGCCCATCGAGCCGGGCATCCTTGTTGTGGCACTCCCCGCAGGTGATGTCTGCAACCCGCAGGTCGCCTGGGTTGACGAACCGCACGAAGTCAAGGTTTTCCTTGAGCAGCGCCGTGTAAGACAGCTCCGGGTTGGCCGACTTGGCCGAGCCATCCTTGCGCTTCCACAGCTTTGGGTTCGTTGGCTGGGGATGGGCCTCATTCTGTGCCTTGATGTAGGCGGTCTGCCCTTTGTCGCTTCCGGCCGGTTTCGTAATCTCGCCATTACCGCCATGGCAATAGACACAAGTGATGTTGCGTCCGATGTTCAACGGGCTGCCATCCGGGGCAATGTGGGCCGTCTTGTAGCCACCTTCGTAGCCGGTATGGCAACTCAGGCAACCGCTGTCATTCGCGTTCTGGAGCTTCCAGTCGTCTTCGGACTTGTCTTTGGCAGCGCGGTAAATTCGGGAGCGGGCAGTTGCCGGATCAACGGGCGGCGACGGTTTCGGCGGGTCGGCTTGTCCTCCAGCCGCCACCGGCGCGCCGGTCGTCACGCTTTGCAGTGACGAATCATTCACCGCATCATCACCGGCAACCGGTTTGAGCGCCGGGAAAACGCTGAATCCCACAAACGCGGCTCCCACCGCCGCGCACAGTATGAGAGCTTTCAGTCTGAAGGCAGTAGCCATTGCGAATAACCCTTCCGGCAGCCAAGCGACTTGGGGAAACACCCGGCTACCGCAGCTTGTCAGAACGTGAAAATGGCCTTGGCGTAGAGCGAAAACAAGAAGCGCGACTGCGCGCCGCAGTTCAGCCCTGAGCAGTTCGAGGTGAAAATATCCTTGAAGCCATCGAGTGGATTCATCACCGAGAAGCCACCTTTGATAATCATATTTTCGCTCAACAGCGGGCGATAGACCACGCCGGCGCCATAATCAATCCCCACGTTGTTGCGGATGCGGCGCTGGAACGTCAGCAGTTGCAAGGACTCGGTGTGGTGGAAACGCAGGTAGTTCAAATTGGCCAGCAGCTTGAGTTTGGGCGTGAGGTTGGCTTCATAGCCGACATTCGCCACAATGATGCCCGGATTGACGAAGTTTGCCTGCCCTTGCAGCTTGCTGCTGCGCAAGCTTGGAATGAGACTCCCCTGGGTCACCAGGGCGACGCCGGCGCGAGTCAGGCGAATTTCCTGGCTGTTCCAGAAACTATTTTCACCGCCGGCAAAGAACTGGTTGTCGAGAATCGAATCAAACCCGCGGGCGACCCGGTCGGTTGGGTTCGAGTCGCCGGATGAGAAAAAGCCCGACACCTGGAAGCGCTGCCAATCGCGGTCATAGGACAGCTCCAGCGCCGCCAACTGCGCGTTGATGCGGGTGGGACGACCGGCAATCGGTTGGAGCGAATCGCGGCCGAACACTTGATAGAAGGCATGGTTGATGTTGATGCGCCGGAAGTGACCATTGCCGGTCCAGCCAATGTAGCCGGCCTTGACGCTGTGCGGCGTGACGGGACCAACCTGTACCGGACGCACCAGAAAGCGGTTTTGGTCAAACTTGATGCTTGGCTGGTCGTCGTTGTAGTGGACACTCAACTGCATCGTGTAGCCGGGCTTGATGAAGTCCTGCCGATAGAGGTTGGCGATCCAGACGCGCTGATTCCGCTGGTCAAAGGTATTGATGCCACTGTTGGTATCCTTTTCCAGCATGTAAAAGAAGGCCGCATTGAACTGCCACTTGTTGTCGCGGAAATTCCCGAAGAGCCGCGCCCCAAGGTTGAAGTCGTCAAAAATTAGCCCGCGAAAATCGCTGTTGAACTGCTGGATGCCCACCCGGAGCGAGGTCGAGTCAAAGAACGGACTGTGGCCGCCGCGGCTGCCCCTTCCACGCAAGAATGGAAACAGCTTGGGTGTGTCGCCCAGTCGCACTTCGGCAAAGGCTTCCTGGAAACCGATGTGTGTGTCAAATCGCGTCGTCCCCTTGCGGACGTCACGGTTGACAATCCCGTTCTCGCGCACGGCCAGGTAGTTGAGATTGAAAACCGGCGTGAACTTGATCCGCCAATCGGGTGGCTTGAAGGCCGTGTCGCCATGAAACAACTCGACCGATGCAATGAAGTTCTGCTGGTTGAGGAACTGCCCGCCGCGCCCGAAGAACTCCGCCGCACCGGGTCGCCGGGCGTTGATGTCTTGCGGAAGCGGCGTCCGTCGTCCATCCACGAAGGTAATGCTTTCAAACGTCAAGACCAGAAACGTGTGCTGCCCAATGATCGGGTAATCCCCTTTCAGCACGTTGAGCCGGTATGGGTTCAAAAGGCGGCCCTTCTCATACCGGCTCCACTCTGGAAAACCGATGCGCCAGCGATCTTCGATGGGCACGCCCACGTCACTCTCGCGGCGCTCGCTCCGAGACTTGACACTGCTCGGCCCCTCGGCACCCGGCACAGTCAGATCGCGCAGCTCCGGTATGGCATCGGCCGTGCGCGGAACGCGCGGACCATCCTGCCCGGCGCGGGTGTCCTGAACCGCCGCCGTGAGGGCGGCTTCCGAAGCGGTCGTCAGATTTTGCGCGGTAACGGTCAAGCCAAACCACACACTCAACCACCCGACGACAAGGGCAACCCAACGGCAAGCCTGATTCATGCCGAAACTCCTATTGAGCCTAGAGATAGGATGCCGCCGTGACGATTGGCGCCACCACCGGATACACCAGATGACAGGGAACCTGCTTTTACCTGCTTTGTAAGCAATCACACCTTTCACAGGGTGTCAAACGGTAGTTTGGCAAAGGATCATTGCTGGAAGGCAAACTAGGCGCGCGCAACCGGCGTTTAGCCGCTACACGACAGCGCTTCCCAGCCAAGCCGTAAAAAAACTCCCGGCAGCCGCAGCATAAAAAGCTTTCCAGGACCAGCCGGAAACCGACTACGATGGGTTGCCGACAACGATGCTCGCGCCGCTGGCGCTCAATCTTGCGACAAAGGAAATTCCAACCATGGATGCCACGCCCGCTCTCTCCCGGACGACACTGGCGACGATGTTGACGCAGAACCTGGAGTCCTCACTTCAGGAACTGGCGTCCCTTCCAGACGAAAAACGACGGTGCCCACTCAAACCAAGCCGCGCCAACCCCGACATCATCTGGACACCCTGCGATCACCTAGCTCACCTCATCGGCATTGAACGCTACTTCAACCGGCAAATTGAACAGGCCCTGGCGGAGAACCCGTCCGCGGCCCCGGCGCGTCAGGCAAACGCGCCCACCCGCCCACGTGAAGAAGCCATGGCGGCGGTGCACGCGCTCAATGATCAGTGGATTTTGAAGCACCGTGACAAGTCCTTTGATGAACTCGTGGCTATGGCCCGGGAGACCCGAACCGAAACGCTCGCCTGGCTCGAACGCACCAGCGACGCCCAGCTCGAGCTGACGCTCCCGGTTCCGTGGGGATTGGCCACCTTGGCTGAAATCTTCGCACTGCACGTTCGGCACACCGAGATGCACTTGGGTTTCATTCGGAGCGGACTCACCGCCGTCGCATGACACCACCCACTTCCGCGCTGCCCTCGGCCCTGACCGCCGTTTTGTTTGGCAACGCCCTGATGCGGATTGCCGGCGCGACGGGCGGCGTGTTAATCGGCTTGTATCTCGCGGCCCTGGTCGCCGCAGGACGCGCGTTCGACGCCGGTCTCGTTGGGGCGCTCACCGCCGTCGCCTTTGGCGCGGAACTCGTCGGGGCGCTTCCCATGGGCGTCCTGGCCGATGCCCGGACGCCACGGACGATGATGACCTTCGGCGCATTGCTTGGCGCCATCGCGGTGCAGTTGTTTGGACTGAGCAGCCTGGTGGCGGTGTTTTTCCTGGCTCGCGCCCTCGAAGGGTTGGCGGTTGCCGCGACGACGCCATCGGTGCTGGCGTTTCTCAGCGAGGCAACCGCCACCGATGCGGCCCGGCGCGGCAAGGTCATGAGCTTTTTCGAGATGTCGCTGCTGGGCGGGCTGGCGTTCGGCGGCGTCCTGGCCAGCTTCTTGTGGAAAACCATCGGACACTGGGGCTTTTCGGCCGCGGCCGGCCTCTATCTGGCGGCCACCGGCTTATTCGTCTATGGCGCGCAGGGGCGTGGGCGGCCGTCAAACGCCTGGGCGGGACTGCGCGCGGCGCTGGCCGCGCCGATGTTGCGCCGCCTGGCGCCGGCGTGGGTTTGCATCAATGCCATGGTTGGCGTTTGGCTTGGCTCGACGCTGCCGTTTCTGCTGACCCTCTCCGACCGCCGCGGGCAGTTTCTCACGGGTGTTTTTGCCGACAACCCGGATGGCGTCGGGTGGGCGCTCTTTGGCTACGCGGTCATCTTTGCCACGGGCGTCACGGGGTGGAGCTTCATTCTCCACCGCCTGCGGCGGATCACGGCCCTGCGCATGGCGTTAGGCGGTTTGTTTGCGGCCTGTCTGGGGTTTTACCTGCTCAATCACGCCGGCGGCCAGCCACCGCTCGTTCGCTGGCTGATCGGCGCGGGAACGGCACTGGCCATCATGGTCGAAAGTGGATTTACGCCAACCGCGCTGGCGCTGCTGGCGGAAGCCGTCGGAGAACAAGCCGGGCGCGGCGCGACCATGGGCGTTTATTCGGTTTTGCTCGGTGTTGGCGCGGTGACCGGCGCGCTGCTGGGTGGACTGGGCGCAAAGCTGGCCGCCATGGACGGACTCATTGCCGTCACCGCGCTCCTAGCGGTCGGGGCGACCTTGGCCGTTGAGTGGCTGGCCCGCTATGAAAGCGGGTTTGAAAAATCTCCGTGATGACATGGTGAGATTCCGCCCTCACCGGCACGGCCGAATTCTTGACGGTTCTACAATTCACCAGGTGCCACGTTCAACCTTCGCCAGATCGAACAGCGTGGGCAGTCCAGAAAGGTCCACCGGCTCATTCCTTGAACCGATAGCGAACGAGGCGAACATTCTCGTTACGTCACGCTCAGAAAGGCTTTCCATGAACCGGAGTGCGGAGCCGGCAACGTAACTTGCGTCAAGTTCCAGCGCGATCCACTTGCGCCCGAGTTGCTCCGCAACGTATCCAGTCGTGTTCGATCCGGCAAAAATGTCGAGAACGAGATCCTGTTCCGTCGTGAGAAACCTGATAAAGAACTCCGGCAAGGCCGCCGGGAACCTTGCCGGATGTGGCTTGACCCCTACGAGCTTGCACAGCCGGAGGTAAGACGAGCTGCTCTCCGTGTTGGGGATCCGAAGCAGGTTGGAAGGAATGGCACCCCCATTGTCAGTTCCAAAGCCACTGCTGATGCCGTGGCCCGACGGACGGTTTTTGGGCCGGTAAAAAGCCTCAGGATTTCTGAGCAGAGTCTTCATCCGCTCCGAGTACGGTACCAGTACCTGCCGGACATCTGCCTTCGGCCATTCAGACTTTGAAAACCACCACAGGGTGTTCACCGCGTCCTTGGCTCGCAGCTTTCGTTTGTTCACCCATTCGATTGGAGAGGGTAACTTCGCCGGGTTGTACCAAAAGAACTCCTCGGCGAGGTAGAAGCCGACTTCATCACACATTTTTAGCAACACACGATATTGATGGAGAGAACGAACGGGTACACCTCGCTGGTAGGCGCCGCCTAGGTCGAGTACGAAGCTACCCGTATCACGTAGCACGCGGCGGATTTCGTTGCCGAATGCGCAGAGCCAAGTAACGTACTCCTCCTGGTCTCTATTTCCGTATGCTTTTTGTCGCAAGAGAGCGAATGGAGGAGATGTAACGACAAGATCGACACAGTCTCCCGGAAGTCGCCGGAGTAGTTTCAAGGAATCGCCGAGGTAGCAGGCACCGTTACGTGTGAAATAGGCAGGCTGGGGCAATGTCTGAAACAGTGTTGTCATATCGTGTCTTCTTTCACGGTGTTGACTTCGGAGTCCAGTCTTCAGCAATCCAGCTTTCCAGGAACGCCCATAGCACCGAAACAGCGTAGCGGACTTTTTCATCTTGCAGTGACTCAATGTGAGGCAGGACGGCTTCCTTCGGAAGGTTCGCCAGCGCCCAAGTCGGCCAAGTTGACGCCGCCGAATTCGTTAGCAATGCAGTTAGTTTTTCAGCAACCTGCTCCACAGGTAAGCCATCAATCCGGCGCAGGGTCTCTGCAGCACCGGAGGCAATATCGCTCGATGAGTCCTGCAACCCCTCCAGCAGAGCATCCAAAGCCACAGTTCCAATATCCTGAAGCGCAACGAGCGCCTCTCGGCGGATTTCAGGCTCGACGTCCCTGAACGCCCGGACTAAGACCCTACCGGACTCCGGAGTCCCATGGCACCCGATGCCCCAAGCACAGGCCCTCCTCAAAAACAATGGCTGTTGATGGTCGTTAAGCACCTTACACAAAAGCTCGAAAGAACTCTGAGTGCCGATTTCGGCAAGAGCTATGGCAGCCTCGAGCCGCATTTGATCGTCGGAGTCGCCCAGCAATGTCGAGGCGAACACCTTGTCAGCAGAGTCTCCTCTGACCTCACAGAGGTAAGACTTTGCCTCCATGCGAACGTACGGGTCTTCCGCTGTGTCTTCTGCCAACTCTTGGATTTGATCCGCAAGGCCGGTGTCCTTGGTAACCTTGGCGAGCTTGCAGCCGGTAAATCGAACGGTGCGCTCGCGTGAAGCGAGCATCTGTTTAATCTTCTCAGTGGTGCATCCTCCGGCGCAATGACATGCGTTTCCAGTCAGGGGAGTAACTTGACCCGCCAAGACTTGGTTTTTCTTGAACTGTTCTTCTGGACTGAGGAAAGCTTCTTCGTTGCTAGCAAGTCGAAAGTGGCGTAGACTTTCCAGCTTGCTTTCAAGCCTGTAATATAAACTCCCGTTTTCCACTCTGATGACTCTTCCGTCGCCAGGGGCAAATCGGGCTTTCCACTTCACCTGAATCTCAGACCCCTCAGTTACGCCTTTCGGTTTGCGTTGTTGCGGGGTGATGCTTTTCAAGGAACCGACAGTGAAGAGGTTTATCAGCCCCTCAACGTGCAAAAAAGTCAGAGTGCGTTCTCTCCATAGCGAACGACCTTCCCGTAGGCTGCCCAAATTCCACTCGCTTTCCTCCACCGAAAGAATTGGGAAGGCAATCCAATCCGAGTCCACCATGCCATAGTGCCAGGCTCGCTCCGCTTCGCGTGGTGAGTGCGACATGCTCAGGTCGGCGCTTGTTTTCGCCCGGGACTCGATCCTCACCCCACACCGAGTGCAACAGAGGTCGGGGATCCGTACGCGCTTCCTCTTCACGTCACGCCAGATTCGAGTTGCAAGTGAGCCGCTTTCCAGTTCGATAACTTGGTGGCCCAAGGAATTCAAGTATTGTTGAACGGACTGCGCGCCGACAGCGCCAACTGCCAACATTCGGAAAAAGCTAGAGTCTTTCTTGAAAGCTTGACGCGAAGCCACCTTGTTCCCTCCTGTTTCGTGTCTTCATAGTCGAGCCCTGGCGGCTAAACTAGAAAACAGATTCCAAAATAGCTTTCAAGATAACTTTGAAAAATACTCTGAGAACAATAAGCAGCGGAAGACTGCATCCTTACTTTCACCTTGAAAAGTCGCTGTTTAGAACCCAAGTCATATACCCGCAAATCACCATCACCGCCGAGTCCAATAACCTTTGACCTGTCCGAAACAAAATGACCATCTACCATCAGCGACTCGAAGCCGCGTGGCATTGCCATCGAAGTGCCTTCAATTAGAGCAACGCGGGAGGGTTGCCACCGCGCACTGGTGAAACCAAGAAATGTGAACCATTGTTATTGAACGTGAAGAACTGCGGCTCACTGGCATGTTGTTTTTTCACCGCCACATCCTTTCCTTTGGACGCATCCAGCAGAGCAACCTGATCACTGGTATCCTTCCCCACCTGAGCAGGAGAGAATGTCCATTCGCGGTCGGAACCAGCAACCAAATCGTGTCGTGTTGTCGTGTGGCGCGCGACCGGCTTGGCCAAAACAAGTTCTTCCCGGATGCCACGACTTGGTGCGGATCGGCTGGCCGGCAGACGAAAAGCGTCCTATCAGCCGTCCTAAGCATTTCCGGCACGGGACTTGGCCGCGCGCGGGCGCGGCGCCGTGAGGTGCTGAACGAACATCCACGCGATGACCAAGACCAGGAACGTGCTCGCCCACCCCATGGTCGTTTCGCCAATCCAGAACGTGACCGCGATGTTGAAGGCAAAAATCCCAAAATAGACGCCGAGCGGGGCAAGGCGCTGGCATGGGAACTCGAAGGCGCCACGCGGTGGGACGCGGCGCAGCCAAGTGGCGTCGAGCAGCCGAAACGTGGTCGTAATCAGTACGCCGACGATGAACCACCCAACGTAGTTTTCAATCGTCACGCCAAAATGCGGCCCGCCCTGCGGGTAGTAGTAAAGCTTCCCCAAAAACCACCGCTCGCCCTGAAGTGTGACCGGGTCAATCACGATGTCGAGCAGCATCATCAGCAGTCCCGCATACCCAATCGTCCACCACGACTGCCGGGCCGCGCGATCATCGGCCGCAGTCGGCCGGGGCGTCCACGGCAGGCGCAACAGGACGGCTGCTTCAAAACTGATGAACGACAAAAACGCAAACGACAGCGAGTCGAAAAAAGGGACACCGGCCACCCACAACTCCCGGTCACTCGTCCGGTCAATGTAGTGATACAGCCCGAACGGAAACCCGTTGTGAATCGAACTCCACTCGCAGGCAAAGGCAATCAGGTAAGCCGTGACCGTCCAGACCAGCGTCCGCAGCCATCCCATCCGCGCCACGGCCAGAAACAGATAGGCCAGCAAAAACACGAAGACGTAGGGCCGGAGCGCCACCGTCCCGACGAGCAGTTGGAGCGTATCGGTCATGGTTGAAAGTCGCGGATGAGCGGCAATGCCTCATCCGCCGTGAGCAAGTCCAACGCGGCCAGAATGACCCGCCGCTGGAGGGCCGGATCGTCCGGCGCGCCAAGCGGATACCCCAACGGAAAGGGCACCCAGAGCGCCCGCGGCGGACGTACCTTTTCGGTGACGAAACGGTAAAGCGAAATTGAAACTGTCACGATGCCTTCATTCTCGAATGCCGCTTGGATCAGTCCGACCGACTGATTGCACATCGGTCAGACCGGGGTCAGCAGGGCCACATCCACTTCGTCGGTGCGTGCCTGGCGGGCTGCCTCCGGCGCGGTTCGGCTGATGAGTTCTCCGGGCTTGGCAATCGAACCGCAAAAGGACCAGGCCCGCGCGTTCAAGCGTCCGACAACCCCTTCCGAGACGAGTTCCTGAACGCGCGTGATGGGCAGCGCCAAGTTGGGATCGCGTTCAATGCCCGTGTGATCAAACGACGGGCTGACGTGTCCGACCTTGAGCGCGGACAGGTCGCAGTCCGTCGGAATGATGCGAAACGAGGGATCACCGGCCAGCTTGAGGTCAAAGGTTGGTTGCGTCGGCAAGTGAAACGCGGCCGTCGTCACAAGACCGAGGTTGCAGTCGGCAAGTGGTTTGGCAAGCCGCGCCGGCTGCCATTGGGAGGCGGTGTAGCGATACGCCCGCATGAACGACCGGACAAGCAGGCTGGCGTCGGCCAGTTCAGCCATAGATTGAAAGCTCCTTTAGCCAATCGGCGCTGCCAGACCGAGTGCGCGCGGCTGCGTCCCGATGACGTTCTCTATAGCATACTGAAGTGCACCCAGGACTGAAACCGGCGACGGTCACGGCCGTCAGCAGGTGGGACGGTCAGGCACCGGTTGGCGCGCAAAGAAGTCCACCCGGAAGCGCGCCATGTAATCGTTCAGCAAGTGCGTGATGCGGTCGTAACTGGGGGATTTGACAATCAGGCCGGCATGAAAATCTTTGTTGAGCCGCCACGCGACTTCCGGGTCGTTGTAGGCGCTGGTATCTGGGCGTTCTTGCCGAGCCAGTGAAATCAGAAGCCCGGCATAGTCCCGCCGGGGCGGTGGTGGCCGATAGCCTCCAAACGGCTCGGCGCATTCGAGCTTGGCCCACTCCGCCCAGAGGTTCACCCCGGTTGCCGCTTCGACCAGCTCAACGATGTTAGCGCCGCCCACCCGGGCTGAAGTCTCAAGGAAATAGTACGTGCCATCCGCGTGCGCCTTGATGAACTCAGTATGTGAAGCGCCACAGACCATGCCCATGGACTGAAGAACCCGCCGGTTGAGTTCCAGCAGTTGTTGTTCATCATCGGTGTCATGCTCGACGATGCGGGTGGCAAAGACATCACCATCGTGCATGACCTCGATTGGTGGGCGCGCGTACTTGCTCACGGCCGCAAACACGACTTCGCGCTCCGAAACAATCGAGTCCACGTGATAGACATCGCCCGGAATGAACTTTTCCAGCAAGTGAAAGGAACGCCGGTCGCCTAGGCTTTCCAGTCTGGCCCACAGTTCATCCGGCGAGTTGACGCGCTGGATACCAATCGTCGAAGCTTCCGAACGCGGCTTGACCAACCAGGGACCCGGTGTTTCGGCCACATACTCCCGCACCACCTCGTCGTTGAACACCGGCGTAAACGGCGGCGCCGGAACGCCATGCTCCCGCGCCTTGGCGCGCATGGCCAGCTTGTCGCGGAAATATCGGCCGGTGGTCTCCCCCATCCCCGGCACGCGCAGGTGCTCGCGCAGGGCGGCCGCGGTTTCCACATCGAAGTCGTCCAACGCCACGATGCGGTCAATCCGGTGCGTTCGGGCCAAAAAGCTCACGCCGAGAATCACATCGTTGAGCCGCCACTTCTTGTTGTCATCCGGCATGAGAAAAATGTCGTCGAGACTTTCACGCGGCCAGTCAGCATTCTGGATACTTTCAGAGGTAACCAGATACACGCGCCACCCCTGGCGCTTGACCTCGCGCATGAACTCCGCGCCTTTTTCATAACTGGCCAGACACAGCATCGTAAGCGGACGAGTCGGCATGAGTGAACGCTCCCCACAAAAGAAGTGAAACCATCGAGGCGTATGTACGGAAAGTGCATTCTTATTCGTGGGCTGGTGTTGACGCAAGGGATACTGCACCAACCCCTGACTTGAGCACTTCAACTGCCCCCTCACTCGCTTGAACGCGAATGCGGTCCCCGGTCTGGATGACGCGCGTCACACCTCGCACATTCGTTACGGACGGCAGACCAAGCTCACGCAGCACAATTGAGCCATGCGACAGGTCGCCGCCGATCTCGACCACCACCCCGGCGACGGCAGCAAAGACTGGAATCCAGCCGGCATCCACAGCTCGCGCAACCAGAATATACGGCTCGTCGGTGTCTCCCGGCGGCAGGGTCGGTGTGTCGCACACCCAAGCGCGCCCCTCGGCCGTGCCACGGGTCAATCCGATGCCCGGGAGGCGCTGACCAACCAAGTCACCGCCGGCCCGCGCGCGAATGAAGGCGGTAAAGTCATCAAAGCGCTGGAAGACATCCGGGAAGTCATACTCCGCAAACCGCGCCTGTTCCTCCCGGCGGGTCGCCAAAAAATCCGGCGTGACGCGCCACCCGCCATCGAGCCGTTTCAGCTCATCAACTTCCAACAACCAGACATCTTCCGCTGCCGGTAACGCTCCGGTAGCACAGGCCTGCTCCGCCAGGCGCTTCAGCCGCTGCCGGAGACGGTCGAAAGTTTGCATGGCGGCATGCCGCAGCCGCTCGCGCGCGTCAAGCGCCCGGCGCGCTTGCCACCACACCGGATACACCAGCCAGGCAAACCAAGGTAACGGTGGCGGCGTCAGTGCTCCGCGTGGAAGCCAGAGGCTGGCCAGCAATACCTCCGGCTGCTCGTGGTAACGCGGTTGGGCAATGTCACTTTCAAAGATGCCGCGAAAGCCATAGCGCGCGAGGTAGTCTTGCCAAAGCTGCCGAAAGGTTTCGTCATGTGGCAGGCCGCCCCGCCGGAGCACATCCACGACCGACGGGTGCGCTTGCACGTAATCCCGGAGCGGATCGAGGTCAGTCATCAGGCGTGTCGTAATGGTTTCATGACGCGCGGCCCATTCAGACAGGAGTCCCAAGCGCCGGAGCGCGGCCATGGGTCCGCTGATGGCCTGCGTGAGCGAAAACATTTCCCGCACGAGCGCCGTGTAAACGGTCTGCAAGTCGGTCAGGCAGGTGGTAAAGTTGTCTGAGTCAGACGCTTGGCCAACCTGAGCTAGCCAGGCAATCCGGTTTTGGGCCGAGCCAACCGATTGCAACTGTGCCCACCCTAATCTGACCAGCGCGCGCCATGACCGCCACAATCGCCCCCAGCGCAGCCCCTGGCCGAAAACGTCGCGTCCGCCAATGGCATCGGTGACCAAGCGCGTTGGAAGTCCCCACAACCGCATCATGTCGGCCAGTAGCGATAGGTTGATGAACGGCCGCCCGGCAAAAACCTCGATGAACGGACGATTCGCCGGCAAGCGCGCATCGAAGTCACGGTAGTAATCAAACAAATCCTGCGCACAGGAAGCAATCAGGCTTGTCATCAGGCGCGAGGGAAGCGGCGGCAGAATCTCCCGGTGATTGGCATAGGTGAACCACTCGTTGCGGGTCACTGGTTGGGTCAGCGGGCGCACCTGGAGTAACCAGCAGCGGCGGCCGTCATCGGCAAACTCGACATCCCAGTTGCCGCGACCAAAAACCCGCCGAACGTCACGCAGCAACACCTGTAGTCGTCCCGCGAAACCGCTTTCCGTCGGCCCTTCAAAAGCGTTGATTTTTGGCAGGTTGCGGGTCTCGCCTGGCACTCGCCCACCAACGAGGTCATCAGCTAAACCTTCCGTGACATTGATCAAATCATCTTCATGGTCGGTTTCGGTGGCGGCAACGCCGGCCCAGCGGGCGTCCACCATGGCCATGACGATGACATCGCGCCGGTGCGGAGCTGCGTGCCGGAGACTCGAACACCAAACCTCGCACAGCGCGGTCGCCACGTCCTGGGGGGCGACGTTCAACACCGAATCGAAATACCCTGCCAGGCTTTTGGTTGCACCATCCTCGACGGCAAAGGCCGACCGGACGGCCAAGCGCGGCGACACCACCGGCAAGTTCAGGGCCCGCTCAAACGTGGCCACGTCGTGAAGGACGAAACGACCTTCGGCTGCTTGAAGCCATCCCTGGCGCAAGCTTTCGCCGAACAACTCATCTAGGACGATGAGGCCATCCGGCACGGGCAGCCCGGCCGCCGCGGCCCGGTCGAGAGAAGCTGCCTTTGGCCCAACGCCTAGGCGGGAACCCAAGGCAGCCCCAAGCCGGACAAAAAAACGTTCAGATTTCAGCATGGGCTTCAAACGACGTTGGCCGGCGCAAGTAGTCGAGCAGACAGCGCCATGAGCTTGCGCGCGTAGGCTTCCGGTTGTTCCAGCATCGGGAAGTGATCCCAGTCACTGACAATCTCGATGGTCGCCGCCGGGAGCTTTGCCCGAAAATCGGCGGCCTGGTCGAGCGTCAGCACGCGCTCACGTGCGCCCCACAGCAGAATCGCCGGGATGGTGATGGGTTCCAACGCTGCGAACCACTCGGCCGTAATGAGTTCGAACATCTGGCCAAAGGCTTCGCAAGCGCCATACTCGGCAAAGAAGCGGTTGGCCACGTCGTCCGGCACCGGCTGTGAAAACAACATCCGTCGCCAGAGCGGACGCAACACTGGTGAAGCCAACATGCGTTTGCCTAACTCGCGGGTGGCAGGAAACCCCATCACCCGTGGAAACCAGCGCGTATCCAGCCGCGCGCCAACCGGCGCATGCAAGATGACGCCCGTCACCGAAGGCGCGAAGCGCTGGAGATATTCCAGCGCCAGCGAACCGCCGATGCCATGTCCGAGGAGGATCCGGGGCGCGTCAATGCGCGTCAAAAATTGCTCAATCCGATCGGCGTAATCGGCAAGTGTCCGGCAGTCCGGATCGCGCGGCGTGCCACCAAAGCCCGGCAACGTCAGCGCCTCGAAGGCCACCGGCGCGTTCTCGGTGAAGAATGGACGAAGTCGCGCGAAGCGAAACGCCCCGCCGCCGTTTCCATGAATGGCGATGATGGTTGGGCGCGTCATGCTTGAGCCGACAATGTGGTTGCCACCGGCAGGGATGTCCAGTCTGGGTGGTCGCCGGCGTGCTTGAAGTCATGCCCCCACAGAATCGCCCCCGATGGGGAAACGAGAAACGCGCCCGGCATGACGAAGGGATCGCCAACCGGAAAGCCGATGCCATGTCCCTTGCGCGCCGCCCGCAACCCACATGACCAAACCTCCGGGCCAAACAGCTCACGCCAACCACCCCGCTCGATGCCAAACGCCTTGTAAAACACCAGTGGCGTATCACTCACGGCGCGCGCCTCCGGCCAGTGACCCGCGAAAAAGGTCTTGCCCTGCTCAACCGTGCCCTGGAAAAAGAACAGGACCGGTGGGTAGTCAGGGGTGCTAGCCGCGATGTCGCGCAAATCGGCCACGATTTCGCGGCAGAACACACACCCAAAATGCCGCAGAAAAACCAGCAGGTTGACCGGACCGGTCAACTGATCGGCAAGCGTCGGGCCAGCTAGGTTCAACCCGTTCACATCCTGCACCAGAACGTCCTGTGGAACACGTTTCATCATCTCACGCCAAACCTCCAAACTGATCAAACGTCCAGGCGCTGACCGAACGAACGCCAGCGCTTCGGACGCACTCCTAAAGCCGTGATGTGCGCGGGGGAGGGTGCTTGGTGGGGCAGGAGACCAACGGCATCATCCGCGCGGCGCTGGATTCAACCGTGCGGCCACACACATTGGCCGGTCAGGTCTCCGGGTTGCAGCCGCACCTGGGCAGCTAAACGTGAGTTTTCTAACAGTTTTTGGGTGCTATAGTTCTGGGCGTAAAACTTTACGTAAAAGTAAGGTTTTACGCCATCGTCCCCGACACAGCCCCCACTTGGCTTGCCGAGGAAACGTCTCAGGGCAAACGACGCCCGGAAGCCACGGATGAGGGGCGATGCGGCGGCGCGTGTTGCCGCCACAGTTTTTAGGTTGCATCCAAGGAGAGTCCAGCATGGCACGCATCAAGTTGACCGAGGAAAATCGTTTCTCAACCTACGTCAAGAGTCGGAATTCTCCGCAGTACCGTGATCTCGAAAAGTGGCAGCAGTGGTTTGCCTCCCGTGGAATTGCCTCTGTCATCGCCTGCTCGCGTAGCGGTTACGCGCTATATCGGGAAGGGCTGTTGCCGGTTGACATTCACGATGAATCGCCGGCCTCGGCGGAGGGAAACGGGGCGAAGACATTCTTTGTTCCCGTCGGTCCGAAAACCCAAGCGAATGAGGGCGTGTCCAATCAGCGCCTGGCGGACGACTTGCCCAAGAGAATGGCTACGGCTTGACTGAATCGCCTCGAGTGTGAACAGGGCGCGCTGGGTAACTTCCCTGGCGCGCCCCGATTGTTGTTCGCGTGAAAACCCACCTGGGTTTCACGCACTCCGGGAAGGCGAACCGCGACTACATTGGCGGCAGCGGCCCGCGACCAAAGCCGGGACCACGATGCCCCCGGTGCTCGCGCATCCGCTGATGGAAGCGATCCAACATCTGCTTGGCGCGTTCCCGCTGCTCCGGCGTGAGAACCGCTGCTACCTGCGCCTTGACCCGTTCCTTGGAAACAATCAGCTCCGTCATGGTCTGGGCTTGCTGCTGGGCAATCACCCGCACCTGAGCTTCATTGAATATGCCGTCCAGTCCAAGCGTACGGAGTTGGTCGTGGCCGGCCTTGAGCTGCTTCATGAGCGGCTCGGCGGTGGCGCGTTCGGTTTCCAGAATCTGCCGAATCTGGGCTTGCTGCTCTTCGGTGAGGTTGAGTTCCGCCGCCATGCGCTTCATGAAAAAGCCCATGAAGTGACCCGGCCCGCGGTCGCGTCCGGCAGCGTAAGCAACGCCCCCCAACACGCCCGTCAGGGTCAAAGCCAGCGCGAAAGCGACGGCGAGAGGACGTAAACTAAGACGGTGAACCATAGGTGATGCTCCTTCTCGAATGACTTTGGGCGGGATCCGAGGTGGCACGCCCAGACCGCGAACGCCTCGTTCAGCGGCTGTTACTATAGACGCACCTGGTCGCGGTAAAGTCCGTCAAATTCGGTCAGACGCCTGTCAAGAATCGTCAAGCGCCGTGCCTCACCGGAGCCACCCGACAAGCTCGGAACCAGACCGAAGTATCGTGTCCTGCCGGTCGGGTCCGGTTGACACCAGCCCGATTTCGCACCCGACGAGTTCCTCGAGTCGCGCGATGTAGCGCTGCGCATTGTCAGGCAGTTGCTCGAAGGACGTGAGTCCCACGGTGGATGACCGCCATCCGGGGAGCGTTTCATAGACCGGCTCGACGGCTTCGAGGTCTTGGGCGTCGTGCGGAATGGCTTCGACGAGTTCCCCACCTAGCCGGTAAGCCGTGCAGATGTCAATGGTTTCAAAGTCATCCAGCACGTCCAGCTTCATCAGCGCCACACTCGTCAGTCCGTTGATAATCCGGGCATAGCGGGCCACGACGCCATCGAACCAGCCACAGCGTCGTGGGCGTCCGGTCGAGGCTCCGTACTCCTGGCCGCGCGCGCGCAGCCGCTCGCCAACGGCGTCGGTCAGTTCGGTGGGGAACGGCCCGCTCCCGACGCGGGTGGTGTAGGCCTTCATGATGCCCAGCGCGCCGGTGATGGCGGTGGGAGGAACGCCCGTGCCCACCGTCGCGCCGCCGGCCGTGCCGCTGGACGAGGTGACATAGGGATACGTGCCGTGGTCAATATCGAGCATTGTCCCCTGGGCCCCTTCAAAGAGCACGGTTTTCCCGGCCGTCATCTCACGCGCAAGCAATAGGGCCGTATCGGTGACGAACGGCGCAATCCGGCTCGCTTTGCCCAGGAGATCGTCCACCACCGCGGCCAGGGCAATCGGCTCCGCGCCACGCGCCCGCAAAATGTCATTGGCTTCGCCGATGATTTCCTCGAGCTGGCGCTTCAGCCGGTCAGGACGCAGCAAGTCACCGGCGCGCAGTCCGCGTCGTCCGATTTTGTCCTCGTAGGCGGGACCAATCCCGCGCAGCGTCGTCCCGACTTGCCGGACACCGCGGCGCTGCTCACTGGTTCGTTCGAGCGCGAGGTGATGGGGCAAAATGATGTGCGCCCGGTTACTGATCGCCAACCGTCCGTCAAAGTCAATCCCACGGGCAGATAGCTCATCTATCTCGGCGAGCAGCGCGGTTGGGTCCACCACCACCCCGTTGCCGATCACGCACCGCTTGCCAGGATGGACGATCCCCGATGGCAGCAGGTGCAGCACGAACTTCTCGCCGTTGACAATCACGGTGTGGCCGGCGTTGTGACCGCCCTGGTACCTGGCGACAATGTCGAAGTGCGGGGCGACCAAATCTACAATCTTGCCCTTCCCTTCATCCCCCCACTGCGTTCCAACCACGACGATATTTTTCATCCGCCGCCATGAACCCTCGCCCGGTTTCAGTCAGCACCCCACGCCGGAAAAAGGGCTTCACGCTCCTTTCCTTCTGAATTGTTTCCGAGTTGCTCGCCAACTCGACTCGCTCAAACATGCGCCCTCCCCCCGGCGCATCAGTCCGCGCCAAGTCAACGAACCACAGCATTCGGGCGACAGGTCTCATCAGTATTCGTTCTTATGGGCTTTTCCGTCAATGTCGGCTGTCGCGCCACCCGGCTCGACTGGAGAGACGACACCCGGACGCCCCAGCCACCGCCGGATGTGAAGCCAAGGCAACCAGGTGGTCGTATCGGCATACCGTTGGCGGAGGTACGCTTCTGAGGGGAACCCCATCTCGTAGAGCAGCCGCAAGCGTTCCCGCCAAGATAGGGCCAGTAGTTCCAGTTGCAGCCGCTTCCAGCGACTCAGATGACAGGCCAGGATTTGGGCGGACAGTTCCGGCCCGGTCGAGCGCGCCAACGCCGCGCCGACATCGTCTGGATAGGGCGTGCCGAACCAGACCCGCGACAACTGAAGGCAAGCGAGACAGACCCGCAGGATGCGTAACCGGCGCGCGCGTTGCAAAATCCGCTCGGCGGCGTCTGGCGTCCAGAGCGATGCCAGCAAGTGAATATCGTACAGCCAGACAAGAGCAAACTCGTAGCCAATATGCAGCGCCAGGTGGAAGCAGGCGTGGAGAAACAGGTCTTCGTCCGACGGAGCGTAAGCTCCGGCGCCAAGGGCCGGTAGGTCTGTTCGGTCATGCCACATGGCGTCGAAGTTGAGGACATGAGCAAAGACGGCCGTGTTGGATAGGCTCCAGTGCACGTCAAAAGCCACATCGCCACGGGCGAGCGTGGCCTGACGGTTGATAAGCTGTCCGGTGACGCCCAACGAGCGCGTGTAGCCCAGGCTTTCCAGCAGGGCCATCAACCCGGCCGCATCTGACGGGCGAACCAGAACGTCCACATCGGTTTTGACGCGATGATGTGGCTCAGGGTAGTGCCGGTAGCTCATCGGTATGCCTTTGAGCAGGAGCACCGGCCGGCCCTGGGCCTGGGCAAGCGGGAGAAGCTCGCGCAGCGCCAGCATTTGCTGCACATCGAGGAGCGCCTGCGCCCGCCCGCGCGATTTCAACCAAGCTTGCAGCTCATCTGGAAGGGAGTCCCAGGCATCAGATGGCAACCGCGCGCATAGCAGCGGGCCAAGCCGGTGGGTCTGGAGGGCGGCCATCACTTCCGTCGCGGACAGTCCGGCATCCCAGACGGCCGCCCCACGCGCCTCGGATTGTCCGGTCAGCGCGCGCTGCAAAAACCTATCCACTGGGGTTGACGGCAAGAGCGGCGTCAGGGCAGTTGGTAGCATGGGCCGAGTCTCGCCAAGCGCCATCACCGCCGCCGGATGGCATCCAGCAGTCGGACGAAATCCATGATTCGGTGCTCGGCCCACCGGCGGTCTTCGTCAGCCCGGCGCGCGGCCAGAAAACCAACGTGACCGCCACGCTCGGTCAAGAGAATCGTAATGCTTGAATTGTCAGCAAAGGCCGGTTCGGTAAGCGGCGCAGCCGGGATGAACGGATCGTCCTGAGCGTGGATGATGAGCGTCGGCAGGCGGATGGCCGCGGCAATTCGGACGGCGCTCGCCCGGTGGTAGTAATCCGCCGCGTCGGCGTAGCCGGCCGCCACGGCTGTGTAGGCTTCGTCAAATTCACGAATCGTCCGAATCCGCTTGAGGTGGCGGGCATCGTACCGCTCTGGAAACAGCTTGGCCTTGCGTTCCATCCGGGCTTTGAGACTCCGCACAAACCGGCGATGGTAAAACCAGTTCACGGGCTGCTCGATGGCCGCCGTGCTCGCCGCCAGATCGACCGAGGGGGAAATCGCCGCAATCCCCCGCACGCACTGGGGGGCATGCGCGCCATATTCTCCGGCCAGACGCAGCGCCACATTGCCCGAAAGCGAAACGCCAATCACATAGACGTCCGTCGCCCCGTCCTGCTCGCTCAACTCCGCGATGATGGCGCGGACGTCCTCGGTCAACCCAGCATTGTAGAGGTGAGGCGATAGATGCTCTGTGCCGCCACAGGTGCGCGTATTGAGACGAATCGCATGAAAACCCGCCCGCAGCGCTTTTTCCGCCAGTCCGCGCATGTAGCTCGACTCGACCGAGCCTTCCATGCCGTGCAGCAGAAGCAGGATTGGACACGCCGCCGGCGCGCGTCCGGGCTGCCAGTGGCAGACGGCCGTCACGGCCGTATCTGGTCGGGTCTGAAACGTCCGTGGCCGCCCCGTTTGCTCCACCTGCGGCGACCGCCGCGGTAGGACCGAGCCAAGAATGGTCTGTAGGTGGGGGTTGGTCAGGCGTGGATCAGGAACGAACGGACGAGCCGCCAACCGCTCCAGCAAGTAGGCGCGGGGCGTCATCGCCCGCGTTGCCGTTCCTAGCGCTCCAAGCTGCATAGCCGCAGTCAACCCAACCTACGCGAATTCCCAAGTCCGGCCGAATTACTCGGCAGCCGGTTCGTTGGCCGCCGCCGCCACCACGACCCGCTCGGCCAGAGCGCGATCCACCCGCAGTTGCCCGGCTTCCTTCAAGCGCGCTTTGACGCCATCAATGTACGTTTCAAACAAGTTGTTGGCCCGGTCGCCGCGCAGGCGGTCCATGGTTTCCTTGCGCCGCTCGGCGAACTTTGTCAAATCGGCGTCTTTCCGACTGGTCACGGCCACCACGGCCACGGTTGGCGCGGCATTCCGGGCCGCGTACAGGGGCATCGGAATCAGTTCGCCGACTTTGACCTTTTCAGCGTTGGGGAAGGCAGCCGGGAAGGATTTGTTGTCAAGGTAGGCTGTGTCGTTGAAGTCCTTGATTTCCTCGACCTTGAGCTTCATGGCTTCGGCGGCGGACTTCAGACCGGCGGCGTTCTTGGCGGCGGCAATGAGTTCCTTGGCGCGGTCGTAAGCCTTCTGAAGCGCTTTTTCTTGCTTGACCTTGGCAACCACCTTGTCGCGCACTTCATCGAGCGTGGGGTCGCCCGGCTTCTTGATTTCGACGAGTTGGGGAATCGCAAATCCGCCGCGAACACCTACTTTTTCACCGACATCGTTTGGTTCCGTCAGCGCCGAAGTCTTTTCTTCAAACGACGGGTTGCTGCCGATGTCTGGAACGTCATCGCCCGGCGCGAAGAACGGCGTTTCGCGCTTGACATCATCCGGCGTCAGATTGAGCTTGGCAGCAATGGTCTTGGCTGTTTCCTCAAAGTTGCGTGTCCGCGACAGCAGCGAAACGGCTTCATCGGCAAGCTGCGACGCTTTGGCATAGGACAGCCGGTTACGAACGATGGCCAACAAGCCGGGCTTGGCTTCTTCAAAGGTTTTGATGGCGCGATCGGTAACCTTGAAGATGTAGAAGGCATTTCCGCGCCGCACCGGTTCGCTGACTTCA
This sequence comes from Chloracidobacterium validum, assembly GCF_018304825.1. Taxonomy (NCBI): domain Bacteria; kingdom Pseudomonadati; phylum Acidobacteriota; class Blastocatellia; order Chloracidobacteriales; family Chloracidobacteriaceae; genus Chloracidobacterium; species Chloracidobacterium validum. The sequence continues at coordinate 746,730 of NZ_CP072649.1, forward strand.
CCAACCCCAAGGGTAAAAGCCGCCTCGACCGCCTCACCGGGCTTGACATTGGAACGCTCAACCTTGCCCAGATCGCCGCCCTTTGCCGCCGTTGCCGTATCCTGGGAGTTGCCACGCGCCAGGGAGGCGAAGTCTTCCGCCGGCACGCCCTCCTTGCCGCGCGCGCGCGCAACAAGCTCATTGGCTTTCTGGAGCACCTTGTCTTCATCCTTGGGCGTCAAGACCTTCAACACAATCTGACTGACCTGAACTGACTTGACCTGCTTGTTTGGGTCGTACTCTTTTTGCAGTTCTTCATCAGACACGGGAATGATCTCGGCTGCCTTGTCCTGGCTGACGTAAATGTAACGAACCTTGCGGCGGTCCTTGGTTGGGCGAAAGTCTTCCTTGTGGGCGTCGAAATAGGCGCGAAGTTCCTCGTCCGTCGGCTCGGCGACGCCCTTCTCAAAGTCGGTCGCGGGCAGGACCACGTAGCTCAACTCAAAGCGTGTGTTTTGCCGGCGGTATTCTTCTTCGGCTTCCTGCGGCGAAATCTGAATGCCACTGGTGATGAAGTTGCGCAGCTTCTCTTCAAGAATGGTGTAGGCCAGGTCGCGCTCAAACTCGACATAGGACGTTCCCATGCGCAGGAGTTGCTTTTTGTATTTCTCGACGCCAATGAAGCGGCCGTTTTCGTCGCGAAATTGTTCGCGCAGGCGCTGCTGGATTTCACCCTCCGTTGCCATGAGACCGAGCCGTTCGGCTTCCAGCTCGATAATCCGCCGTCTGACCAACTGTTGCAAAATAGCCCGGTCACTGCCTTGCTGGCGCAACTGCTGGATGCTCAACGGAAAGTTCCCCCCGCCGGAAGCCAGTTGGGCAGCATAACGACGATACATGGACACCAGATTCTGGAGTGAGGTCGTGTACTCCTTGGCCGTCACCGTTCGGCTACCGACCCGCGCAATGACGGTGTCTTCCGGGACGGGCTGCACTGCCTTGGGTCCACTCGCGCCGAACAGCGACCGCGAGGGGAGCGAGTACGCCAACACCATGACCAAGCCAAGGAAGAAGATGACGATAATGAGCAGCGTGCGTCGGGGATTGGACGCGGGGTTCGCAGAAGACGCTTCAGATTGAGCCATCGCGCGACAAAAAACCTCACACCAAGATGGAAGCTGCCAAGCGCAGCAAACGAAGCCAAGGAGCGTACCGAATCCAGCGCGCAAACGCAATCGGCTGAAAAATCACGGTTGACCGGTCGTAAGGCGGCCCAGGGCCGGCATCCAGGCGAAACACCAGCGCCGGCCAACCTTACGGCGTAAGCCGGATGCCCAGCATCGTCACATCGTCGCGCAGCGGCTCGCCACCGCGATAGTCGTCGAGTTCCTTTTCAAGGGCTTCGCGTTGCGCGGCGAGCGGCAGGCGAGCGATGGCCGCGAGAAACGCCGCGAGTCGGTGGCGGCCGTATTTTTTCTGCTGCGCGCTGTTCTGATCGACGAAACCATCCGTCGTCAACCAGAGCGTTTTCCCGCTGCCGACGGCGAAAACATGATTTTCGAATTTTTGCCCTGTCGCCCGCCGACTGCCGCCAATCGCGCGGCGGTTGCCATGAATCGTTTCGGTCGCTTTGCCGTCAGCGCAGACGAACAACGGACGCTGCGCCCCCGCGTAGGTTACGCAGTCGCGGCTGGGCGCGATGAGGCACAGGGCGATGTCCATGCCATCCAGCGTTTGCGCGTTGGCCGCGTCCTGCTTGAGAGCGGACCGGACGCCATCATCGAGACGTTCGAGAATTTCCGCCGGTGAATAGACTTGCCGCTCGACGACAATCTGGTTGAGCAAATTCGCGCCGAGCATGGCCATCATCGCGCCCGGCACGCCGTGCCCGGTGCAGTCGGCCACGGCGACGATGAGGCGTCCGTCATCCGCCTCGTGAAACCAGTAGAAATCGCCCGACACGATGTCGCGTGGATAAAACAAGAGGCAGTGTTCCGGCAGACAAGCCATCAGGCGCGACGGCGCGGGCAGCATCGCCCGCTGAATGCTTTCGGCGTATCTGATGCTGTCGAGAATCTGTTGATTCTTGTCTTCGACTTCGGCGTTGCGTTCGGCGAGACGCGCGTTCTGCTCGGCGAGTTGGGCGGCATAGTTGGCCTTGATTTCCGCCGCCTCCGCGCGCAGTCGGGCTTCGCGCAGGCGCGCTCGTTCGTTGACGCGCTGCACGCGCAGCCGGATGAATCCCGATACACCACCGACGAAAGCAACGGCATAGAGGCCATAGGCCCACCACGTCATCCACCACGGCGGACGAATCACGACCCGAAGGCTCGTCCCGACCTCATTCCACACACCGTCGCAATTCGCCGCCTTGACGTGAAAGACATATTCGCCCGGATCGAGATTCGTGTAGCTCGCCGAGGAGCGCGCTCCGCAGTAAATCCATTTCTCGTCGAAGCCTTCGAGTCGGTAGGCATAGGTATTTTTCGCGGCCTTTGAAAAACTCAGCGCGGCAAACTCAAACGAAAACGAATTCTCGCGGTACGTCAGCGGCGCGAGCGTCTGGCCGTTGAAATCCGTCATTTCCTGATCGAACTTCCGAAAGCGCGTCAGCGCCACCGGCGGCACGAACGGATTGTCGCTGATGGCCGATGGTTGGAATACAGTGAATCCGTCGCCGCCGAAAAACATCTCGCCGCGCGTGTTCCGCATGCGCGCGCCCGTGCGGAATTCGCCCTCCAGCCCGTCGTTCGCGTCATAAAACCGCGTCTTCCGCGTGGTCGGATTGAAGCGCAGCAACCCTTCATACGTGGCAATCCATAATTCCCCATCCAGGGAGAGGAGCATCGAAGCGACGATTTCGCTCAGTCCGGCGCGGGGCGTGACGTTTTCAAAGGTGCCGGTCGCGGTATCGAGGCGGGCGAGTCCGCCGTTGAGGCCCACCCAGAGCGCGCCACTCGCGTCGAAGCACAGGCAGTACACGCGCGCGCTCGGCAACCCCTTCGGATTTTTCGGATCGTACTCATAGCGCGTGAACGTTTCGCTGCGCGGATCAAAGCGGTTGATGCCATTGGAAGTGGCCAGCCAGAAAGTGCCGCCACTGTCTTCGACGATTTGCCAGATGCGATTGTTACTCAAGCTGTTCGGATTGCGCGGGTCATGCGAAAAGACCTTGATGGACCCGGTCGCGTCCGCCGGCAGTCGCGCCAGTCCAAAGCTTTCGGAAGCCGCCCACACCCCGCCTTCCCGATCTCGGTAGAGCACCTCGATGGTTCTCTTTTGCAAGACCTCGGCGTTGCTCGCCGCCCGAAATCTCGAAAACTTCCCCGTCGTCCGGTCGAAGACGTCGAGTCCGAGCGATGTGCCGACCAGCAGCGTGCCCTCGCGCGTTTCGAGCAGCGCGCTGGCCGCCTTGCCGCCCAGCGTCGTCGGGTCGTCAGGATCATGCTTCCAGACCTCGAAGGTTCCGCGCGCGCGGTCGAACCGGTTCAGCCCATCCGCCGTGCCAATCCAGGTCTCTCCGTTTCGGTCTTCCAGAAAACCAAGCACCGAATCGGAACTCAGACGGCGCGCGGCATCGGGATTGCTCTTGAACATCGGGAACCGCCGCGCCATCGGGTCGTAGGCGGTCAGCCCCTTCGCGCTGCCAATCCACACGATACCTGACCGGTCTTCAAAGACTGCCCGCGAAGCATTCGCCGAAACGCTTTTCAAGTCGCGTGGATCGTGAAAAGCCCGGACGACCTGGCCGGTTCCTTGATTCAATCGCGCCACGCCATTGCTCGTGGCAAACCAGAGCTGACCGAAGCGATCTTCGATGATGCCCCGTATGCGCCCCGGCGTTTGATTCGTCGGATGCTCCGACACTTCCCGGTAGCAAACCGAGTTGCCCGTCCGTGGATCGAAGCGATGCGCGGCGGTCGCGGTGCCAACCCACAGCGCGCCATCTCGCGCTTCGAGCAACGCGAAAACGCGGTTATCGGTGATGGGACTAGCCGTGGGCGGCTTCGGATGGTTTGCCTCGAAAACGAAATGGGTAAACGATCCACCACCGTCATAGCGGTCGAGTCCGCCACCATCGGTTCCCACCCAGAGTACGCCCGCCCGGTCGGTCAGCAGCGCCCGGATGCCGTTCGCGCTCAGCGATGTCGCCCGATTCGCATCATGGACGAACGCCGTGAATGTTTCGTCCACTGGGTCAAAGCGAAAGAGTCCGTCGGGCGAGCCAATCCAGAGCTGCCCGGAGCGGTCTTCAACGATGGCGTCAACCCGTGAACTCAGAAAACTGCGCGGGTTGCCCGGATCAGGCTGATAGCGCGTGAACGAGTTGTCGGCGCGGTTATATCGGTTGAAACCCGCGCCATTCGTGCCAATCCAGAGCGTTCCATCGCGGCTGACGCAAATGACGTGGACGTCATTGGCGCTGATTGATGTTGGATTCCCCGCGTCGAAGCGGTACGTCACCGCGTTGAGACCATCGAAGCGGTGCAGTCCGTCGGTCGTACCAAGCCAGAGGAACCCTTCCCTATCCTGCGCGATGCACTGAATTGCGGCTTGGGCGATGCGGAGTTCGGCCGGCGGACGCCGAAACTCGAATGGCGTCGCGGCCGATGCCGGCCACCCCCAACCGGCGGCGACCAGGACGAACGCGAGATGCGAAAACACGAACTGGAAAGACTTCGACGGCACCCTCATCAAAGCTGATAGTACGCGGACTACCGGCCAGAAAGCGACGCGAATTTCACCATTGGGATTCAGCCACCACGTAGCATGGAATCGCACTTTTGAACCAGCCTCAATCAAGACCACGGATGTTTTTCGTGACGACCACCCGGCCACATCCTGGGGAGGGTCGGTGGTTGCGCGGCCGGCTGGTCTCTGTGGCAAAGTATCACCTCACGGTTTCCGGTCGCCGATGGCGCGAAGCGCGGCCCGTCACCTTGGTGGTTCGCGCCAAACCGCTCACCACACGCACCCCTCCCATCCGCATGCACCAAACCTGCCCACACTGTCAGCTTCGCCAACCGCTTACCCAAACCAGTTGCGCCCGCTGTGGCTTGGCGCTGCCGCTTGGGCTGGCACGCCAGGTCGAGTGGCGGCCGCCACTGGAAGCCGAACCCACCGACGCGCAGGCCTATCAATCCGTCATTGGCGGCGCGTTGCTGGCGGCGGTGGTCGTGTTCGTGCCGTTTTTCGCCTTTATCTCCTTTGTCTTGCATCCACTCGTCACGCTGGTTCACGAACTTGGGCACACCATTGCCGGTTGGGTCTATGGCTACCCTTCGATTCCTGCGTTTGACTTCGTGTATGGCGGTGGCGTCACCATTCACCAGGATCGCAAGTGGCTGCTGGTCGGGGTCTGGTATGTCGCCTTTGCCGGACTGTTTTACTACTTTCGGGCCAATACCGGAACGCTCCTGCTCATCACGGGACTGGCGGCCGCCTATACCCTGACGGCAGTCACGTCCTGGCATGAGGCGATTACCATTGCGATGGGGCATGGCGGGGAACTCATCTTCGCCACGGTGTTTCTCTATCGCGCCTGGAGCGGCGAATCGCTGGTTCATGCACTGGAGCGCCCGCTCTATGCCTTCGCGGGCTTTTACATCCAGCTTTACGACCTCCGGTTTGCCTATCAGCTTTTGACCAGCCAGGAAGCCCGCCTCGATTACGAAGACGCCAAAGGCGGCGGCCACTGGATGGATTTCAGTCGGCTGGCGAACGATTTTTTTGGCAGTCGTTTCCTCATCGTCGTGCTTGCCTTCTTCATAGCCTGCCTGCTGCCGCCGGTCGTGGCCTGGCTGCTCCACCGCTACCGTCCGCACTGGCGGGCCTGGGTGATTGACCGCCTGACGCTCGTACCCTGAACGGCACCGGCTGCCACCGCCCACAACATCGTCCAAAACAGTTGGCAAACCCACGAAATGATGGTTGCATGTGAGCTAAACCACACTTTGCCTGAGATGTGTTCACGTCCCGATGCCTACGTCTTTCTCACTTGCTTCCCTCGCCGCCCTTGCCGGCCAAGAACTCGCCGTGAGTGACTGGTTCACGATTGACCAGTCGCGCATCACGACCTTTGGCGAAACCACCGGAGACACCCAGTGGATTCACTGCGACCCTGCCCGCGCCGCGGTCGAATCCCCCTTCAAAACCACCATTGCCCACGGCTTTCTCACGCTCTCGCTCATTCCACACTTGGTCGAGCAGACCCTTCACTTTGAAGGGGCGCGGCTGGCCCTCAACTACGGCCTCAACCGGGTGCGGTTCGTCACGCCAGTGCCGGCCGGCAGTCGCATCCGCGGCCGCTTCGCCATTGCTCAGGTCAAGTCCCTCGACAACGGACTCGACCTCACCCTCAACTGCACCATCGAGCTGGACGGGGCAGACAAGCCGGCCTGCGTCGCCGAGTGGATTTTGCGAGTGTTGGTCTGAAACGGGAGCTGCGCGCGCCATATGTTTGAGTTTTCACCCAAAGCAGTTGAACTTCGGGAACGCCTCCTTGCCTTCATGGACGAGCACATCTACCCGAATGAAACGACTTTCCTGGACGAAGTCGCCACCGGCGACCGGTGGCAGCCAACGCGCATCGTCGAAACCCTCAAGGCCAAAGCCAAAGCTGCCGGATTGTGGAACCTGTTCCTGCCGGAGAGCGAATATGGCGCGGGACTGAGCAACCTCGACTACGCCCCGCTGTGCGAAGTCATGGGGCGCTCGTTCCTGGGACCCGAAGTGTTCAACTGTTCCGCGCCGGACACCGGCAACATGGAAGTGCTTGTCCGGTACGGCACGCCGGAGCAAAAAAAACAGTGGCTCGAACCCCTTCTGGCCGGTGAGATTCGGTCCTGTTTCGCCATGACCGAGCCAGACGTGGCGAGTTCGGATGCCACCAACATCCAGGCCCGCATCGAGCGGGATGGTGACGAATACGTGGTCAACGGTCGGAAGTGGTGGACCAGTGGGGCCGGCGACCCGCGCTGCAAGCTCATCATCTTCATGGGGAAAACCAACCCGACCGCGCCCAAGCACCAGCAGCAATCCATGTTGCTGATTCCCATGGATACGCCCGGCGTGAAGGTCGTTCGCATGCTCGATGTTTTTGGCTATGACGACGCCCCGCACGGGCATGCCGAAGTCAGGTTTGAAAACGTCCGGGTTCCGGTGACGAACCTCCTGCTTGGCGAGGGGCGCGGGTTTGAAATTGCCCAGGGGCGACTCGGGCCTGGTCGCATCCACCACTGCATGCGACTCATCGGGCTGGCCGAACGTGCCCTCGAAGCCATGTGTCGGCGCGCGCTGACCCGGACGGCGTTTGGCAAGTCCCTGGCAGAACAGGGCGTGTTGCGGGCGGCCATTGCCGATTCCCGGATTGAGATCGAGCAGGCGCGACTGCTGACGCTCCAGGCCGCCGCCATGATGGACCGCCACGGCAACAAGGTCGCCCGAACGGAAATCGCCATGATCAAGGTCGTGGCGCCCAATATGGCGCTGCGGGTCATTGATCGCGCCATTCAGGCGCATGGTGGCGGTGGGGTGTGTGCCGATTTTGGACTGGCCTACGCCTGGGCGCAGGCGCGCACCCTACGATTGGCCGATGGCCCGGATGAAGTGCATCGGGAGTCCATCGCCAAGCTGGAGTTGAAAAAATACCATTCCCAGACTGGAGAACGCACTGGCGGAGGACGACATGGCGAATCATGAACTTCCGGCCGTTGGCATTATCATGGGCAGCGATAGTGACTACCCGGTGATGAAAGACGCAGCGGCAATCTGCATGGAATTTGGGGTTGCGCACGAAATGCGCATCGTTTCGGCCCACCGGACGCCACGCGACATGTTTATGTACGCCGAAACCGCCCACATGCGCGGGCTGCGGGTCATCATTGCCGGGGCCGGCGGCGCAGCCCACCTGCCAGGAATGGTCGCTTCGCTGACGCCACTGCCAGTCATCGGCGTTCCCATCGTGTCAAAGTCCCTCAACGGGCTCGATTCGCTCCTCTCCATCGTCCAGATGCCGGTGGGTGTTCCGGTCGCCACCGTCGCCATTGGCGCAGCCAAAAATGCCGGCATCCTGGCCGTGCAAATCGTGGCGACCGACAACCCAGAACTTCAGCGCGAGCTGGTTGACTTCAAAGCCCAGATGGCTGAGATCTCGCGTAATAAAAATCAACTCATCAACAACGAAAACTGAACCAAACAAACACTGCGACCGGTGCGGGCGGCCGCGCCGGGACTCGCCACGTGAAACCATGCGCTTGAATGGCAAAGTTACGCTCATCACCGGCGCGGCCGGTGGTATTGGTGGGGTCGTCACCCGAATGTACCTCCGTGAGGGCGCGCGTGTCGCCATCTCCAGTCGGTCGCTGGAACGCGCCGAACAGTTCCGTGCTTCGCTCGTAGCCGAAGGATTTCCCGGTGACAATATCCTGCCGGTGGCCCTGTCGCCCAACGACCTCATCAGCATGCAGACGGCCCTGGAAGCCATTGCCGCACGCTGGGGCGGGTTGGATGTTCTGATCAACAACGCCGGTTCGGCCGGGGCCAAGCAACCCCTGTTTCGGATTCCCTTCACGTCTGACGACTTGGCACAGTTGGCGGCCGAAGGGTTCACCGACAACGAAACCATGCGCGAATCCGCTGCCAACCTCCTGGGCTTGCCCTGGCATTTGACGCGCCTGGCGCTCCCCTACCTGCGGGTTGGTGCCAGCGTCATCAACGTCTCGACCATTTTCTCGCGCACCAACTACTATGGGCGGATTCCCTACGTCGTGCCGAAGTCGGCCCTGAACGCCCTGTCGCTCGGACTCGCCAAGCAACTCGGCACAACCGACCGCGCCGTGCGCGTCAACACGGTCTTTCCCGGCCCGATTGATTCCGACCGCATCCGCGCCGTGTTTGGCGCGATGGACCGGCTCAAGGGCGTGCCGGAGGGCACAACGGCGCAGGAATTCTTCGACATCATGATCCTGGCGCGGGCGCGGGACGCCGAGCCGCCGAGCAAGCGCTACCCGACCCAGGCCGATGTGGCCAACGTCATGGTCTTTCTCGGTTCGGATGAATCCGCCGCCATCTCTGGTCACAACTTCGAGATTACCCACGGCATGCAGGTCAAGGCCCAGAGCCGCACCAAGCTCACGGCCTGGCCCGACCAGCGGCTCATTGACCTCACCCGGCGCGTCGTACTCATCGTCGGCGGCGAGCAGGTCCATGACGCCGTAACCGTCGCCGCCAGCCAGCAGTCCCATGGGGCCTCGGTCATCCTGACGTTTCGGCAACCGGAAGCGGTCAATACGGCCAAGGCCCAGCTTGAGACGCGCGGCCTCAATCACAACATCGCCGTCACCTGGCTCGACCCCCTGCGCCGCGAATCGGTGACGAGCGTGTTTGACCTCATCCGGGAGCGTTACCACCGCCTCGATACAGTGATTGTCTTCCCGGCCCATGCCGCCGGCTACTACGGGCCAGAACTCATTGCGGCCGACGCGGAACAGGTGCGCCAATTCACCGATGAAGCCATTCTCGGCACGACGGCCTTTGCCGCGCAGCTCTCACGCTTCCTACTCGACTTCGACGCCGAAAACGAGCTTCAGGAACCGGTCAACGTCCTGTTTCTGACCAACGAGCACGACGGCGCGACCAACGCCTTTGAAGACATCTACCGCGCGGCCGTTGAGCAACTGCTGCGGGTCTGGCGGCACGAAGATGAACTGCAAGTTGCGGCCGGCACGCGCCGCTTTGCCATCCGAACCAATCAGATTGTCCGCTACGCCAACGCCGAGCCGGACAACCTCAAGTTCACGGCCGACTGGCTGGCGACACTGGCCAACCGCGTCCGCGTGTTCGATGAGCTGAACCTGTACGTGCCGGAAAACATCCAGCGCACGACCGGCAAGGCGGAGCTGCCCCGCGACATTGCTCGGACACTGCTGGGCCTGCATATCGGCAAAGTTGCCGTCATCACCGGCGGCAGCGCCGGCATCGGCGGCGCCATCGGCCACTACCTGGCACTTTCCGGGGCGAAAGTCGTCCTGGCGGCGCGGGATGCCGAAAAGCTGGCGGCGCTCAAGCGCGAGATTGTGGCCGAGCTGTTTGCCATTGGATACCCCCAGCCGGAAGCCCGCGTCGAAATCCTGCCCGACATTGACGTGGCCGACGAAGAGGCGCTCGCGCGATTGACCAAGTTTGCCGTTGACCGATTCGGACGGATTGACTTTCTCATCAACAACGCGGGCATCGCCGGGGCCGAAGAAATGGTGGTGGACCTGCCCCTGGCTGCCTGGCGGCACACGCTCAAGGCCAATCTCCTGAGCAACTATTCGCTCATCTACAAAATCGCGCCGCTGATGAAGAAACAGGGGGCCGGTTACATCCTCAACGTCAGCTCCTACTTTGGCGGCGAGAAGTACGTGGCCGTCGCCTATCCGAACCGGAGTGACTATGCCGTTTCCAAAGCCGGTCAGCGCGCCCTGGCCGAAATTTTGGCGCGGCACCTGGGGCCGGAAATCCAGATCAATGCCCTCTCGCCGGGGCCGGTCGAAGGTCAGCGCCTGCGTGGCGAAGGGGCGCGTCCTGGACTCTACGCCCGGCGGGCGCGGCTCATTCTCGAAAACAAACGGCTGAACGACATTCACGATGCCGTGATTCGCGCCTGGCGTGAGGGTGAATCGGTCAAAGCCGCCCTCGACGCACTGGTGCGCAACCACTTTGACGATGTCCTTGCTGCCAGCCCGCCCGAACCCGTGCGGCGGCTCATTGCTCACCTTCGGGCCGAGGCCACCGGCGATGGGCATTCGGATCGCGCGTACCTGATGACGCGCAAAATCGCCGAAAAACTTCTGCACCGACTCTTTGAGGGGGGCTATGTCACAGCAGTCGAGGATCGTGAAGCCTTTACGTCGTCGTTTTTGGACGAACTCCCAGAACCACCCGACCCATTTTTCGACCCGGCGGAAGTTGACAAGGAAGCCGAGCGGGTTCAGTCGAGCGTCCTGACCATGCTCAACCTGGGACGCATGCCGACCGAAGAAGAAATTGCCATTGCGACGGTGTTTTACCTCTCCGATCCGAATGTGAGCGGCGAAACCCTGCATCCATCCGGCGGCTTGAAGTTCGACCGGACGGTGACGGAGGGCGAGTTTTACGGCCTGCCGCGCAATGAAGACCTCATGGCACTGCGCCGCAAAAACGTCGTGCTGATCGGCGATTACCTCGAAGAAGAACTCCGCTGGCTGGTTGGGGCGTTTGCCATTCAGTTGGTCGTGCGTAACTGCATCATTCTGACCAAGACGGCCGAGCGGGCCGATTCGCTACGGCATTACTTTTCGGCGCAGCGGCTCAACAACCTCCACATCGTCAGCGGCGGGGCCAATATCGAAACCGCGCTGGACGACCTGGTGCGGCGGTTCGGACGCTTGGATGTCGTCGTTTCGACGCCCTTCGACCCGCTGCCGCTCAAGCCGCTGGCGGCGACTGAAGACTGGCGCGGCGTGCTCAACGAAAAAGACTTCGAGCAACTGGTTGAAACCCACATCACCCATCACTTCCGCGTGGCGAAAAAAGCGGCGTTGCAGGACAAATCGCAGATTGTGCTCGTGACGCCGAAAACGTCGCGCAACTCGTCACGCGAGGAGTTTGCGCTGGCGCTGTTCGTCAAAACGACGCTACACGCGCTGACGGCGACGTTGGCCGTGGAATGTGAGCGGTTCACGCATCACCCGACCGTCAACCAGGTGGACTTGACGCGCCGCGCGCGGGTCGAAGAGCCGCGCAATGAACGCGAGGAACGCGAGGAACTGGCCCGGTTCGTGGATGCCGTTCTGCTGGCGGCCGCGCCAGCGCCCGAACCCGACCAAAGTCGCTATCTGTCGCGGATTCACCGGGGAAATGCCATGACGGTCTAGGTTGTCCAGACCGGTGGGCCGTCTGGTCGGGCTGATGGTCCGCCGGCGCGCGCCGGGGACGCGCGGCCGCACCGCGAGAAAGAACAGAGGCATGGCGTTTGAATTCCGAAAGCTGGAGTTGCGCAACTGGAAGAACTTCACCCACGTCGAGGTTCCCATCGGCCGCCGGCTTTTTCTGGTTGGGCCGAATGCTTCGGGCAAATCCAACTTCCTCGATGTGTTCCGGTTTCTCCGGGATTTGTCCGCACCGGGCGGTGGGCTTCAGCATGCCGTCCATCGTCGCGGTGGCGTGAGCGCGCTTCGCTGCCTAGCGGCACGGCGCCACCCGGATGTGGCGATTGGCGTCTGGCTGGAGCGCGCCGGCGAATCCTGGACGTATGAACTCGCCTTCAATCAAGATAAGCAGCGTCGCCCTGTGGTCAAACGAGAACGTGTCACCCGTCAGGCGCAGGGACGGCTCGATGTCATTCTGGAGCGCCCGTCAGAGGCCGACCGGACAGACCCCACGCAGCTTACGCAAACCCACCTCGAACAGGTCAATGTCAACCGCGACTTCCGTGACCTGACGGATTTCTTTGCTTCGATCCGGTACTTGCACATCGTCCCGCAGCTCGTGCGCGAACCGGACCGTTCGGTTGGACGCGCCAACGATCCCTACGGCGGCGATTTTCTTGCGCAACTCGCCAAAACGAATGAAAAGACGCAAAGGGCCCGGCTGCGGCGCATTCAGGAAGCCTTGCAGGTGGCCGTGCCGCAGTTGACGTCCATCGAACTGTGGCGCGATGCCCACGGCACACCCCACCTACGGGGCAAGTACCGGCACTGGCGGCCGCAAGGCGCTTGGCAACAGGAAGAACAATTTTCGGACGGCACGCTGCGGCTGATGGGGTTGCTGTGGGTGGCGCTTGACCGGACGGGTCCGTTACTGCTTGAAGAACCGGAGTTGTCGCTGCATCCGGGGATAACCCGCTTCCTGCCGCAAATTCTGGCCCGGGCTCAGCGCCGTGCGGGACGGCAAATTTTCCTCAGCACCCACTCACCCGATCTTCTGTGCGATGAAGGCATCGGACTCGATGAGGTGGCGCTCATCCAGCCGGGGCCGGCAGGCGCGGATGTCTCGTTGGCCGCCTCGCACAGCGACATTGTGCGCCTGCTCGAAGGCGGACTGTCCCTGGCGGATGCCGTCATGCCCCGCACGACCCCGCCTGATGCGCAACAGTTGGCTTTATTTCCTGACATGTCGAACGGAGCATGACGGCGATCATCCAAGCGGCGGTCGAGGGGATCACAGATGAGGCGGTCATCCGTCGGCTCATCCATCATGTCGGCGCGGAGCCTGGCGCAATCCACGTTGGACAAGGCAAATCCAAAGTGCTCAAGGGCCTCACGGGCTACAACAACGCGGCCCAACAGTCTCCTTGGCTGGTGCTGGTGGACCTCGACCAAGAACCCTGCCCTGCGCAGGTCAAGCGTGTCTGGCTCCCAAGTCCGGCTCCCTGGATGTGCTTTCGTATTGCCGTCCGCGCCGTCGAAGCCTGGCTACTGGCGGACGTCGACACGCTGGCGGTCTTTCTTGGTGTTCCCCCAAAGTGTGTTCCAGTCCAGCCGGAAACTTGCCCTGATCCAAAGGCCGCCCTTGTCGCGCTGGCCGGGCACTCGCGCCGTCGGGAGATTCGTGACGCCATGATCCCGCAGGTCAATAGCGGACGACGAGTCGGGCCGGCTTACACATCCCAAGTCATCAACTATGCCCGGTATCACTGGCAGCCGCAGGCTGCCGCCCGGCGTGCGGATAGCCTGCGTCGCGCCATAAACTGTTTGCAAACACTTGCCAACCAAGCTAAGTCGCGGTTGGTCTAGTCAGTACACCAAACGCCCCGTTCGGCGCACGGTGGTGCCGCGCCCACAGTTGACCCACAGTTGAAGAACCGATCAAGCACTCGGCGGCAACCCTCGCCTTGAGGCAAAACTGCAATTGCGGCTATGCCCGGCATTCAAACATACTTGATGACTGACCCTTGAACATTCGTTTGGAAAGCGATCCCATCGGGCAGGTCATCGCGCGCGAGATACGTGATGCCACACATCTACGACAACATTGAACAAACACTCCTGGATGGGCTGCGCAGGGTATTCCACGATGCTGAAGCAGCTTCCTTCTGCGTCGGCTATCTCAACCTTCGCGGCTGGGATCAAGTAGCCGAAGCCGTCGAAAGGCTGGCCGGCGGTGAGGAGCGTCATGCCTGTCGGGTGCTCGTCGGCATGCATCGCCCGCCAGAAGCGGACATGAAGGCAATGGCCGGCCTCAAGCGCAACGGGGGTATCGTTGACGGCCCGGCCCTGGCGCGGCTGAAGCATCGCATCACGGAAGGTTTCAAGGAGCAGCTCGAATGCGGCGTTCCGTCCACTCAGGCCGAGACGACGCTACGCCGGCTGGCAGCGCAGCTTCGCGCGCGCAAGGTTGTTCTCAAAGCCTTCCTGCTTTATCCCCTGCACGCCAAGCTCTACTTGGTTCAGCGTCCCGATCTGTTCACGCCGCTCATCGGCTTCGTCGGCAGCAGTAATCTCACCTTGGCCGGGCTGTCACGCCAAGGCGAGCTGAATGTGGACGTGGTGGAGCAGGATGCCGCCAGAAAGTTGCAGAACTGGTTTGATGAGCGCTGGCGTGACAAGATGGCCATTGACCTCAGCGATGAACTCGCTCATCTCATCGAGACCAGTTGGGCCCGCACTGACCCGGTGCGTCCCTATCTCGTCTATCTCAAGATCGCTCACCATCTCTGCGCCGAGGCCCGCGAGGGGGAACGGGAGTTCCGCGCGCCGCGCATCTTTGCGGAAAAAGGCACGCCATTGCTCGATTTCCAGGAAAAGGCCGTCTCGCTGGCTGCCTACTATCTGCATCGGCGCGGCGGGGTGCTCCTGGGCGATGTCGTGGGTCTCGGCAAGACCCTGATGGCAACCGCCATCGCCCGCATCTTCCAGGAAGACAGCCACGGCAACACCCTGATCGTCTGCCCACCCAAGCTGGCGCCCATGTGGGAAGACTATTTACAAAGGTATGAAATCAATGGGCGGGTACTGTCATTCGGCAAGGTCACGGAGACGCTAGAGCGCCCCGAAGCGCCGCGCTATCGCCTGGTGGTCATAGACGAAAGTCACCATCTGCGCAACCGCCAAAGCCGGCGCTACAAAGCCATTCGGGATTACATCGAGCAAAACGATGCGCGGGTGCTGCTCCTCACCGCGACGCCATACAACAAACAGTTTACCGACCTGAGCAATCAACTTCGCCTGTTCGTTGACGAAGACCAGAATCTCCACGTTCGCCCGGAGCGGTTCTTGCAACAATGGATGGCTGACGGCCAGACTGAAGCCGATTTCATCGCCCACTTTCAGACCACCCTGAGTTCACTGCGGGCCTTCGAGCAAAGTCCCTTTCCCGAAGACTGGCGCGATTTGATGCGCCTGTTCCTAGTGCGGCGTACCCGCCAGTTCATCATCAGGCACTACGCCAAGTTTGACGCCGAGCGTCAGCGCTACTACGTGCAGCTCAACGGCAGTCCGATCCATTTCCCCCGCCGCGAACCCAAACGGGTGACGTTTCCCATCCGGGAGGACGACCCAAACGATCAGTACGCGCTCCTGTTCCACAACGAGGTTGTGGATGTGATCGAAAGGCTGTTGTTGCCGCGTTATGGCTTGGCCGGCTTCCTCGTGGCGCAGGCCGATCGCTTGGCTAAAGGGGATGAAAAACGCATCCTAGACAACCTCAACCGCGCCGGCCAACGCTTGATCGGCTTCTGCCGCACCAACCTGTTCAAGCGTCTGGAGTCCAGCGGCCACAGTTTCTTACTCTCGGTGGACCGCCACATCTTGCGCAACTTGGTCACACTCCACGCGCTCCAGCAAGGGCTTCCCATTCCAATCGGCACGCAGGACGCGGCCATGCTCGACACTGCCCTCAACGACGCCGACGATGACTTCCGCACAAGAGAGGAAAACGAGGCTGTGCCCGCCGCGCCGGCTTCCGAGGCCGATGCCGGAGATAGCTTACAGACGGCAACGCTGTCCGCGTATCAGTCCCGCGCAGCCACCATCTACCAAGCTTACAAGAGGCACTTCAAAGACCGTTTCGACTGGCTCGCTCCGAAGTTCTTTCGACCAGAGCTGAGCAAGGCGCTCGAAGCCGATGCCCAGGCGCTGCTCACCGTTTTGCAACGGGCAGTGCCGTGGCGACCGGAGCGTGACGCCAAGCTGGATGCGCTCATGCAACTGCTTACCCAACAACACCCTACCGACAAGGCGCTCATCTTTACCCAGTTTGCCGACACGGCCCTCTACCTCGAAAAACAGCTCGCCAAACGGGGCGTCACCGACTTGGCCGTCGTCACCAATCAGACCGCCGATCCGGTCGCGCTTGCGCGACGCTTCAGCCCCACCACCAACGGCGGCTTGCGCAACGGCGAAACAGAACTTCGCATCCTCATCGCTACGGACGTGCTGGCCGAAGGGCAAAACCTCCAGGATTGCCACATCATCATCAACTTCGACCTGCCCTGGGCGATCATTCGGCTCATTCAGCGCGCCGGGCGCGTGGATCGGATTGGTCAGCAGCGCGACACTATCACTGTCTATTCCTTCCTACCGGCCGACGGCGTCGAACGCATCATCGGCCTCCGCACACGCCTGTTCCATCGCCTTCAGCAAAACCAGGATGTCATCGGCACCGATGAGTCATTCTTTGGCGAGGAATCCGCCAACCGGCTGCATGACCTCTACACGGAAAAGGCCGGCACGCTGGACGACGACATGGCCGACGAAGACATTGACCTTGCCAGCCTGGCGCTCCAGGTGTGGAATAGCGCCTCCACCGATGACCAGAAGGCCGCCGTGGGCCTCCCACCAATCATCTCCGCCACGCGAGCGTTGCCTGAGTTTGCCGACACCGGCCGGCATGTGCCCGGCGTCATCGCCTACCTGCGCTATCCCGACGGCGCGGACACCTTGGTGCAAGTGGACGAGCGTGGCAACCTCGTTTCGCAATCCCTTTCGGCCATCTTTCGCGCTGCCGCTTGTGGGCCTGATACGTCGCCACTGCCTCGCGCTTCCAACCACCACGAGCTGGTGACTCGCTGTGTCGAGCTCGCAACCGAAGAAGAGCAAGGTGGGGCCGGGCATCTCGGCTCTCTGCGCGGCGCACGGCGCAAACTGTGGGAGAGGCTCGACCGTTACCGCCGACGCCAGCAGGAAAAGCCGTCGCTTTTCGATGGACAAGTGCTGGAGCGACTCGACAGCGTGCTGAACCTCATCTGGCGTCATCCACTCAAACGCATCGCGCACGATGCCATCAACCGTCAGATGCGCCTCGGCATCACCGACGAAGGGCTGCTGGAGATGGTCTTGCGCCGCGCCGACGATGACAGTCTGTGCGAGGTGACCAATGAGGATGAGGCCTCACGCGCTGGGCCACAACTGATCTGTTCACTCGGACTCGCCCTACCGACAACAGAGGGAGAACCATCATGAGCGCCTTGCTTCAGGAAATTGAATCTCGACTGAACAGCAATCTCGCCGAACAGCTCACCCCACTTTTTTGCGAGACGCTCGGCTGGGGCGGGCCGCGCGACATGAAGCCGAAGAAACTGGAGGTCGGTGAGCCGCTCAACACTACCCTCACGGCTCACCCAGTGGCGCAGCTTTCCGGGCTGCCCGTCTATCGCCTCGATTGGCCGGAAAACTGCTTGCCCGGCGTCGCTGCCCGCCGGGCGGTGCAGCGCAGCTTGAAGCCGACGCACGCCGAGCATTTGCAGTGCTACGTCACCGCCGATGGTCGGCAAGCGGCGTTCGTCTGGGCGCACAACCGCCATGATGGCAAAACCGAGCTGCGTACGCTCCCCTATGAAACCGGCTCGCCAGCCCGGACCACCATCGAACGACTGGGCGAACTCGCCTTCAACCTCGATGAACTTGGTCCCAATGGTCAGCCATCTATCACTACCGTCACTGACAAACTCAGCAAGGCTTTCAGCGTCGAAGCCGTCACCAAACGCTTTTATCAGGAAATCGCCAACTGGTTCTTCTGGGCGCGCGAGCAGGTCGTCTTTCCAATGTCTGAAACCGAGAAGAACAAAGAAGCCTACCTTTCCCAAAGCCTCATTCGGCTGATCACGCGCTTGATGTTTTGCTGGTTCGTCAAACACATGGGACTCATCCCTGGTGAGCTATTCGACCCGCAATCTCTTGCCACGCTGCTCAAAGACGGCACTAACCTGCCGGACAGTGCGAAGA
The DNA here is from genome assembly GCF_018304825.1 of Chloracidobacterium validum. NCBI lineage: Bacteria > Pseudomonadati > Acidobacteriota > Blastocatellia > Chloracidobacteriales > Chloracidobacteriaceae > Chloracidobacterium > Chloracidobacterium validum. The sequence goes on from NZ_CP072649.1 coordinate 764,897, forward strand.
CTACGTTTTACAAAGCCATTCTGCAGAATCTGTTCTTTGCCACCCTCAATCAGGAAATCGGCCAACGCCAGTTCCGCAAGCGTAACCCCCAGGGCCGCGATCAGCACCGTGGCATTACCAATCTCTACCGCTACGAGGACTTATTCACTGACCCGCAGGCATTTCTGAAGTTGGTTCAGCACATTCCGTTTCTAAACGGCGGTCTGTTCGAGTGTCTCGATCAGGTTTACCGCGCCAAGGAGCATCGGCCGGATGTGCGCATTGACAGCTTTTCCGACCATCCTAAAAACCCCCTCTCGGTTCCGGATTTTCTCTTCTTCGGCAACGAGCGAAATGCGGACCTTTCCAAGGCCTATGGCGAAGCGAAATACAAGTGCGCCACCGTCCGCGGACTCGTTCACATTCTCAGGAGCTATAACTTCACCATTACCGAGTCCACGCCGCTGGATCAGGAAGTGGCGCTCGACCCGGAACTAGCCGGCAAGATATTTGAGAACCTGCTGGCGGCTTACAACCCTGAAACGTCCACTACTGCCCGCAAGGCGACCGGTTCTTACTACACTCCGCGCGAGATTGTGGACTACATGGTGGATGAGGCACTCATTGCGTATCTACAAACCAAAGTGGAACAGACATTCCTGTCTGTTTCTTCACCAGAACAAACGCAGGCAGAAATGCCTGCACCACACTCCCAACACCAGGTGGAACAGACATTCCTGTCTGTTTCTTCACCAGAGCAAACGCAGGCAGAAATGCCTGCACCACACTCCCAACACCAAGTGGAACAGACATTCCTGTCTGTTTCTTCACCAGAACAAACGCAGGCAGAAATGCCTGCACCACACTCCCAACACCAGGTGGAACAGACATTCCTGTCTGTTTCTTCACCAGAACAAACGCAGGCAGAAATGCCTGCACCACACTCCCAACACCAGGTGGAACAGACATTCCTGTCTGTTTCTTCACCAGAGCAAACGCAGGCAGAAATGCCTGCGCCACACTCCCAACACCAGGTGGAACAGACATTCCTGTCTGTTTCCTCTTCAGAAGCACAAGCGCAGACAGGAATGTCTGCTTCACTTTCGATCACAAGGCGTAACCTCCCCCACTGGTCCAATCCTGGTTCCATCTACTGGATCACATTCCGCCTCGCCGATGCGCTGCCGCAAGATAAACTTCGTGCTTGGAAGGAACAACGTGACATCTGGATCAAACAGCACCCAGAACCTTGGTCTGATGCCGATTGGAAGGAATATAACAAACACTTCGGCGAACAACTCGAAGCTTGGCTTGACGCCGGTATGGGTTCGCGCGCGCTGGCCCGACCCGACGTGCGCGACGCTGTACGCGCCTGCCTGATGCGCTTCGATGGCGAGCGATTATGGGTTCATGCGGCGGTCATCATGCCCACCCATGTCCATGCGTTGCTCGAACCACTCGGCGCACATCGCCTTTCCGATCTCATGAAGGGGATCAAGGGAGCAAGCGCGAGAGAAGCCAACAAACTCCTCGGTAAGACAGGTCAATTCTGGCTCGATGAATCGTTTGATCATATTGTCCGCAGCGAAGCGCAGTACCGGCATTTTATTCGTTATATTGCGGAGAATCCGACAAAAGCCCATTTGCGCCCTGATGAGTATTGGCTTTACCAAAATGTGGAGCAGGCATTTTTGCCTGCTCCTTCAAAAACACAGATAAGAATGTCTGCACAGAAAGAGCAACAGGCAGGAATGTCTGTTCCACTCTCACAAGAGCAACAACAAGCAGAAATGCCTGCACAGAAAGAGCAACAGGCAGGAATGCCTGTTCCACTCTCGCAACGACTTCGCCATCTCTTCGCTTATAACGACGAACCGCACCAGTTCAGCCCGGACGAGGTACAGACGCTCATTACAGCCATTGACAACCTTAAGGCGCTTGACCCGGCCTGTGGTTCAGGGGCGTTTCTGATGGGGCTACTCCATAAGCTGGTGTTCATCCTCGGCAAGCTTGACCCACGCAACGAACAGTGGAAACAGCGCCAGATCGCTCGCGTCCAAGAGGCTATCCGCGCCGCGGAAAAGATCGAGGACACAACGATCCGCGAACGTACCCTCAATGACCTCGAGCGCCAGATTGCCAGCATCGAGGACGCCTTCGCCCGTGGCGCACTCGACTACGGGCGCAAGCTTTACTTGATCGAGAACTGTCTCTACGGCGTGGACATCCAACCGATTGCCGTTCAAATCGCCAAGATGCGCTTCTTTATTTCGCTTACTGTAGATCAAAAGGTGGAAAAGTCATTCTTGTCTGTTGGAGAAGAACAAGAATCGCAGGAAAGCATGCCACCTTTGAATCTGGGTATTCGCCCGCTGCCGAACCTGGAAACCAAGTTTGTGGCAGCCAACGCGCTGATCGGGATTGAAAAACCGAAGCAGCTTGTGCTGCGCAACTCGCAGATTGAGTCCAAGGAAGCCGAACTGCGGCAGGTACGCGAACGCCACTTTACTGCCCGAACCCCGGCCACGAAGGCCAAATATCGGGAACTGGACACCAAGCTCCGCACTGAAATCAGTCAGTTGCTCTTTGACGATGGTTTTGCGCGCGAGACGACCGAGAAACTGGCCAACTGGGATCCCTACGACCAGAACGCCTCGGCTGGCTTCTTCGACCCAGAGTGGATGTTTGGGATAAAGGTAGAACAGGCATTCCTGCCTGTTACTCAACAACAAACACAGACAGAAATGTCTTTGTCACGCTCTGACCCCAGGGTAGAACAGGCATTCTTGCCTGTTACTCAACAGCAAACACAGACAGAAATGTCTTTGTCACGCTCTGACCCCAGGGTAGAACAGGCATTCTTGCCTGTTACTCAACAGCAAACACAGACAGAAATGTCTTTGTCACGCTCTGCCCCCAGGGTAGAACAGGCATTCTTGCCTGTTACTCAACAGCAAACACAGACAGAAATGTCTTTGTCACGCTCTGCCCCCAGGGTAGAACAGGCATTCTTGCCTGTTACTCAACAGCAAACACAGACAGAAATGTCTTTGTCACGCTCTGCCCCCAGGGTAGAACAGGCATTCTTGCCTGTTACTCAACAGCAAACACAGACAGAAATGTCTTTGTCACGCTCTGCCCCCAGGGTAGAACAGGCATTCTTGCCTGTTACTCAACAGCAAACACAGACAGAAATGTCTTTGTCACGCTCTGCCCCCAGGGTAGAACAGGCATTCTTGCCTGTTACTCAGCCAGAGACACAGACAAGAATGTCTGTGTCACAGTGTGGGTTTGACATCGTAATTGGCAACCCGCCATATGTGCGCCAAGAAGCGATCAAGGAACTGAAGCCAGCACTCAGAACCCAAAGCTACAGTTGCTACACCGGCACGGCCGACCTGTACGTCTATTTCTACGAACGCGCGCTCCAGCTTCTGCGGCACGGCGGCGTACTCTGCTTCATCTCCAGCAACAAATTCTTTCGCTCGGCCTACGGCGAAAAGCTCCGGGCGCTACTGGCCAAGCAAACCATCCATCACATTATTGATTTCGGCGACGCCCCAGTTTTTACCGCCATTGCCTACCCGGCCATTCTCGTTTTGTCGAAAATACCAACCAATGCTCACGCCGTGCGCGCTCTCAACTGGAAACCTGGCCTGCCCGTCGAACACTTCCCCGACATCTTTCAAACCCAAAGCTTCCCTATTGCCCAAACCGAACTTCGTCCCAACGGCTGGCGGCTCGAATCGAGCGCCGTTCTGCGCCTGCTGGAGAAAATTCGTGCCGCCGGCAAGCCACTTGGAGCATATGTCAATGGGCGTCTTTACCGAGGGATTATTACAGGACTCAATGCGGCGTTTGTCGTGGATCGTGCAACCCACGACCGGCTGATTGCCGAGCACGAGTCTTCCGCCGAGGTGCTCAAGCCGTTTCTGCGTGGCCGGGACGTGAAACGCTGGCGCGTCGAGGCGCAGAACTTGTGGCTCGTCTTCGTGCCTTGGCATTTTCCGCTACATGAAGACAACTCAATTGCTGGAGCGTCAACGAAAGCAGAACATGAATTCGCCAAACGCTACCCAGCGATCTATGAACACCTCCACCGGTTCAAACAGGACCTTGAGGCGCGGAATAAAGACGAAACAGGGGTTCGTTACGAGTGGTATGCACTCCAACGCTGGGGCGCGGAGTACTGGCACGAGTTCGCCAAGCAGAAGATAATCGTCCCAGCGATTGAGCAGACTGTTTCGTATGCTCTGGACGAAGAGGGCTATCACAGCAACGACAAAACGACGATAATTGTCAGCAGCGATGTCAAATACCTTCTTGCGCTTCTAAACTCGGCTGTTCTCTGGTGGTGTATTCGTCAACAAGCCGCGACGAAACAAGGCGGCTTCTACGAATTCAAACCAATGTATGTCAGACAACTTCCCATCGCTTCGGCGAAGCCCGCGGAGCACGATGCGCTGGTGCAACTCGTAGAAAGCATCCTCGCAGCGAAGCGCGGCAACCCGGCGGCAGACGTTTCGGCGCTGGAACAGGAGATAGATGAGCGGGTTTACCGGCTCTACGGGCTGGCCAAAGACGAAATCAAGATCGTGAAGGAAATCACAAGGCGCTGAAGAAGCGCTCGACGGTGAGGCGGTTGCCTCCGCTTCTCGCAGTGGGAAACGGTGGTCAACTTGGTCGGCAACTGCCTCAGCGCCAATACCACCAGCGGCCGGAGATTGTCGCCCAGCGCGCGGAGAGCCGGCGTCGCGCCATAAACTGTTTGCCAACACTTGCCAACCAAGCTAAGTCGCGGTTGGTCTAGGCAACGCACCAACCGCCCGTTCAGAACGTGGCGCAGCCATGCCTCCCAATGCTCCACAACCGGCGAAATGCACGCCGACGAGCGTAATGTCATCCCGCTGCGGTTCAGCTCCCATGTGGCTATCCAGTTCAGCCGCAAGTCGCTCAGACTGTCTGGCGAATGGCATGGCCGCCACCTGCTGTAAATGCGCGCGGAGGCGTGGCGTCCCAAACTTCCGGCGCTCTTCATTCGGCTGATCGGCGAGTCCGTCCGTGCCAAGATAGATACTTACAGAGTCCTCCACCACCAGGCTGATTTCTTCAAACATTAGCCCGCCCCGGCCGTGCCGCCCGCCGATGGTTCGCCGCGAACCGCGATGTTCGGTCAAGTTGCCATCTTCGGTGACAACATAGAGCGGCCGACGCGCGCCAGCAAATGTCACGCACCCACGCTCCCGCTCAAAACGGCACAGGGCAATATCCATGCCATCCTGTGTGTCCGACTGCGCCGTATCCTGCCGCAAAAGCTGACGGACGGCCGCATCCAGCTCAGATAAAATGGCGGCCGGCGACGACAATCCGCGCTCGATGACCATCTGATCGAGCAGGGTTGCGCCGACCATTGTCATCAACGCGCCGGGCACGCCATGGCCCGTGCAGTCGCCCACAGCCAAAAACCAAGCCGCTTCGGTTCGGTGGAACCAGTAAAAGTCGCCAGATACAATGTCCTTTGGACGGTAGATGACAAATGCCTCGCCAAATGCCGCAGCCAAGGCGCGCGGCTCAGGCAGGATGGCAGCCTGAATCCGCTGGGCATAAAGCAGGCTATCGGTCACGAACTGATTGGCTTCGGCCAGCTCGATGTTGCGGAGCCGAAAAATTTCCGCATCCCGCTCACGGACGGTCGCCAGCGCCGCGGCCGCTTTTGCCTGACCTTCTGCCGCCTGGGCCCGGAGCTGTGCTTCGCGCAAACGCTCACGCGCTTGCTGACGAGACGAACGCAACCGCAACCCAAACCACGCGCCCCCGGCCACGAGCAACAGGTAACCTGCATAAGCCCACCAAGTACGCCACGGGGCCGGACGAATCCGAATCCGCACGCGCGTCCCGGCTTCGTTCCAGACGCCGCTGTTGTTTGAGCCGCGCACCCAAAAAACATACTCGCCGGGATCGAGGTTGGTGTAGCTCGCATAGCGCCGCGTCCCACAGTAAACCCAGTCACGGTCGAAGCCTTCCAGTTTATAGGCATACTGATTCCTTTCCGGAACCGTGTAGTTCAGCGCGGCAAACTCAAAGGCAAAAAAGTTCTCATCATGGTCGAGCGGCGGCAGGGCATCGCCGTCAAAGGCTGCCAGTCGGTCAAACTTCCGAAACCCCGTGATGACCACCGGCGGCGGCACTGGGTTGGGATGAATGGCTTCGGGGCGAAAAACGGTGAACCCCTTCACCGAAACAAACAGCACATCGCCATTTCGTCGTTGAAAAAAACTCTGCCAGGCCTGGTTGTCCACCAACCCATCCCGAACATCAAACAACTGGAAACGTAGCCTGACCGGATCGAACTGACCGAGGCCGAGATTCAACCCCAACCAGAGCTTGCCGGTGGCGTCAGCATGCAGGCGCAACACCCGGCTGGCCGGGAGTCCGTCGCGGACGGTGAAAGCCACCACCTGACCGGTCGCGCGCTCGATGCGGTTGAGACCATCTTCGGTGCCAACCCAGAGCGTGCCCGGCGGCGATTCAACGATGTCGTTAATGGTGCGTCCAACAAAAGGTTGCCCCGGAGCAGGACAGAACGCCCGAAAGGTCTGGTGAGCCGAATCGAAGTGATACAGCCCCAAACGTGTGCCGACCCAGACCTCGCCCGCGCTGTCCCGAAACAGCTTGGTCACCCGCCCATCGCCAAGCTGGCCGGGTTGCCCCGGAACCGGCACAAACGGCTGGGCGACGCCAGTCTGACGATCAAGCCGAGCCACACCCTGGGGCGTCCCAATCCACAGCCAACCCTGCCCATCTTCAATGATGCTGGAAACCGTATCGCTAGGGATGGTCTGAGGCTGGACTGGCTGGTGACGGAAGTGGGTGAAGTCATCGGTGGCAGCGTCGTACCGAGCCAGTCCACTCATTTCAGTACCGATCCACAAAACCCCATCCCGATCAACGAACAGGGCATAGACCACCTCGCTACTGAAGCTCCGCGGCCGGCGCGGGTTGGGGCGGTACCATCGGATGGTTCCAGTTGCAGGATCGCGCCGCCCCAGGCCGCCGGACCCACCGGCAAACCAGAGCGTCCCACGGTGGTCTTCGGCAATCCGCCAGATACGATTGCCGGCCAGCCGATAGGGTGGCGGCGATTGGGCGGTAAAGTGCGTGAATGTGTTGGCTTCCACGTCCAAACAATCGAGGCCGCCGCCATCCGTGCCAATCCAGAGCCGTCCCTGGCGATCTTCGAAGCAGGTCGAAACGGCGTCGTAGCCAAGGCTGTTTGGATTCCCAACTTCATGGCGGTAGGGCACGAAGACCGGCGCGTTGGGATCATAGCGATTGAGTCCGGCAGCGGTGCCCAGCCACAGGCCGCCAGCCCGATCATGGCACAGCGCCCGCACGGCATTGTGGCTGACGCTGGTGGGATTGGCCGGTTGATGGGTAAACCGCCAAGCGCGACCGGTTGCTGGATCGAGGCACAGGGTCTGCTCTTCACTGCCAATCCAAACACGACCATCATCATCCATCACGCCGCACTGCGCCCCACGCAACCAGTCGGAAGCCGGCCGCCCCGTGTGGGCATCCGTAACGGCTAACAACTCAGCTTGATTCGTCCTCGGATCAAACCGCAGCATCACGCTCTGATGACCAAGCCAGAGGATGCCGTCGGGCATCGGATGGATAAACCGAAGACGCTCAGTAAGGGAGCGTCCGTGGACGCGCTCAGTCATCAGGGTGAGCCGCTCGGTGGCAAAGTCGAAGTGGCCCAGTCCGCATTCCAGCCCCAGCCACAGTCCCCGCGCACCATCCAACGCGATGGCATACACCTGTTTGGCGGCTTGCCAAGCGTTCCCCAGCCCGGCCTCCGGTTGAAAATCCGTCACGGTCCGGGTTGCCGGATTGACGCGGTACAGGCCCTGGGGTGTTCCAACCCATAAGTGCCCGGACGGATCGAAGCGCGCGGCACGCACCGGCACCCCAGGCAACAGCGCCCAGCGGACACGTCCCGTGCCTGGGTCAAAGGCATTCAGGCCGTCCATGGTTCCAACCCACAGCATCCCATCCGGGGCTTCGACCAGCGATGTGACGTAACTGTGTGTGAGCGCCTGAGGATTGGTCGGGTCGGCGCGATAGGCCGTAAAGGCATAGCCATCAAAGCGGTTCAAGCCATCGTGCGTCCCAATCCACATCAGTCCGCTGCCTGACTGAAGCACGGTGTTGACGCTTGCCTGTGAAAGACCTTCCTCGACCGACCACCGCTGGACACGGAGGCGGGGATCAGCCCAGGCAACTTGGCTCAGGACGGCCGCCATCAGCATCCACCGACCGATGGCAAACCACTTGGCAAACGACATCGGCCTACCCATTTGCCATCACACCTCCGACCACCTGCCCAGCGCTTCACACCCGATGCGCCAAGCGTAAGCGCAGGGTATTGGCATGTGGTTGGACTCACTCATCCACCGGTTTCACGGCGCTTCGCCACAAGCCGATTGGCGGCCTGGCGCAAGGCATCGGGAATGGACTTGCTCTTGGTCAGATTGACAAGATCGCGGCTCTGCAGCCGGTTGATGAACTGCATGCTGAAGTTGAGCGGACACCGGGCGTTGCGCACTAGGTTATGCATGATGGCGTAGTTGCTCACCCAGGCGCGATTCATGGCAATGATGCGCAGAACGTCTTCGTTGATCCCCTTGATGTTGGCAATTGCCTCGATTTCGGCATCTGAAATGCGCGGGTTCTTGACGACGGCCGTGCTCACCATGCGGTTCGAGTCACGAATGAGAATCGCTCGCGCATCCCGTCCACCTTTGAGCGCCGCGAAGATCCGTTCCTTGACCGACATCCGCGCCAACGCCTGATAAATAGAAAGCCGCTCCTGCGTTTCAGAGTCGGTGGCGTTGCGTAGGTCAATCCCCTCCTCGCTCTTGACCGCCGCCAGCATGGCCTCGAACTCGGCATCCGCATCGGCGGCACTCGGCGCCTCATCTGAAAACGTTTGCCCAGTTTCAGCCTCGAAACCAGCCAGAATGGATTGAAACTCCGCCTCAAACGCCTCATCCGACATCGGCGGCACGTCGAGGACGGCGGCAAACTTCGCGGCGCGCGCCTGTTTTTCGCGAGCGATTCGCTCGGCGCCGAGTTCTTTCTCGAAAAACTCGGTCTTGATTTCCCGCGCTTTGCGGGTTGCCTCAAACGTGCTCGCCGGATTCGCCAAGATCGCGTCCAGCAGTGCCGGCATCCGAATCAGCCGCTGCTGGTTGATGGTGACCGACTCCAGCAAATAGCCACTGGTCGTCTGCTTGACAAACGCCAACACCGATTCGTCCAACAGGGCCGGATGAAGGAGTAACTGCTCACCAAAACGTTCTGGGACATCCGGGCGCAGGAGCAAGTAGTGGATGACTTCCTCCGGCGTTTCTGGATTTTGCACCACCGGCTGCAGGGTCTCGAAGTCGAGGTTTGCCAGGGAGGTCTGCGCGGCCTCAGCAATTTCGGTATCCGCGTCGGTCGTCAACAACACCTGAGCAAACAGCAGGTCTTCCGGTGCTAGTGGCAGTTTGCCCTGCGCCACCATCAACTTTGCCGGACGTGGCGCTTTCCCCTGCTGAATCATCGCCACTGGTGGGGACTTGGAAAGCTTGACCGGCTTGGCGGATGCCGGCGGGACGTCCGCCGGTGGCGCGCCAGACGGCGGCGCGACCGGGGTGGCCACCGGGACGGCCACCGGTGGCGGTGGAACACTTGGCGGCGCGTCGGTAAAAGCTTCCGGGATGAGGTCGGCCACCGACTTGAGTGGTTCGGCCGCTGGTGGGGCGCTCGCCCGCTCGCCGGCCACCTGCCGACGACCAAACTCTTTTTCCAGAAACTCGGCCTTGACTTCGCGGGCGCGGCGCTCGGCTTCGGGAGTCCGGTGCGGATTGTGGAGGATGGCTTCGATGATGCCAGTCCGCCGAATCAACCGCTGTTGATTGATGGTGAGCGCCTCAATCAGGCTCGCATTGGTGGTCTTGAGCGCCAGGGCTTCGACGGCAGCATCCGGGGTGGCGCGATTGAGGATGGCCGCCTCGGTAATGACGGGATCGCAATCAGGGCTACACAACAGCGCCAAAATAGATGCATCCGTTTGGTCATCCCGCGCAATCGGCAAAACGATGGATGGGTCAAGTTTCCCAACCGAGGCGCGCGCAGCCGTGTTAATTTCTTCATCTGGGTCGTTGACCAAGCTGGCCAACACCAGGAGCGCCTCCTCGGGTGCCAGCGGCAACAAGCCACTGGCAGCGGCAAGTTTGGCAGCACGGGGCGCCGCGCCGCCTCGAATGGCATCAACGACAGGGTGCGGCATAGTTCGTCATTCGGTAAAAAGCTCGTACCGTTAGGGCATGTTTTGCTGTAAGAGCATATTTTGGTTTATGTCCAGTCAAAGGCAATAAAAATCTGCATGCGCCTCTGCTGGCGTGTGGCGATTCAGCCAAGAAGCCATATGTGGTGTCGAATACTTGTTATCTGTCTTCTCCTGCCAAATGGTTTCATTGTCACTTTGGCACAAGCGCCACCGGCAACCGTCCCGGCCACGCGCCCTAGCCCGGTGGAAAGCGGGGTGCCCGTACAGCTTGGTGGCGAGCCGGTTTTTCGCATTCGGGCCCGGCTTGGGACACTGACGCCATCTGAGCGGGCGGCAATCGTTGAGCGGCGGCTGGTTGAGCTAGCCGCGACGCCCTTTCTCAATCTGGAAGACCTGCGAACGGTCGAATATGACGAAACCATTGAAATCGTCCTTGGCAACCGGGTCATTACCGTTGTGACGGAAGCCGACGCCACCGCCGCCGAACTACCGCGTTCGGCACTCGCCCAGTCCACCGCGGAACACATCAAACGCGCCCTCTACCGGGTGCGCCAGGCGGCATCGTGGCAAGCCTTGCTCGTTGGGGTTCTGCTTTCGCTGGTAGTTACAACGCTCATCATCGGGGTTTGGCGTGGACTCGACGAACTGGTAGCCCGCCTCCGCCACGCCTGGCACATCACCGAACCTTCTACACCGCATTCCTCACGATTGCTCAACCGACTTGACGTGCTGGTTGGAGGAAGGCTTCGGGCCGCCCGCCTGACGTTGCTTACCGTCATCTGGTTTCTGGCGCGGGCGGGGATGGTGGTGGCGTACCTGCCACTCGTGTTCAGTTTTTTTCCCGCTACCCAGGGATTATCGCGCGCCTTCTGGGAAGCGGTGTTGACACCGCTGGTGACGTTGTGGAGCGCATTTATTCTCTACATACCGAACCTGCTGTTCATCCTGACCGTCGCCTTTCTGACCTGGGCAGCCATCCAGGGCGCGCGCTTACTGTCCCTGGCGGTCGAACGCGGCGTGATTGTCATTGGGGGATTCGATCCAGAGTGGGCGCGTCCGACCTACAAGTTGGTGGTGATCTTTCTCGTCGCAGCCGGTCTGATTATTGCCTTCCCATACATTCCAGGGGTGGAGTCGCCAGCCTTTCGTGGTGTGTCTATTTTCATTGGCGCATTGTTTTCCCTGGCCTCCAGCTCGGCTATCGCCAATGTCGTCAGTGGCATTGTGCTAACCTACACCCGCGCGTTTCGGATTGGCGACCGGGTTCGGATTGGTGAGACGACCGGGGATGTGGTTGAAAAAACCCTATTTGTGACTCGCTTGGAGACCATCAAACAGGAAATCGTCTCGATTCCAAATGCTCAGGTTCTCAACGGCACCATTGTCAACTACTCGACGCTGGCGCGCACCCGTGGGATTATTCTGCATACAACGGTCACGCTCGGTTATGAAACGCCGTGGCGGCGCGTCCACGAGTTGTTGACCGCTGCCGCCCGCGCCACCGCTGGCATTCGCGCCGAACCACCACCTTTTGTCTGGCAGACGAGCTTGAATGACTTTCACGTGGCCTACGAACTCAACGCTTACACCAACGATGCCTGGCTGATGCCATACACGTATGCCGCCCTGCACGCCAACATTCGGGACGTTTTTGATGAAGCCGGCGTCGAGATTATGTCGCCACACGTTACGGCACTTCGGGATGGCAACCGAACCACGGTGGCCCGTGACCATGTACCGACTGATTATCAAGCCCCGGCGTTTCGGGTCGCCGTCCAGCCCTCCGACGAGCAACCGCGTTCAGCGTCTGCCCATCACCCACCCCAAGCCGATCACATAGAACGTCAACGTTGAAGGGAGAGCATCCACACTGCCCATGGATTTCTTACCAAACTGGCCATTGGCGTTGAACACCATGACCATTTTTGGCCTGCTCCTGATCTTAGGCGCACTGGGTGGGTATCTCGCCCACCGTTTTCCCTGGCTACCCAGTATTACCGGCTTCATGCTCGTTGGGCTGTTGTTTGGGCCGAGCGGACTGACTGTACTGGATGATGATAACCTTGCCAAATCCAAGATTTTAGTGGACATTGCGCTGGGGCTGATTCTTTACCGACTGGGCCTGTCGCTCAACGTTTTGCTGCTTCGGCAGCAGATGACGCTGGGCAGCATGGCGCTGGCGGAAAGTGCGCTCACCTTCATCACCATCATTGGCTCCCTCTGGCTGGTCAATATTCCAATCGCAGTCGCGGCACTGGTGGCGGCCATTGTCGTTTCTTCATCACCAGCGGTCTTGCTACATGTCGCTCACGAAGTCCGCGCGGCCGGCGAAGTTACCGAGACGACCAAAACCCTTGTGGCGCTCAATAATATTATTTCATTTGTGGCTTTTTCGGCCCTACTACCACTGGTCCAGTTTTCATCTGGCAAAAGTTGGAGTGACATTTTGTTACTGCCGACATACCGCTTCTTCGGATCACTTGTCCTGGGCTGCTTGGTTGGCATTCTGGTCTACTTCCTGACCCACCGAACCCGCGAAGCAACGCAGTACCGTCTAGCGTTTATCATTGGTGCCGTGATGCTGACTGTTGGGCTGGCGAGTGTGCTCAATCTTTCGACGCTGTTTGCCCCGCTGGTGCTTGGGGTTGTGGTGAAAAATCTCGAGCAGGAAGATATTGTCTCACAGATGCAGTTCGGCGAATCGTTCGAGCTATTCTTCATAGTTTTGTTTGTTTCGGCTGGGGCCAACCTACACCTGCATGACCTGGTTGTGGCAGCACCAATCGTGGTCTTGCTGGTTTTTGCGCGCAGCTTGGCCAAAGTTGGTGGGGTGGTCGCCGTTGCGGCCGCCACGCACGGCTCGCTGGAAAAGGCGGCCGCGCGAGGTATGTTGCTGATCCCAATGGCCGGCATGGCGATTGGGCTGACCCGGACCACGGCCGAACTGTTCCCAGACAAGGCAGCCAGCATTGGCGCGATTGTGCTGGGCGCGGTCGCCGTGTTTGAAACCATCGGGCCGCCGCTGGCGGCGTATGCCTTCAAGCTGGCTGGGGAGGCGGGTAAAGCCACGGGCCACGCCGCGCCCCCTGCACCGACGCCAACGGCCACGGAAATGGTCTAGGCACAGTTCCGTCAGAGCCACGCCAGGACGCACCCGTTGTGCCCCCATCACTCCACGACGACGGTTGTCTCGAACTTACCGTACTTCTGGAAGGCAATGCAGTTGAGGGATGTGATGCGGTTTTTGCGATCGGTCAGTGCCACGCGCGCGGCCACCGGCATCAGATAGTCGTTGTCGCCCACCGTCACCCAACCAAACTCAACGATTGAGATGGCTTCCGAAACCGGAAAGTCGCGTGGCAAGTCAAAGCATTCGGATTCCAGCCGGACAATGCGGCGCGTTTCTGGATTGACGAAGATGCGCCCACGGTAGCCGGCAATCGTTCGCGCCTTGCCGACTTGCAAGGTCTGCCGCGAGTAAGCTGTTTCGACCGTGTATTCAAAGACCCGACAGGGTCGGCCGTAGAAGGTGGTCATCCCGGCTTCGCGGAAGGTGGCATTGGAAGTCTCGTCAAAAAGCGACTTGAGCAAGCCCGCAAACTGCCCGGTTGAGGTCAAACCACCGACTTCATCCAGGCCAAGCGAGGTCGAGACGCCGTTCTGGAGCTTGAGTTCCAGCTTTTCGCCCTTTTCCGTTGAATAGGCAATGGCGATTTCGAGGTAGTCGCCAAGCTGCCAGGGGCGGCCTCCCAGGCGGTAGTACCGCTGCACCCGCTGCCGAACGGTAAAATCCGGCAAGCTGGCCACATAGGCCTGGGCGACGGCGCGCACCTGCTCGATGAGCGGCTGATGTTCCTGGTAGAGCGGAACATCCGGGGTGTCGGTTAGCAGGGCCACCGGACGCTGGGGCTGGGCCGTGACGGCCTGGCGGCGTTCGTCGGCTCGCCACAGCGCGCTTTCGACCTGAGCAGCCCGCAAAAAGCGCATTTTGCGTCCAAAAGCTTCCGTCATTTCAAAGCTGACGCCCCGCCGGTCAATATCGGCCGCCACGTCATCCACGTCGCGGTTGCGCTGATAGGCTTCTCTGACACGCGCCTCGATTTCGGTAGCGCGCAGCGGTAGCTCGGTTGTGGAAAAGCTCTGCGCCACAGCCGTCTCGTCCGTCGCCTGGGCTTCAGCCACCTGGGGCGTGGCCTGGGATGGGGACGCCCGGTGACTTGCCGGACATAGCCCCCCCAGGGACAAAACCCCGCACAGCGCCAGTCCATAGTTCTTCCACCACTTGCCATGACGCACTGCAAAATACTGTCCGGCGACGGGTTGACGCGCATGACGCGCCCTTGCGCCACCACCAACTAACATGCTAGAAACCCGTAAGTTCACTCTGTTTCCCTCGGAAAGCACTTTCGCTACGGCGGCTCGCGCGCTAAACGCAGCCGGGCAAGGCGCGCAGTCGCGCCCCGTGAGAGGTTGGAGGTTGACTTGTATAAGCATCAACGGCCGCCATCAACTCTGATGCTATGAAGCAATCTGTGGAAAAAAAAGGAGTTACTTCCATGCTGCTGTGTCATCTGCGCCGTGGGCTGTTTGGCTTATGTCTTGGCGCGTGTTCCATTATTACACCTTCGTTGCTCACCCCGGCGACGACGTTTGCCCAGTCACAAGTCAACGCCGCCGACCTGCGCGGGACAGTCAGCGATGACAGTGGCAAAGTCATTGCCGGCGCAAAGGTTACGGCACGGGAGGAGCGCACGGGGCTGACCCGCGAAGCGACCACCAACGATGCCGGTGTGTATCAATTCATCGCGCTTCCGCCGGGTTCGTACGAGATTTCTGTCGAGGCAGGCGGCTTTGCCCGCGCCGTGAACCGCAACGTTGCGCTCACCATCGGCGCGGCCGCGCAGCTCGATTTTACCCTGCGGGTTGGCGACACGACGGAAGAAATCGTTGTCACGGCCGATACGCAGGTTATCGAAGGCTCCCGCACCTCCGTGGCGGAAACGATTAACCAGCGCGCCATCAACAACTTGCCCACGAGCAGCCGGAGCTACGTGGGCTTTACGCTGCTGACCTCGACGACAACCCGTGACAACCAGCCCAAATTGGGCGTCGCGCCCACGTCGGGGCTGAACTTCGGCGGTCAGCGCGCGCGCGCCAACAACGTCTCGATTGACGGCGCGGACGCGACCGATTCAGCCGTCAACGGCGTGCGCGCCACGGTTTCCCAGGAAGCCGTCCAGGAGTTTCAAATCCTGACCAACAGCTTTGCGCCGGAGTTTGGACGCGCTTCCTCGGCGGTCATCAACATCGTCTCGAAGGGTGGCGGCAACGAGTTACGCGGCAATGTCTTTGCCTTTCTCCGCGACCAGGCCTTTTCCGCCAACAATGCCTTCGCTGGCGTGCGCGAATACCCAGAAACCCGCTTCCAGGGTGGCTTTACGCTCGGCGGACCCATCGTGAAGGACAAAACCTTTTTCTTCCTGTCGTTTGAGACGCAAAACCTGAACGGCACCGGATTCAACATCACCGGACGCAACGGCTTTGGTTTCACGACCTTCACGCCGCCAACGCTGTTGGCGACGTCTCCCAACCTGGGGCTGTCCAACTTGCCGGCCGGTGTTTTCGTGCCAATCGGCGGCCAGGCGGCACAGGTCACGCCCCAGCAAGTCGCCTTCCTCAATGCGGCGCTCAGTGGTTTGTCGCAAGCCACCGGCATCCCGTTGAGCACGCCGTTTACCGCATTGCCAGCGGCAGCGCAAACGGCGCTGTTGACCAATGCTACCTTTCAGGCGCTGAACACGTTTTACTTTTTGGCGCGTGAAGGTTCAAGCGTCGGCCTCACCGGACGCCAAACCAACGGCCAGTCCATTTTCCCAACGCTCGCGGCGCTGGGCATTACCAACCCTGGGTTCAACTCGCCGGTGCCACTTGGCAGCTTCCGCCCGATGAACACGCTGCTCGGCAATTACACGCTGCGCGAGCGGACGTTCCTGCCGGCGCTGCGGATTGACCATCGGTTCAATGACATTCACCAGTTCTTCGCGCGGATCAGCGTGACACCCTCGACCGTCCGGGGCATTCCCTCGAATGGACAGAACCAGCCCACCGCGCTCAACAACTTCACCCGCACCGGCTTCCAGGGCACCCGCGACATTGCGTTCGTGGCGCAGAACGTCGCCACGATCAGCCCAACACTCATCAATGAATCGCGCTTCCAGTTTTCACGCCGGGGCGTGGACTACGGCCCACAAAGCCAGATCGTCGGGGTTGAAGTTCCCGGGTTTGCCTCCTTCGGACGTGAGCCGTTTTCACCCACCCAGCGCGTGGAAAAGCGTTGGCAGGTCACGAATAACCTCACGAAGATTGCCGGCAACCACACCCTGAAATTCGGGGCTGACTTCAATCTTCTGCTTTACAATGCGTTGTTTGAAGTCAACTTCGGTGGTGTTTACGCCTTTCCTCCCAACCAATTGTTCCCGGCGGCGCAAGGCTTCCCGGCCTTCAACGGCGTCCAGGCTTACGGGCTAGGGCTTCCAGAGTCTTACGTTCAAAACGTCGGCAACCCGAACAGTAATTTCAACAACCCGGTGCTCGGCCTCTTTGCCCAGGATAGCTGGAAGATTCGTCCGAACTTCACGCTCAACTACGGCGTGCGGTACGACGTGCAATACACTAAGCAGGTTCAGGCAGTTCGCCCGGAACCGTTCGTCGGGCCGGGTAATGTTGGGACGATCAACATGCCGAACCTCTTTGCGGCCGGTGAGCAGATCATCGGCATCCAGCAGGGTATCCCGCGTGATTACAACAACATCGCGCCGCGCCTGGCCTTTGCTTGGGACCCGTTCAACAATGGCAAGACGGTGGTACGCGCCGCGTACGGTCTGTTTTACGGCACACCCCTGGCAGGCTTGATTTTCCTCTCCGACGTGGTGGATGGCGCCCAGTCGCCCTTCCTCGTCTTCCCCGGACTGCTTGGCGGGGCAGCTATCTTCCGCAACGAGCGGGTCAACATCCCCGTTCCTGGCCTCCCTGGCTATCAAGTTGGACAACAACGCTACAATCCACTAGACCCAGGGTTCCAGGTTCTGAACGGCGGACCCATCCGGTCCCTGCTCGCCTCGCCGATTACATCTCAAACGCTGCACCTCAACCGAGATTTCGAGTTTGACTACACCCAGCAAGGAAACCTCTCGATTGAGCGGCAGCTTGGGCGCACCATCACGGTCAATGCTACCTACAGCTACATTCGTGGTTTGCAGTTGGTTCGTCCGCGCAATGTCAACCAGCAGGATCTGGCGCTCCTCCAAGCCAATGCCCAGGCGCAAACCAATCCCATCGTGGTTGGTGGGCAAACGGTTGGCTTTTTCGGCACGGGGCCGCTGGCCGGACTCTATAACCCACTACCGAACAGCCTTGGCCCTGGGTTGTCAGGGCTACCGGCGCCCGTTGCCCCAATTGGACGCTTTTTGTTCAATGACTTCCGGCGGACAGGACCCAATCTGCTCTACACGGCCGCGACTTTGAACATTCCAGTCGCCCAGGCGCAACAGCTTCTGACTGCGCTCACCAATCGGTTCAACTTGCCGCGCCTTCAGGGCTCCCCGTTTGTCCCGTTTGGAAGCGCGAAAAACTACGAATCCACCGGCAGCTCGATTTACCACGCTTTGACATTGAGCGTGAACAAGCGCTTTTCCAACAACTTCCAGTTCCTGGCCTCCTACACGTGGTCGCACGCAATTGACGATTCAACCGACGTGCAGACGCTCCAAGAGCCACAGGATAACAGCAATCCCCGCCTGGATCGCTCGAACTCAAACTTCGACCAGCGACACCGCTTTATCTTCAGCGCGGTGGTCACCAGCCCGTTCAAGCGCAATGAAGGACCTGGCCGTTACCTGCTGGCCGACTGGACCTTCGCGCCCATCGTGGAAGCCGGCGCTGGACGTCCCTACACGCTGCTGATTGGGGTGGACCAAACCCAGGTCAACAGTTCTTCGACAGCGCGGCCAAACTTCGTGCAGTCCTGCCCCGCCGGGACGGCCGGGCTGACCTGCTTCCCGTCACCTCGTGGCAATGGATTCTTAACCCTGCCACCAGACAGCCGCCTGCCCCAGAATTTTGGACTACCGCTTTCAACCTTCCTGGGCAACGTTGGACGGAATGCCTTCACCGGGCCGAACTTCATCGCCGTGGACTTTCGGCTGGCGCGCAAGTTCTACTTCTCGCGGGATGCCGACGTTACCGGGCGCAATCTGGAGTTCATCTTCGAGATGTTCAATGCGTTCAACCGCGTCAACATCACGGAAATCAACCCCAACTACCAGTTGAGCGGCGCACCGACGCTGGCCGCGCCACCGCGGCAGATTCAGTTCGCGCTCAAGTTCAGCTTCTAGTTATCAACTCGTCATCAGCGGCTTTGCATCTGAGGATGACGCTTGCCGTGGGGGCTGCCCAGTCGGGCAGCCCCTTACGTTTGCTTACTTTCCCGGTTTGTGGTGTCTCAAATGGCTTGCGGCGGCATCCACATGGTCATGGCACCAACTTTGGGCGAGGTGCGCAGCCGTCGCTCCTTGCGAACCAGCAGGGGCGTCAAGTAACGCGCCAGCCTCATTCGGCGCAGCGCCGCATGGGGGTCCACCAAATGGGTGGTTGGCAGTTGTTCACCGCTTGCTTCAAAGACGACGCTCAACGGCAGCGTCATGGCATCCTGAAGCTCGAGGAGCTGCGCCAACAGGTCGGCCGCCGGACTGGCCAGCGGTCCAAACCCATAGCGTGGCTGGGTCGTGCCGAAAATGTACAGATTGCGCGTGCGCGGCGGCACCATGCCAGCGTAAAGCTGTGCCGTGCTGCCTTTGACCTCCACCATCCCCGGCGGCAGGAACGGAAAACTCACATGAAAGCCCGTCGCGCACACCACTAGGTCGTATTCGTCGGTCGTGCCATCCACGAAGTGGACCGTTTGCCCCTCAAGCCGCGCCACGTCCGGGCGGGGACGGATTCGCCCATGCTTGAGGTAGTGCAGGAGTTCGGAATTGACCGTCGGATGTCGCTCGAAAATGCGGTGGTCGGGTTCGGGCAGACCATACTGCGCATATCGGCCGACAATGACCCGCAGGCACAGGCGCAGCACGGCGCGCTGAACCGGAACCGGAATCCAGCCCCGCATCATCTCAACGGTGGGGATGCCAAACATCGTTTTGGGCAAAAACCAGTAGCCGCGGCGTAAGCTGAGGTGACTGCACACGGCAACCCGCGCGGCTTCCGAGGCAATGTCACAGGCCGAGTTGCCGCCTCCGATGACGAGCACCCGCTTGCCGACCAGTTGCTCTGGCCGGCGGTAATCCTTTGAGTGAACCCACTCGCCCATGAACGTTCCGGGGTAGGTGGGGAAGCGGCGGTCCCAGTGATGGCCATTGCAGACAATCACGCCTTTGTACTGCCGCTGTTCGCCGTCTGCCAGCTTCACCTGCCAGGACCAATCCGCAAGCGGACTCGCCGCAACGACTTCTTTCCGAAACTCGATGTGCGCATACAGTCCAAAGTGGCGCGCGTAGTCGCACAAATAGGCAAGCATCTGGGCACGGCTGGGAAAATCCGGGTAGTGCGCCGGCATAGGGTACTCAGGAAACGATGTCGTCCGGCGGGACGAGATGATATGCGCGGTGGTATAGACACCATGGCGCCAGTTGCCGCCCACGTCGTCATCGGCGTCAACTTGGTCATAGGGGATACCAGCTTGCTTGAGCGCACGCGCCACAACCAGGCCGGTTGGGCCGGCACCAATCACTAGGAAACGATCCAAACGATGGGACATGGGGCGAGTGCCTCCAACGGTGGCTTACAGCGCACGGACAGATGCGCGAGCGAACCCTCGCCATTCCAGCCGACGATGCCCGGTCACAGTTTGAGATGATTCTAGCACTTGGTGAGCACTAGGTCTCAAGTCGCGGAGGGTGGTGGCGCTGGTCGCTTCACTGCCACTTGCCAACTACCGGTCGGTCGGTCGGCAACCCATAGTTGACTGGGGGCGGAAGCGGTCCAGACACATTTGCCGGGCTCAGGAAAAACTGCGCCTGCTGTTCGCTAACACGAAAAACACCTATCGTATCCACGCCATCGCCATTCCAGTCACCCGCCAACGGCGTGTCCCCAGCCGCGCCAAAAGCCGCCTCGATGTCCGGTAATCCGGCGCTGTTGTTGTTGCGCAGGAAAAAAACGCCGCCGCGATACACGCCGATGGTGTCAGTCCGGTTGCCATCCCAGTCACCCACAATCGGCAAGTCATCACCGCCGCCATAGGCAACCACAACATCCGGCGCACCCGATGTGTTGCTGTTTCTGAGCAAAAAGAGTCCCGCCCGGAAGACTCCCACGGTGGCGACGCCGTTCCCATCCCAGTCCCCAGACAGTGGAATGTCACCCGGCTGCATGCCCATGATCGAGAAAGCCGGTACATCGGCAAAGCCCGCCGTGTTGCTGTTGCGGAGGAAGAACTCCCCGTTGCGGAAAATCCCAATCGTTTCGATACCATCGCCGTTCCAGTCGCCAATGATCGGTACGTCGGCAGCCAGCCCGTAGAAGAAGTCCGTATCGGCAAACCCCGGTGTATTGCTATAGCGCAGGTAAAAGAAACCGTTGGATGGGCGGAACATCCCCACCGTCGTTAGGCGTGGCGGCGCACTTGTTTGGGCAATGGTGAAGTTGGCATCCGTGATGTCAAAAAACGTGTTGCCCCCACTAATTCCTGTCCCGTTCGCTGCCTCCACCCGAAGTCGTGCCTGCGTGGTGTTCGGCGCAGTGGAGGGCACAAGGATCATTGCCAACCCAGTATTTGGGCGACTGGCGGCCAGTGTGGTAAAGGTCAGTCCGCCATCGTAGGAAAGTGCAATGTTGACGGTCGAGCAGTTAATGGGGGGCTGATCAGTCCCAGCTACTGCCCAGGTTACCGCCTGTTGACTTCCTGCTGCCCAAACCCCGGTGACGTTATTCACTCGGAAGGGGCCGGCCGGGCCGTGGACGGTGACCACCACTTCGGCCTGGTTCACCCCACCGCCGCCAGCCCGATTGTCGCGGGCAGTAACACGAAAGCGTAGGTCACGGGTCACACTTGGTAGGTTTTCGCCAGTTCGCAATCCATTCACAAACTCCGGCGGAAGGTTTGCATGGTTGAGGATGAACGGCAGACTTGGAAAGATACGGGTTGGTGAGGCGGTTGGCGGCATAGGCCGAAACAGTGGGCGGGTGGTCGTCGGGGGATCACTCGGCTGGTCGCCATAGGGTGGGTTGATAAAGCTTCCCCCGGCATCGAACTGCTCCCAGGCATAGGTGAGTGCATCACCATCGGCGTCGCTTCCGGTCGCTGTCAACTGAAACGGCGTGTCACGCGGAATCGTCAACGGCGCGCCGGCGCTCACCACGGGCGGCGTATTTCCGGTCGCGGCGAGACTCACACAAAACGCGCCACCACCTGTGGCCAAATATGACCCGATCTGCTCCAGACTTCCGGCGTGAAAACGCAAGTCAAAGCCGGTCACGACATTGTCGGTATCACAAATACCAGGGTAAGCCATAATCGTCGAGCCGCTTCCGACTTCCCAGGCGGTTGCCGCATTCCGGTTGTTCTGACAGCCGGCCAGCGCCGTCGCATTGAAGGTGTGAGCTGCCCCACACTGGTGGCCAAGCTCATGACACAGGATGCCCAAATCAAACGCATTGCCGACCGGCGCGGTGGCGCTGACTTGGGTGACGCCAGCGCCCTTGAAGGGACCCGGTCCGCCAAAGCCATCAGCGGCATTGCTGCACACAACCCCAATCGCCGCGGTTCCGCCCGTTCCGATGCCTAGGACATGGCCGATGTCGTAGTTATCCACGCCAATCTTGGCCGCTAGGTCGTTGCGGACGACCGTCGCCAATCCGGCCCGAGTGTTCGGCGTTGGATACGGGTCGGTTGCCGGATTGGCATAAATGATGTTGGTGTTGTTGGCAACCAGGATGAACCGCACGGCAAGTTCCCGTTCATAGACGGCATTAACCCCATTCAGCCAGGTTGTCACGGCGGCCAGCCCACCGGTGGGCGTCCCACCGCCCAAGCTGCTGGTAAACTGGGAAGTAGCCGCGATGGCAATGCGATAGCGCCGTAGCTGGCTTCCCATCGGCAGCAGCTCAACGCCATCGGAAGCGGGGACGCTTGCCGGTGTTCTTTCCACGCCATAGAGCAGTTCACACCCGAACCCGTTGGAAACATCGGTGGTGCGCACAGATGACACGGCATACCGCGATTGCCCCGGCCCAGTCGGCAACACCGTGAACGCCGACGCCTGATGAATGAGAACGAAGGCATGCAATCCCTGGGGCGTCACGTCAAAACGGACGGTCTGGGTTGGATCATCCACCCCCTGCCCAACATACGTCTTGATGCTCGGAAAACGGGCCGCCAGTTCGGGGGCGAGGATGGGAGACTCAACAACACGAAAGCGGGCGAACATCCCATCTGGCGTCGGCAGCTCAAGCATCAAAGGAGAATCCTTGGCTACGCAGGCGCTTTCCAGCGGCGCGCCTGACAGGCGTTGCCGCAACGCGGCCAAATCCAGTTCAAAGATGGGGTGGCTCGGTATCTGTCGCGCAGCCCCTGGCGACTCGTCCGTTGGCATCGCCTGACGCCACAGCGTGGTGATAACCTGCTCAGGTACTGGGTGGGGCCGGGGCAACCAAGCTTGGGCCGCCGCGCCCACGTTGGTCAGCATCTGGTTGCTTACCAACATCAGCACAACCGCCAACCCCAAAAACAACCAGTTCGCAGCCTGTCTGTTACGCATTGGTAGTTTCTATTTGGTAGTTTCTACAAAGATACTTTCACTTACCCGGCAGCCTTCATTGTCGTCCTGCCCCCAGCGCCCCTGAGCCACTGGCTGGATTACCTTGGACTGTGCAATTAAGTTGAGCTTATCGGCTGGCGTCAAACAGCAAGCGACTGACCACCACGCCGACGACGACCGTCACTAGGCAGCCGATGGCATTGAGCCATAAAAACGCAACGATGTCGGCGGCAGCCAAGGCCCAAACCACGCCCATGCCCAACAGGAGACCACTGACCGCGCCGCGTCCGTTGGCGCGGGGGTCGGCCGCGGCCAGAACGAACACGCCCAGCAGCGCCCCGTAAAACCACGAACCAAAGCGATTGACAACCTCGATCAACGACCCCAGCCGAGCGGCATAGAGCGCGCCGACACAAGCCCATCCGCCCCAGAACGCCGTGGCAAGCTGGCCAATCCGCACCAACTGCGTTTCCGATGCCGCCGGGTTCAGCCAACGCTGATAAATGTCCAACGCCGTCGTCGTCGCCAACGCATTGAGTTCTCCGGCGCTGGTGGACATCGCCGCCGCCAGAATCGCGGCCAGAATCAATCCCACCAAACCAGATGGCACATGAGACAGCACGAACGTTGGAAAAACGTAGTTGGTGTCGTCGTAAGCGCGGCCGGTGGCTTGGGTCAACAGCGTCACGGCCGACCGACGGATGACCTCGCACCGTGCCTGGGCAGCTAAAAACGCCGTCTGGGCAGTCTGCGCCGACGCATCGCCGCGTTCCCACGCTTCGGCATAGCGCAGCGCGGCCTGCCGGCGGTCATCGGTCGCGGCCGCGTATTCAGCTTCAAGCTGCGCATAGGCGCGGCGGGCAGACTCGTCCGGCAGGTCAGCCGGCGCGGTGAACACCAGTGGCGGGGCCGGCGCAAACACGTAAAACACGAAGATCAGTACGCCAATCAGCAACACCAGGGCCTGGAGCGGGATTTTCACCACGGCATTCAGCAGTAACGACCGCTGCGCCGCCGCAATGGAACTGGCAGCCAGATACCGCTGCACTTGGCTCTGGTCACAGCCGAAATACGACAAAAACAGAAACAAGGAAGCAAATAGCCCTGACCAAACGGTGTACTTCTCCTGCCAGTCAAAACGCCAATCTACGGCCGTCAGGCGGCCGGTCGCGCCTGCCACCTGCAAGCCGTCCCAGAGCGAAATCACCGGCGGCAGCTTGGCAATCAGCAGCCACAAGATGGCGACTAGCCCAACCACAATCACGGCCATTTGCTTGACATCATTCCAGGCCACCGCGCGAACGCCCCCCAACACCGTGTAGAGCGTCGTGACGATCCCCATGACCAGAATGGTGAGCGCTTCGGACCACCCCAAGGCGGCCGACAACACGACCGCCGGAGCAGCAATTACGACCGAAGTCGCCAGCCCCCGCGACAACAGAAAGAACACACTCGTCACGGCACGGGTTCGCGCGTCAAACCGGCGCTCCAGAAATTCGTAAGCCGTGAAGACGTTGGCGCGATAAAAGCCCGGCACGGCCGTGACGCAGAGCATGACCATCGCTATCGGCAGCGCGAAATAAAACTGCACGAACCGCATCCCGTCGGCATACCCCTGACCGGTCGCGCCCACGAGCGTGATCGCCGAAAGCTGGGTGGCCATCACCGACAAGCCGACCGTCCACCAGCCCAGGCTGCGGTCGGCTCGAAAATAGCCGTCCGAGGTTTGTCCACGGCGGCCGGCCCGGAAGCCATCCACCACGAGGTAAACGAAGTAGGCCGCGATGATGACCCAATCGAGCCACGTCATAGACGGTCCGCTACCGGCTTCCGGCCGGCGCCAAGTCTGGAATGCCAACACACACCATCAGATTTGGCGCGTCGTCACTGGCCGCCACGACCAGCTTCTGTCCGTCCGGCGAGAAAGCAAAACTTTCCGGTGGCGAGCCAAAAATGTCGCCAAGGATTCGGCGGCGCGTACTGGTCGTGTCGGTTCCGGGACGAAAATCCTGCGCAAAAATGCCGATGTCACCGGCTGTCGAAACCCAGCCGATGCGCTGACCGTCCGGCGACCAGCGGGCGCGACCGTGACTCAAGCCGCCCAGCCCGACTTCAATCGAGAAGACCTGAGCGCCATCCGTGACGCGCGCAACCCGAATGGCATTGCCATTGCCTTCCTTCATCGTCGTGACATAGAGCACATACTGCCCATCCGGCGACACTTCCGGCCAGCGCGCCGGCAGGTCGGCAACGAGCTGCCGGCCATCTGTCCCGTCAACACGGATTTGCCAAACCCCATACGTAGGGTGGTCGCTCACCGTAAAGAAGATAAAGCGGCCATCGGGCGAAGGCGTCGGGTTCTGGGCGCTGGCGTTGAAGGCGGTCACTGCCCGGCCGCGCATGCCATCGGCGGTGGCCGTCCAGATTTCAAACTTCCCGGTTCGGTTGGAACTCCAGTAAAGCGTCTGCCCGTCTGGGGACAGCGCCGGGTCCCAGTCGGTGTCTGGATGAGCCGTGAGCGGCGCGAGGCGTCCATCGGCGAAATTGAGCCGCCAAATGTCGTTGTTGCCGGTGCGGTTCGAGGTAAACACCACCCCATCGCCGCCTGGCGTGTAACGTGGCTGGCGATCAATGCTTGTGCCGCGCGCCAGGACGCGCAGTTGCGGCAATTCTCCAGGGCGCGCGCCAAGTCGTGCCTCAACCAGATTGCCGCGCCGCGAGCGGGACTCATACACCAGCCGTCCGTTTCGCAGATCGCAGACCGCCGTATCGTGCGGCAGAGCAGCGACCACCCGACTGCTGCCCGTGCTGACACTAAACACCACCACGCGCGCCGGGGTGATGATGTTTGGCGCTTCCGGCGATGTGGACTGAATGACTACCAGCGCCGAGCTGTCCTCGAGCCAGGCCGGACTCGACACATAGCCACCGCGTTCGGTTGGCTCGAGTTGGCGAACGGCTCCGGTTGTCACCGTGATGAGCGTGACCGGCGAAAAGACGTTGCCGGCGACCACATCCTTTACCAGCGCAATGTGCTTGCCGTCGGGCGACCAGCGGGGGCGGCGCAGGCGTAGTCCGTCGAGGCGCGCGATTGGGCGCAGGTTGCTGCCATCGCTTTCAACGCTCTCCAACAGTGTGGACGTGATGCCGCCATCCCGTACCCACCGCACAACACACAACCGACGGCCATCGGGCGACCAATCGCCGTCCACCCCGTCATCCACGATCTTGCGCGGCACCCCGCCCAATGACGACACGACATAGAGCGCCGTTGAACCGTCCCTGGCGCGCCGCACGAACGCAATTTGCTGGCCGTCGGGCGAATACCGTGGCGAGCTGTCTTCGCCCTCGGTAATGGCGACTTCGGTGGCATCGCCTACAATCCGCTTGACCCAGATACGCTGCCGACCATCCCGTTGCGAGGCAAAGGCAACGCTTTGTCCGTCTGGCGACCAGGCCGGCGTGGTATCGCTGCCGGCATTGGTCAGGTAGGTGTAGGTCAAAAAGGCCGGCTTTGGACGCCCGCTCCAGATGAAGACGGCAACCAGTCCGACGAGCGCCGTCGCCAACAGCGCCCCGGCCCCCCACCAAAGCCGCTCTGGACGGACGTCCACCGGCCATGCTGCCTGGAGTTGCTCACTTGGCGGAAGCCGCAGCGTTTCACGGTTGTTTATGTCGAGTGTCTTGGCATCGTTAGACAGCGCCGGCCGCAGTGTCCGCAAAATAAAAGCGAGGTCCTGGGCGCTTTGAAAACGCTGCGTCGGCTGACGGTTCAGACAGCGCTCCAGGGTTTTCCACAAGTCCCCTGGCAGCGATGGGGGATCGCTGAGTTGCGCGAATGGGTTGTCGCGGAGAATGGAGGCGGCCACTTCTGCCTGCGTCGCGCCGGGGAACGCCCGCCGTCCCGTGAAAACCTCAAACAACACACAACCGAGCGCAAAGATGTCGCTCCGGGCATCGAGTGGCCCGCCCCGGACTTGTTCCGGCGACATATAACCAATCGTGCCAACGACCATGCCGGGGGAGGTCGTTAAGGTGTCGCGTGTGGATACGGTTTCATCGGTTTCAGCAACGACCGGACGCTTTGGCATCCGCGCGACACCAAAATCCAGAATCTTGACTTGCCCATCCGCCGTCAAAAAGATGTTTTCCGGCTTGATGTCGCGGTGCAGAATGCCCTTCTGGTGAATCGCCGCCAGCCCCTCGGCAACGGCAATGGCAAGGGCAAGACCTTCGGCCAAGGGGATGGAGCCACGCGCCAATCGCCCCCGTAGCGATTCCCCTTCGAGATACTCCATCACGGCGAAGGCCGCGTCCCCGGCGACATCAAAATCATAGATGGCGCGGACGTTGGGGTGGGACAGTTGCGCGATGGCGCGGGCTTCCCGCTCAAAACGCAAGCGAATTTCGGGATCATCAGCCAAGCGCGGTGGAAGCACCTTGATGGCGACATCGCGGTTGAGCTTGGTGTCGCGCGCTCGATAGACCTCACCCATACCACCTGCGCCGAGTTTCTCGCAGATTTCGTAGTGAGCGAGGCGCATGCCAACGGTGGGCATAGAATTACGGTCCCATCCCAAGTTGTTACCGGATGGCGAGCATCCGCACTATCAGCTAAACGCTATTGTGGCCGCCTACCTTAGGGAAGCCAAAGAACAGTCGTCAACCTGCTTACACCTGCCAAAAAAAAGGGGGCGATGAACGCCCCCAGCCAGAGATGCGGCCAGTTTGTTTGATGGTTAGAAGACGTACCGCAGCACGAACTGCATGAAGCGCGGCGGATTCTGCACGCTTGTCAACCGCCCAAAGTTGGGCAAGGGTTGGTTGCGGAAGGGATCAGTTGGCGTCGCCAAGGTTTGAACGCCGCCAAACGGCTGGAAGTTCGTGGCATTGAAGACTTCCCAACGGAACTGAAGTGACTGCTGCTCACTCCACGGCATGGTGAAGCTCTTCGCCAGACTGATGTCGAGGTTAGCAAAGGCCGGCAACCGGAAGATGTTGCGCTCGCCGGTCTCACCAGGCTTGGCACTGCGGAAGCTCTGCGAGGCAAACACCGGATCGCGGAAGAGGTTCGGGTTGTTGCCGCGCGTCGGCGAAGTCGAGATTTGCCGGATGCGAACCGCGTTGCTCGGCACCTGCCAGTTGGTCGCGTAGGCGGTGCCGTCGCCGGTGGCCGCACCCGTGACCTGACCGGAGTTGTACCGGGCAATACCACCCAACTGCCAGCCGCCGATGAAAGCATCGAGGACACGTGAAGCGTTGCCAAAGAAAGCGCGCCCGCGCCCAAAGGGCAACTGGACGACAAAGTTGGCATTGATGATATGGCGGAAGTCAAAGCTTGACACCGCGCGGTTGTCACGCTGACGGAACGGATTGAGCACCAGCCCGCCACCGCCAAAGAAGCCGGCTGTCTGAAGCCCAGAGGCGTCATCGAGCGACTTCGAGAACGTGTAGTTGAAATCCCACGTCAAATACGTTTTGTAGCGTTGACGCATCGTGAGCACAAGCCCGTGGTAGTCCGACGTGCCAAAGCTGCCAATCGTATTCAACGCGCCATACTGCGGGTGGAAGAACAGGTCTTCACCCAGCGGCGAGATGCCGTCAATTTGATAACCACCCGGCCGCGGACTGTTGTTGAGGATGAGCTGAACGGTCGTCCAGTCGGCCGGACCCAGCAAGCCCCAGCTACCCGGATTCAGCAACATGGCGTAGATAGCCTGGCTGTTGGTCATGCCCGGCTGAATACCGCCAAACCCACCAAAGAAGTTTGCCAGGATACCGGGGAAGAGGATGTTGTTGAAGTAAGGGATGTTGGGAATCTGCGAAATCGGCGTGTTGTTGCGCCGGAGGTCTTCGAGCTGACCGGCGGCGGTGTACCAATCCACGCCTGTCCGCGGGTCCACCAGGTTGTTGAGCGCCATCACGTCGCGCTGGGCCAGCAAGTTCCGTCCCAGGCGCCCAACGTAGGAAGCCTCGACAAAGAGACCGGCCGGGAGTTCACGCCCATAGGAAAAGTTCCAACTGAAGTTGCGCGGCAGGCGCGTCGTCTGGTCAATGGACTGCTCGATGCGCTGCTGCCCATCATCCGGCTGCGTCAGCGGGAAGCGCAACTGTGGCGGCGGGTTGATGCCGGGGAAGTTGCGGAAGCTCTGCCCCTGCGCGGTAAAGAGCGGAGCAAAGGGCGGCGATGTCAGCCGGAACTGCGCAAAGGATGTCTGCTGCTGCTGGACAAAGCCCAGCGTGTTGCGCTGGTCAAACTGGACGGCAATCTGCTGCCCAAAGTAGTCGTTGGTCAGGGCGAAACCGGCTCGAATCACGCTCTCCTGTCGCTTGCCAAACACCTTGCCCAGAAATCCTTCCTTGAAATCTGGCGACCAAGCAATCGAGACGCGCGGCTGCCAGTTGTTGTAAGCGAACTGATAGAGCGATTCGCCACCGTTGACCGGGCCGGCGAGATTGATCGTGATGAGGTCGTTGAACGGGCGCCCCTGCGCCGCGCCCACCGCGCGCCCACGCAGGAAGTCGCCCAGCGGGATGTTCGTTCCGGCCTGGAAACCGTTTTGCTCATAGACCGGGCGGCTCAACCCATACCGGATGCCATAGGTCAGCGTGAGATTTGGCCGAATGCGCCACACATCCTGGAAGTAGAAATCATACTCCTCGGCCGCGAAGCTCCGGTCAGTTGGGCTACCGGCCGGAAGCAGGCGTCCCTGTTGATCGTAGGTCAGGAAGACTGTGTACTGGTTGATGCGCCCGATGAGCGCATTGACGCCATCGCGCACCGGCACGGCCCGCCCAGGCTGGATGGCAAGGCCCAAGTTGTTGACAGCGAACGTGTTGATGGGGGCCGTCAGGCTCTGGGCATAAAAAATCGGGTTGACGACGCCGAAGTCGAACGCCTGTCCGAAGCCCGTCCGCCGGTTGCGGATGATGCGGATGTTGGTTCCAAACTGGAACGTGTGGTCACGGAACACATAGGTGGTGTCATTCGTGAAGTTGTGGGTGGGCACAATCCGGTCGAGCGTCCGCTGGTTGAACGTCGGCTCGAACACGAATCGGAAATTGATGAAGTTCTGCGCCGTATCCCCCTGGTTACTGGTAGCGAAGCGCGTCAGCCCATAACGAAAGTTGTTGACCCAGTTGTTGCTGATGGTCCAGGTGTGCCCGGCGGCAATGCCAACGGGGTGTGACCATGTGCGCAGGGGCGCGGTGTCAGGGAAAAACGAGTCCTGAAGGATCGTGTCGTACTGGACGTTCGCCCGCGCAAACAACGTGTGCTTGCCGGCGTCGTCCACCTTCCAGTCGAGGCGTCCGATATGGGCGTTGAAGTCGAACGGAGTCGGCGCATTGAACCGGAAACCACCCGTGTTGACGCCATCGCCGGCGCCGGGGTCATTCGCGGGATAGCGACTCGCCGCTTGTGCCAGATAGGCCACACCGGCCGGGTTGAGCGCCGAGCCACCGCCGGCTGCCGCCAGTGCCGGGAAGGCCTGACTAATCTGGGCGGCCGTGAGCGTCACAATGCCAACCGGCGCGCCGGTTGCCGCATTGACGGCATTGAAGCGCAGTTCGCCACGCCCCAGGTGTGGCAGCGGCACAGTACGCAGCACCGAGGTCTGCGACCGGTCACGCCGTCCTTCGTAGTTGTAGAAAAAGAAAAGGCGGTTTTTGACAATCGGCCCCCCCACCGCGCCGCCAAACACGTTTTGTAGCACGCGCGGCGTCCGCTGACCGATTGCATTGGTAAACCAGTTACCGGCATTGCCGATCGTCGGACGGTGGAAGAAGAATGCCGAGCCGTGAAACTCGTTCGTGCCGCTCTTGGTGACGAGCGAAATCTGCGCGCCCGATGAACGGCCCTGGTTGGCATTTGGATTGCTGACCGTCACGCGAAACTCCTCGACCGACTCCGGCGAGGTGCGCAGTACCGGCGCAAAGGCCGTGTTGTTTTGCTGCTCATTGATATCGACGCCGTCCAAGGTGATGTTGCCTTGGTCGCTACGGGAGCCGCTTACCGAACCGTCGCGCGTCACGCCGGGTTGCAAGCTCAACAAGCCGGCAATGTTACGCGCGGCCAACGGCAATTCGAGAATCTGCCGCTGCGCAATCGTGTTGCCAATGCTGGCGTCCTGACGGTTGACAATGGCTGCCGTGCCATCTCCGGTTACGGTGATCGTTTCAGTGGCAGCGCCGACCGTCAGTATGATGTCCAGCGTCGTGCTACCGTCCACCCGCGCCCGGATGTCAGCCTGCTCATAGGTTTTGAAGTTTGGGGATTCAACCTTCACCGTATAGGCGGCAACCGGAACTCCGGTAAAAGAAAATGTGCCGGCCTCGTTCGTGGTTTGCGTCCGGGTGGTTCCCGTCGCCGAGCTGGTCAGCGTTACGGTCGCGCCGGCCACGGCAGCACCCTGCTCATCCGTGACTGTGCCGCGGATGGTGCCGGTTCCAATCTGGGCCAGCGCCGAAAGGCCGGTGATGCCAACCCACAGCATGAGTAGGAGCGGCATCAGCCAACTTGGCTGTCGTTGTCGCAAAGGAACTGTCAGTGTGTTCATCTAAGCTTTCCTCAGATAGATTCAGTCGCCCCGACCGAAGTCTGTCCAACCCGAAGCCGGCTCAACGCACCGCGGTCACCACCACCCACCCCAGGCCAGGAACATCTTCTGCCGGACAACTCACGCATCTAACTCCAAGGCAAGACTCATACCAAACTTGAAGCCACGCTCAAGCCGTTGTGTAGTGTCACAAAAAGTAAGAAAACACACGTCTTTTGGTCGTTCCAAGGCGCGCCAGGCCAGGTAGCCAATGGCAAGTTGGGGCGCTGGCCCCGGCCACCCTGGCAACGAAAAATTCGATAGATATTCAGATTTTTGGTTTTCTGATTCAGAAACCGGCGCGCTAGCGCGGCGTTGTATAGCGAGTCAATTCACCCGTCACGGTTACGCCCCGCGCTTTGAAACGCACGCGCACGGGCAAACGCGCCGCGTCTTCCGAGAGCCAGAGCAAAAAGCTCCCTTCGTAGCGCACGAAGCCGGATTCCCGAACCTTGAGGTCAAGCTTGCGCGTTCGAAAACGTCCGGCGCGAGTCTTGATGACTTCGACTTCGCCGGTGACGACCACCGGAAGGTCATAGACCCGCTCATCTTCGGTCAGCACCATGGGAATGACCGAGCCGGGCGTGAGTGGTTGCGTCCGCAGGACGTACCAGAAGGTTTGCAGATCGGTCGTCCAGCCACGCCCCGGTAGTGTGCGCAGGTTGACCGCACCATCTTGGCCGGCCCACTCCAGAACCGCGCGAGTTTCCCTGGCTCGCGCCTGGCAAGTCATCTGAAACTTTTGCTGCTGGTTGTTTCGCAGGTCACGCTGATTATAGGTCAAGCCTAGGTCGGTGGCGTCCACAACCGAAAGGTACTCGTGGCGCACATCCACCCGCAGCAACGCCGGGAGAAAGCCGCGCGTCCGCGCCCGCGCCTGAAACGCCAACCCAGGCGACGGTAGCGCGGACGGGCAAGCTTCCTCTGCCGGCTGCGAGTCATCTGGCCGGGGCAGGTCTCGCTTGAGTTTGGTGGCCAGCGCATTGGTCAGCGCCTGCGCCGTATCCAGTGAGACGACGGATAGCTCAAGCTCGCCCAGCTTTCCAGAGAGTGGAAAGCGTGAAAAGCTGAACTCGTACGTCAACGTCTCACCAACGCGGAACGGGTACGGCGCGTGAACCGGAAAGGGCGGGGCAACGGGCGATTTCCCCACATCGGACGCCTCGCGCCCGCCAGCGGCAACCGACGGAGCTTGTCCCTGGCCTGGGCCGGGAAGCATGAAGCTGCCCAAGGCAACGGTTATCCAGAGTAGCCAAACGCGAATCGCCATCATGGTTTCAACAAGTTCCTGATCAGTTCCGCGGGGGCATTCCCACCGACGCAAAGATTCGGCTTTCAAGATGCTCGGCGGCATCGGCCAGATGCTGGGAAACGGTCGTGAAGGCCCGGCTTTCCACGACGATGATCCGGTTGGCGTCGCGGCCCACGGCAGCGATCACGGCCGGGTCTTCCAACAAACGCTGGCGGACAAGGTCTTCCTTCCCGGATTCCGCGCTGACAACGATGAAATCCGGCTTCCACCGGGTCAGTTGCTCCGGGCTGATTTGCCGGAAGCCGACCACGCCCTGCTCGGCCGCCACGTTGATGCCTCCAATGGCGCGGACTAGGTCATCAAAGGAAGTTTCCGTTCCGGCGGTGAAGTGGGACACGCCAAAGGACATCAACCGTGGGTGCTGCCCGCGCTGCCGGGCGCGCTCGGCCAAGATGGCAAACCGGCGTTCCAGCTCGGCAACCAGCTCGGCAGCCGCGGTCGGTTCACCGACCACATCGCCCAGCGCCAGGATGTTGGACTTGATGTCGGCCACCCCACCAAACCGCGTGAACCGATAAACCGGCGCGCCGCTGGCGCTGAGTAGCTCGACCAGTTCCGCCCGACTGTAACTCGCTACCAGGATGAGATCGGGCTGCAACTGAAGAATGGCTTCGGCGTTTGCGCCACAGCGTCCGGCGACCAGCTTGGCCGGCTCGGCGCAGTAGCTGTAGCGCGCATCGTCGGCCAGGTTGCTCAATGCCACGAGCCGCTCCGGCGCGACCAGCGCCAGCAGGATTTCATCCGTTGCCAACGTCTGCGAGGCGATGCGCTGCGGGCGTGCCGGCACCGTAAGCTGCCGGCCGCTGCCATCGGTGACGGTCCGAACCGGAGATGTCGGCGCAGTTGGCCGAGGAACCGTCCCGACACAACCCAGCCCCAACATGCCCAGCACCAAGACGCTGCACAGAAGCGTCCAGGACGGGACATTCCATAGGGAGCGGGTGGCGGGGTGGGGCAGGATGCGCGCCAGCGCGGCACGCCGGGAGTGGACGAACTGGCTTGGTCGTGGCATACGGCAACTTAGTAACCGAAGTTTACGTTCGCGCGCCATCTCGCGCGCGAGATCGAGGGAGTTTTTGCCATGACGAATCTGGTTTGGCGGCCGGCGCGGTGGGTGCTGGTCGTTGGGTTCACCCTCATCGGGGGTCTGGCCTTTGGTGCGTCGGCGCTGTGGTCCAGCCATCACCCCACGCCGCTTCAATCCACAACCACGCCGCCGGAGGACTTTGATGTTGCCGCGCACTACATCAAAACCGAGGTCCGCATCCCCATGCGCGACGGCGTCAAGCTCTTTGCCAGTATTTACGCTCCACGCGACACCACCCGCGCCTATCCCATCCTGCTCAATCGCACGCCCTATAGTTGCGCGCCCTACGGCGACGCTTACCGGCAACGGATCGGGCCATCGGATGAGATGATGCGTGATGGCTACATTTTTGTATATCAGGACGTCCGCGGGCGCTATCTGTCAGAAGGCGAGTTCGTCAACATGCGTCCACACCAGGCCAACAAACGCGACCGGGAAATTGACGAATCCACCGACACCTACGACACCATCGCGTGGCTCCTGGAAAACGTCCCGAACCACAACGGGCGGGTGGGCATGTGGGGCATTTCGTATCCAGGCTTTTACGCCGCGGCCGGCATGATTGACGCCCATCCAGCCCTCAAGGCCGTGTCCCCCCAGGCGCCAATTGCCGACTGGTTCATCGGCGACGACATGCACCACAACGGCGCGTTTTTCCTCATTGACTCCTTTACGTTTTTTTCGTCGTTTGGGCAGGCGCGGCCTGAGCCAACCACCAAAACCGCCCCTGGGTTTCGCTTCCCGACGCCCGATGCTTACCGGTTTTTCCTCGATGTTGGCCCGCTCCGGCACGTCGAAGAACGCTACTTCAAGGGGAGCATCCAGTTCTGGACCGACATGGCGGCGCATCCGAACTACGATGGCTTCTGGCAGTCACGCAACCTGGTGCCGCACATGAACCGGGTGGCTCCGGCCGTGTTGTTCGTCGGCGGGTGGTTTGACGCCGAAGACCTCTATGGGCCACTCAAGCTCTATGCCAGCACGGAGCAGCGCAACCCCAACAGCCGCAACGCGCTGGTCATGGGTCCGTGGTCGCATGGCGGCTGGGCGCGCAGTGACGGCCGCCGTCTCGGGCCGATCGATTTCGAGCAGCCTACGGCAGCCTTCTACCGCCGCGAAATCGAAGCCAAGTTCTTTGCCCACCACCTCAAAGACGCGCCCGATCCGGAGTTACCGGAAGCTTATGTGTTCCAAACCGGCTCGAACCAGTGGCGGCGTTACGCGCAGTATCCGCCGCCGGGACTCACGCCGACCAAACTGTACTTCCACGCCAACGGACGCCTGTCATTTGAAGCGCCCAAGGAACCATTTGGCGCCGATGACTACACCAGCGATCCCCGGACGCCGGTTCCCTACACCAATCAAATCACCAATCGGCGGGGGATCACCTACATGGTGGAAGACCAGCGATTTGCTGCCGCCCGGCCGGATGTCGTGACCTACCAGACCGAACCGCTCACGGCGCCGGTCACGCTGACGGGGCCGCTCCAAGCCGAGCTTTTTGTGACCACCACGGCAACCGATGCTGATTTCATCGTCAAGCTGATTGATGTCTTCCCGGACGACACACCGGATGGGCCAGACCTGCCGCCAGGGGTGCACTTAGGCGGCTATCAGATGCTGGTGCGCGGGGAGGTCATGCGGGCCAGATTCCGCGACAGCTTTGAACGTCCGATGCCGCTCAAGCCTGGGCGGGTTGAACGCATTGCGTTCGAGCTACAGGACGTTGACCACTGCTTCAAGCCAGGCCACCGTATCATGGTACAGGTCCAGAGTTCGTGGTTTCCACTGGTGGATCGCAACCCACAGACGTTTGTCGGCAACATTTTCCAAGCACGCGACGGAGACTTCCAGCCGGCGACGCACCGCATCCACCGCGATGCGCGCCACGCATCCGGCATTGCGGTCAGCGTTGCGCGTTGAGTCTGTGTACTGAGTCTGTGTATGTTTCGCAGGCTGCTTGTGCGCGGCACGAACTGGGTCGGCGACAGCATCATGACCATTCCGGCGCTGCGCGAACTACGGCGTATTTTCCCCACGGCCCACCTCACACTCATGGTTCGGCCGTGGGTAGCCGACTTGTTTGCAGACACGCCGCTGGCCGACGACCTGCTGCTTTACGACAACCGGCGCGAGTCATTCTGGTCCGGCGTTGTTAAGCTCCGCGCTGGCCGGTTCGATGCCGCCGTACTTTTCCAGAATGCCTTTGAGGCAGCGGCGCTGGCCTTTGCGGCCCGCATCCCACAGCGCATCGGGTTTGCCACGGAAGCCCGCCACCTGCTGCTGACCGACGCCTTCCCGGTGACGCCGGCCACCCGCCGCAAGCACCAGATTTACTACTACCTGGACTTAGTGGCGCAGTGGGAAACGCGGCTGACCGGAAAGACCGAAGTCAACTACGAGGCGCTCGACTACCGGCTGCCCGTGGCGGCCGACGCGCGAGCTGCGGTAGAAGCCAAGCTGCCGGACCTAGGACGCCACGGCTACCCGGTAGCCATCGTTCCCGGAGCGGCCAACAGCCGCGCCAAGCAGTGGCCGCCCCAGGCGTTCACGGCGCTCCTCGACCGGTTGGCCGAGCGGGACGAGCTACAACTGTTTCTTGTCGGCGCACCCAATGAACATCCGCTGTGTGAAGCGATCCGGCAGGGCATGCGCCGACCCGACCGGGCTGCCACGCTGGCGGGAGAACTTTCCCTGCGGGAAAGCGTAGCGTTTCTCGCCTGCTGCGCCGTCGTCGTCAGCAACGATACCGGGCCGGCCTATGTGGCGGCGGCGCTCGACCGACCGCTCGTCACCATTTTTGGCCCAACCGACCCCAACCAGATTTCTCCTTTTTCGCCAACGGCACGAATCGTCCGCAAGCTTGTGCCGTGCGCGCCCTGCCTGCTCAAGGATTGCCCGATTGACCACCGCTGCCTGACCGGTGTGACGCCTGACATGGTGTGCCAGGCCATGCTCGACGCGCTTGATACACAAAATGGGCTTGCGTCCAGGCGCGACCCGCATTAACGTTTGTTCAGTTCTGTCCGTTTACGATTTTCACATGCGCACGTTCAGCTTTACGTTCAGCGGTTATTGGTACTGGTGGAGCCTCATCGGGAAGGCTCGACCGGCCGCGCTGGCGTGC
Organism: Chloracidobacterium validum; assembly: GCF_018304825.1. NCBI lineage: Bacteria > Pseudomonadati > Acidobacteriota > Blastocatellia > Chloracidobacteriales > Chloracidobacteriaceae > Chloracidobacterium > Chloracidobacterium validum. The sequence goes on from NZ_CP072649.1 coordinate 802,153, forward strand.
GTACTTGACGACTGAAACGACGTTTCGCCAGATTTTCCAGGGCCGCCGACCTTCCCAAGCCGGGAGGTCGGCGGTTTTGTTTTTGTTCACTTTTGCCTGAGAGGAACCTGACGCCCATGCTTGTCCACCGAAGTTCTCCCACCCACCAAACCACCGTCTCCATCGCCGGCGTTCCCGTGGGCGAACCAGGACTGGCGCTGATTGCCGGACCCTGTGCCGCCGAATCCGAACGCCAACTCCGTACGGTCGCGGAGCGCCTCGCCCTGATGGGCATTCAACTGTTGCGCGCCGGCGTCTATAAGCCGCGCACCTCGCCCTACAGTTTTCAGGGCTTACAGGAACCTGGGTTGGAACTCCTGCGCATCATCAAGCGCGATTATGGGCTGGGCATCGTGAGCGAAGTCATGTCGGTTGCCCAGCTCGACCGCGCCTACGACGTGTTTGACTGCTTTCAGGTCGGCTCGCGCAACATGCAGAACTTCGAGCTACTCAAGGCCCTTGGGCAAACGCGCAAGCCGGTGCTCCTCAAGCGCGGCCTGGCAGCAACCATCGAGGAATTTTTAGGCGCGGCGGAATACATCGTCGCTGGGGGCAACGCGCAGGTCATACTCTGCGAACGTGGCATTCGGAGTTTTGACCCAGCGACGCGCAACGTGCTGGACCTAGGGGCCGTAGCCCTGCTCAAACGTCTGACCCACCTGCCGGTCCTGGTTGACCCGAGCCATGCCACTGGCCGCCGTGATCTCGTGCTGCCGGCGGCCCGCGCCGCTGCCGCAGTTGGCGCGGATGGACTGATTGTCGAATGCCATCCCACGCCGGAGCAGTCGGTTTCCGATGCGGCGCAGGCGCTCTCGCTGGATGACCTGGCGCAACTGGTGACCGAAGTTTCAGCCGTTGCCCAAGCCGTCGGACGCGGCCTGAGCTACCCGGTGGAGCGCGCGGCATGAGCGTCTTGACGATTCTTTCGGATGCCATCACCCCGGCCGCGCTCTACAACGAACTTGCCGCCGCCTCCGATGTGGCGTTCCTGCTGGAGAGTACCGAGGGCGACGCGCGCCTGGCACGGTATTCCATCATCGGCATCGAACCCCGGTTGGTCGTAGCTTTTCGGGGCCAGCGCGTGACCATTCATGACCTGCATCGCCAAACGGAACGCCAGATGCAGGCCACGGACCCACTGCGGCTGCTGAGCGAACTGCTCGCACACGAACGGGAGCACGTCGCGGAGCACTGCCAGGCGCTACCGCCAACCCTGCCCTTTCAGGGTGGTTTCGTCGGGTACTTGGGCTATGGCGCCACAGCGCCCCTCGCCGGGATCGTTCCGCAACCCGTCGCCCCGTATGCCGCGCCGGATGGCTGTTTCGGTCTCTACGATACCTTCGTGGTGTTTGACCACCTCTACCGCAAGCTGCACATCGTCTCGTACGGTGGGCGCGACATCGTGGAACAGATGTATGAGCGGGTGTGTCGGCGGACGCCACTGCCCCCACTCCGTGACGCGACCGCAGCACTGGACAGCGCGGATGTGTTTGCCGATGTCGAGACGACCCTTGATGACCAGGCCTTTGCGGCACTCGTCGAGCGTTGCCAGGCTTACATTACTGATGGGGAAGTGTTTCAAATCGTGCCTGCGCGGCGTTTTTCACGGCCGACGAGCGCGTCCCCCTTCACCATTTACCGCTCGCTGGTCGCGCTCAACCCCTCCCCCTACGCTTACTGTCTGAAGTTTGGGCGCTTCACGGGCGCACCCAGCTTCACCTACGTTGGTTCATCACCTGAAACGTTCGTCACGGTTCGGGATGGAACGGTGACGCTGCGCGCGCTCGCCGGGACGCGCCCGCGGGGTGATGACCCGGTGGAAGATGAGCGATTGGCCCAGGCCCTCCGCGCCGATGAAAAAGAACTTGCCGAACACCGGATGTTGGTTGACCTGGCCCGCAATGATGTCGGGCGGATTGCCCAGGTCGGGACGGTCACGACCGGCGAGATAGCGCGGATTGTCCGCTACACGCACGTCATGCACCTGGCCACCGATGTCAGCGGGCAACTGCGTCCGGGTCTGACCGCCTTCGACGTTATTCGGAGCTGCTTTCCGCGCGGCACCGTCACAGGCGCGCCCAAGATACGCGCCATGGAGCTACTCGCCACGCTCGAACCCGAGCAGCGCGGCCTTTACGCCGGGCTGGTCGGCTATGTGGACTTCGCCGGTCACGCCGACAGCGCCATCGCCATCCGTTCTGCGTTGGTCCAAGCTGGGGTTGCCCACGTCAACGCCGGGGCCGGCGTCGTCTTTGACTCCCAGCCGCAGCTCGAAGCCGACGAAACTCGCAACAAGGCGCGCAGCGTCATCACGGCTCTGCGCCTGGCCGAAATGAGCCAACCGGCGCGCGGTGAAGTGCCGGGAAAACCGTGAGCTGCGCCGGAAGAAACATCACTATGCTGGTCATCCTCGACAACTACGATTCCTTCACCTTCAACCTCTACCAAATGCTTCAGATGCAGACGGAAGAAGAGGTGGTGGTCGTTCGCAACGACGCCGTGGACCTCCCAACCCTGCGCGCCTGGCAGCCGACGCGCATTGTGCTGTCGCCGGGGCCGGGACGCCCCGACAACCGACGTGATTTTGGTGTTTGCTGGGATGTCCTCACGGCGGCTGAAACGCTGACGGTGCCAGTTCTCGGTGTCTCGCTGGCTGTGCCGATTCTCGGTGTCTGCCTTGGACACCAGGGGATTGTGGCGGCCTATGGCGGGCAGGTGGTACGGGCGTCGCAGATTGTCCATGGCAAAGCTTCAGAGATCGTGCAGATCTTACCGTCAAAGCTCTTTGCCACGCTGCCGGCATCGTTTCCGGCGATGCGCTACCATTCGTTGGTGGCCGATGAGGTAACACTGCCGGATTGTTTGCTGGTCACCGCACGCGACGCCGACACCGGACTGATCATGGCCGTCGAGCACCGGCATCTGCCGGTTTACGGCGTCCAGTTTCACCCTGAATCCATCGGCACGCCGGTTGGGAAGCAGCTCCTGGCCAACTTTTTGAGCCTCTGAGACGCCCACCGCTCAGAGCGTGTCCGCCGGTTCGACCAGTCGCGCATGCAACGCCTGCACTGCCGGGGGAGCATCGGTCTCGGCCATCAGAAACAGCCGGGCGTGTGCTGACGGATGGGGCAAAAGCGGTGTGACTTGAAACGCGGCCAATGCCTCGCTCAACGACGGGTGCAGTGTGATCACATCTTCTCCGAAGTTGCCGACGACACACAGCAAGGCCCGGTCGGCGGCAAGGTGGACATCCCCGACGCTCGCCAAGTCGCGCCGGGCCGCTTCAATGGCGTCGCCCTGTTCGACGGTTGCCGTCAGCCCGAGGCGTGACGCGGCCAGGTGCTCGACCAAGACACCGTGCGCATGCAGGATGCGCGCCATCTCCTCCAGGGCGCTGGCCGCCAGCCAGCCCCCAGCCGGACGAACGTGCACCGCCGCGATGCCCGGGCGGTGAGTCACGGCCAGAATGGACCCCGGCGGCGCGCCGGAAACCGAGGTAATCATGGAGTAGCCCGCGTCGGGGTCATACGAGTTGCGAATGCTCACCGGAATCTTGAGCCGTTCGACCGGCTCGATGGTGCGCGGGTGCAGGACCTTTGCCCCGTAGAGCGCCAAGTCGGTTGCCTCACCATAAGCCAGGGTTTCCAACCGACGCGAACGGGCCACCAGTCGCGGATCGGCCGAGTAAATCCCGGCCACGTCCGTCCAAATCTGGACTTCGTCGGCCTGGAGCGCGGCGCCGATCAAGGTCGCCGAGTAATCCGAACCACCCCGTCCCAGCGTCGTGGTCGCGCCATCGAGCGTCGCCCCGATGAAGCCGCCGAGCACCGGAATGACCCCCGCAGACAATACCGGGCCGAGGGCCTGGCGCGTCCGCGCGACGGTAGCTTCCCAGCGTGGTCGGGCGCGGCCATAGACCTCGTCCGTCACAATGCAGGTCCGGGCATCCACCGCGCGGCACGCCGTGCCATCCCCGGCAATGACGGCGGCCAGCAGGGTTGCGGCTAACTGCTCACCGTAAGCGACCACCTCATCCCGCAGCGGTGGAATGGTTCCCGGATAAGCGCGCATGGTTTCGAGCGCCTGGGCCAGGCGTTCACGGGCCGCGTAGAGCGCGTGGACGAAATCGCCGTACGCGGCCCCGCCGGTCAGGCTTTCGGCCACTTCGCTGTAACGGGCGAAGTGCGGTTCGAGACCGTCCAGTGCCGCGGCCGTATCCTGTTCAAGCGCCTGCCGGACGGCCTCCAGGAGGGCGTCGGTCATGCCCGCCATGGCAGAGACCACGACGACCGGCGGGAGTGGCGACCGAGCGGACTGCCGGCGCGCGATGGCCGCGACACGGGCAAAAGCGGCCGTATCTTGTACCGATGTGCCGCCAAACTTCATCACCGTTGGGCGTCGTTCGCCATCGAACGACGCCGGAGAAACCGAGTTGCTGGTAGGGTTCATGAGCGTGTGGGTTCAAGCGCCGCGCGGAGCAGGGGGGTGATGGCGGCGGGTTCGGCCAAAAAGCCATCGTGACCATGGTCGGTGCTAACTTCAGCATACTCAACCGGAACGCCAACCGTGCGCATCCGTTCGGCCAGGGCGCGCACGGCGCTGGCCGGGAAGAGCCAATCCGAAGAAAGCCCAATCAGGTGCACGCGCGCGCGGATGCGCGCCAGTTCGGCAGCGGCCAGATCAAAGGTGTCCATGGCTTTGCTGAGGATGAGGTAGCTGTTGGCGTCGAACCGCCGGACGAATTTCTCGCCCTGGTGGTCGAGATAGCCGGCGACATCATACCGCGCGGCAAGCGTCATCCGTGGGTCTTCGCCCGACCGATCTGGGTGACGGCCGAAGCGGTCGTCAAAGAGTGCCGCCGATTTGTAGCTGCACATGGCAATGGCGCGGGCTAGTGCGAGGCCGGCTGCCGGCTGCGTGGTGTAGTCGCCACCCTGCCACGCCGGGTCCTGCTGAATGGCCCGGCGCTGGAGGTGATTGAGCGCCAGCCCCATGGCCGGCAGTGGCGTCGCGCCGATGGCACAGCACACATCGAGCGCGTCTGGAAAATCCACGGCCCACCGGAGCGCTTGCATGCCACCGATCGAGCCACCCACGACGGCGGACAGGCGGGCAATACCCAGTTTTTGCAAAGCCAGGGCCTGCGCCCGCACGATGTCGCCAATCGTGACGAGCGGAAACCGCGCAGCATAGGGGCGACCGGTTCGGGGATCAATCGTCGGCGGGCCGGTCGAGCCGTAGCAGGAGCCGAGCACGTTGATGCCGACCAGGGCATAGCGCTCCGGATCAAACAGATGCCCTGGGCCGACCAGATCGCCCCACCAATCCGCAATACGCGCCGAACCGGTCAAGGCGTGACAGATGAGCATCACGCCACCGGGGGCGCTTTCCGGGTGTCCGTACCAGGCGCACCGAAGGGTCACTTCCGGTAGTTCACCGCCCGCCTCCAAGCGGAACGGTTGCTCATCGAGCTTCACGTCTTGCTCGAACGTCGGTCTCATGGCAGTCATCGTGACGTTGGCAGCGCCGGCCGTCTCCGGCAACCGGAGCCAGGCCAGGACAGCCGGCAACGCACCAAAACAATCGCCGGCGCGAGACGCTGAGACGGAAATTTCTCAGCCCAAACCGTCCGAAAACGAGCGCCCCCACCGACGAAGCTCATGCGGCGCTAGGCGGTCGCCGCTTGCGCCGTTTCCGAGACGATGGCGCCACGCAACCCGGCTTCGAGGTCGGCCAGAATATCGCGGATGTCCTCGATCCCGACCGAGAGCCGAATGAGTTCCGGCGTCACGCCGGTTGCCCGTTGCTCATCTTCTGAAAGCTGCGAGTGCGTCGTCGAAGCCGGATGAATGACCAGCGACTTGGCGTCGCCGATGTTGGCCAGCAGGCTGAACAGCTTGACCCCGTTGATGAAGCGCTTGCCGGCTTCATAGCCGCCCTGGATGCCAAACGTCACCAGCGCCCCGGCTCCCTTCGGAAGGTATTTCTCAACCCGCGCCTTTTGCTCGCCGTCGGCCAGGCCCGGATAGTTGACCCACGCCACCTGGGGGTGGTCCTTGAGGAAACCGGCAACGGCCAGCGCGTTCTCCGAGTGGCGCGCCATCCGCAGCGACAACGTCTCCGCGCCCTGCGCCAGCAAAAAGGCATTGAACGGCGACAGCGCCGCGCCTGTGTCGCGTAAGCCCTGCACCCGCGCCTTGATAATGAAGGCCAGGTTGCCAAAGGCTTCGGTATAGACAATGCCGTGATAAGACGGATCCGGCGTCGTGAAATCCGGGAAGCGACCCGACGCTTTCCAATCAAAATTGCCCCCGTCAATGATGACGCCGCCGATGCTCGTCCCATGGCCGCCGATGAACTTCGTCGCGCTCTCGATCACGAGGTTGGCCCCGTGCGCAATCGGACGGCACAGCGCCGGCGACACAGCCGTGTTGTCAATGATGAGCGGCAGGCCATGACGATGCGCGATGGCGGCCAGTCGCTCGATGTCGGTCACCAGCAGGTTGGGATTGCCCAGGGTTTCGGAATAGATCGCTTTGGTTCGGTCATCAATCAGTTGCTCGATACCGGCGAAGTCATCAGCGTCGGCAAACTTCACCGCGATGCCGAGCTTGGGCAGGGTGTACCGAAACAGGTTGTACGTCCCACCGTAGAGCGAATTGGTCGAAACGATGTTGTCGCCGGCGCCGGCAATGGTGGTGATGGCCAGGGTTTCCGCCGCTTGCCCGGAAGCGGTTGCCAAGGCGGCAACGCCGCCTTCCAGCGCGGCTATTCGCTTTTCAAACACGTCGGTCGTCGGATTCATCAACCGCGTGTAAATGTTGCCAAACTCTTTCAGCGCAAAGAGGCGCGCCGCATGGTCGGCATCGTCGAACTGGTAGGAGGTCGTCTGGTAGATTGGCAGGGCGCGGGCCTTGGTCGTGGCATCCGGCGCGTAGCCGCCGTGAATCGCAAGCGTATCAAACCGGTATTCCGACATTGGGGGTATCCTCCCGTGAAATGACCTGGCCTGGCGCAAAAGTCATACGCCCCGCACGCTTGCCCAAAGCGTGCGGGGCGTTCACGGTTGAATCCACCGGCGCTTTAGCAGTTTTTAGCGTGGAGCAAGTTGCCTAAATCGCCACGTCAGGTTGTCAAATCATCCGTTATGACGGACGAACCATGGATGATAACGGAGACGCCTGTCAACCCATTCCCGTGTCGGGGACGGAATTTTCCGGCGCCGGGGGTTCACAGCGCATCACTGCCGGCAAGGTGATGGTAAAGGCCGTCCCGACGCCTTCGGTGCTCTGGACACTGGCTTGGCCGCCATGCGCGGCTGTAATCCGTTGGACGATGGCCAGTCCCAGTCCGGTTCCCAACTGGCGGGTACGTTGGCGAGCTTGGTAGTAGGGATTGAAAATGTAAGGCAAGTCTTTCGCTGGGATACCAGGGCCGGTGTCTTCGACGTGAATGACGACAAACGTTTTGCCGGCGTTGACGCCGGTGCCTTCGACCTGCTCGGCGCGCAGCGTCACCGTTCCGCCTTCAGGGGTAAACTTGACGGCGTTAGAGAGCAGATTACCAACCGCGCGCAGCATTTTGCTGCGGTCCAACAATAACGTGGGGAGGTTTGGAGCGCAGACAGTGCGCAGCGTGATCCCCTTGTGCTCGGCGGTGAGCGCAATCTGGGCGGCAGACTCCTCGATGAGTTCCCTCACAGGCACCCAGGCAAGTTCGAGTGTAGCTCCCCCAGCCTCGGCTTTCGAGAAATCCAGCACCTCATTGACCAGCTTCGTAATGTGTTCGAGCGTTCGGTAGCCGTGCTGAAAAATCTTGCGCAAGTCGTCGTCCAGGATGCCCATTTCCTCGGCGCGCATTTCCGTCAATTCAAACGCCCCGAAGACGGTCGCCAGTGGAGAGCGAATATCGTGAACCAAAACGGCGGTGAACTCCTCGCGCTGGTGGGCGAGTTCCTCCAGTTTCGCCACGGTTTCCTGAAGTTGCGTGGCTTGTTCACGGAGTTGGTGCTTGAGTTCGTGAATTCGCAGGGCGCTGCGGACGCGCGCCAGGAGTTCCTTGGTTTCACAGGGCTTGACCAGATAGTCATCGGCGCCGGCGTCGAGGCCCTGGACTCGGTCATCCAGTTCGCCACGGGATGACAACATGATGATTTGGCTGTCGCTGAGTTTGGGATTTGCGCGAATCTGGCGGCAAACTTCCGGGCCATCCAGTCCGGGCATGACCCAATCCAGCAGCATCACGCCTGGCAGCAATTCATTGGCCTGGCGCAGGCCGTCCTCGCCATCCGTGGCTTCAATCACGGTAAAACCGGCCTTGGTCAGAACTTTCTTGAAAACAAGGCGGAGCGTGGCTTCATCATCTACAATCAGCACGGTACTTGACATAGGCTTACGAGTCAGGCGGCGTTTGCCACCCTGTTTGACGAAAGGTTGACTCCGTTCCGCGATACAATCGCTGCAAGTTGCCGCCATGTCGCGCGATGATGGCCGTTCCGATCGCCACCGCCCAGATGAGCGACGGCAGCCAGACTTCGCTCGCTCGCCCCAGCCACCATCCATCGCACAGCCAGATGCCGATCGGCAGCACGAGCACGCCGAGCAGTGAACCCAGTGAAACGGTGCGCGTCAGGGCAAAGACCAATCCCCACGTCAGCAGCGCCAGGAGCGTCGCCACAGGCGACAGCACCAGAAACACCCCGACGCCGGTGGCCACGCCTTTGCCGCCCCGCAAGCCGAGATACACCGGGAACATGTGGCCCAGTACGGCGGCGAGCCCGGCCGCGCCCAGCAGGCGCGGGGAGGTCGAACCCGACACCCAGGCAGCCACCCACAGCGCGAGGAATCCCTTCAGCACATCGAGCACGTAGGTCAGCAGCCCGGCCGCCAATCCGGCCTTGCGGACGACATTCGTCGCGCCAGTGCTTCCCGACCCGGAAGCTCGGACATCCTCGCCGGTCAGAGACTTGGCAATCAAGAAACCACATGGGACGGCGCCGATGAGATAGGCTAAAGCCAGCGCGGCGGCCCACGACATCCAAGGCAGCATTTCCATCAGTTGCGATATGAAGCATCCACCCGGTCAAGCTTGCGCAGCAGGCCCGGCCAGACCAAATCCGCGCCCAGACCGTGCGTTACCTGCGCCGCTTGCGCACGAATGCCCTGCTGAATGGGTTCGGCAATGGTTATGAGCGGTCGGCCGCCAGACTGCGCCAGAACCTGAATTCGACAGGCACTTTCGACGACATACATCAGCAGAAACGCCTCGGCGGCCGTCCGCCCTACCGTGAGCAGTCCGTGGTTGCGCAACACGAGGATTTGCTTATCGCCCAAATCGGCAACCAGGCGTGGTTTTTCCTCCTCATTGAGCGCCACGCCCTCGTAGTCGTGATAGCCAAGCGTTGCCAAGGCGAATAGTGACTGCTGTGAAATCGGCAGTAGCCCGTCGGCCTGGGCCGCAACGGCAATCCCATGCGGCGTGTGCGTATGAAACACGCACCGGGCATCTTCGCGCGCGGCATGGATGGCACCGTGAATGGTGAAGCCGGCCGGATTGATGCGATAGGGCGTCTCCATCACGATCTGCCCTGTGAGGTCAATCTTGACTAGGTTCGAGGCCGTGACTTCCTCGAAGAGCAGTCCGTAGGGGTTGATGAGGAAGTGGTGGTCGGCGCCGGGAACGCGCATCGAAATATGCGTAAACACGAGGTCGTCCCACCCGTGCAACGCGGTCAGGCGATACATCGCGGCTAAATCAACCCGCGCCTGCCACTCTTCAGGCGATACGCGGTCACGGAGACTCACGGGAGCCGGTGCGGTCATCGGATTACTCCTCCTTGGCTTCAGAACTGATTTGCTTGGCGCGGTAGGTGGCCTCAATGACGGAACTGATACCGCCACGGGGCGTGAAGTCACCCGTGACGGTACACTCGACCGGCTCACAGGCCGCGACCACGTCCCGCAGAATGCGATTGATGGCATTTTCATAGAAAATTCCAAGCTGCCGGTACGCCTGGATATAAAGCTTGAGCGACTTGAGTTCAAGACACCGGTCACGGGGGACGTAGGCAATCGTGACGGTGCCAAAATCCGGCTGCTCCGTGAGCGGACACACGGACGTAAACTCAGGAATGCGAATCGTAATGCGATAGTTCGGAAACTGGTTTTCCCAACATTCGAGCGCCGGGAGCGGCGCGTCCAGGCCCTTTCTGGCATGTTCGCTGGTATAAGCACCCATGAACGGTCAACCCTCTTTCACCAAAAATCTTTGCTACTTTAGCAGTCAAGCGTTGGCCTGTTATTGCCTTTTTACCGCGCGCGTTCCCACATCTCCTAAATGAAAGGAATCATCCTGATATGACAGAACTCCGCAAAATTGGCGTCGTTGGCTGTGGCACCATGGGCGCCGGCATTGCGCAAACCATCATTCAGAGCGGGTTTGAAACCGTTGTCGTGGAGACGGACGACGACCGGCTCCAACGTGGATTCACCACGATTGTTTCATCGCTTTCGAGACTCGTCGAAAAAGGGCTGATCTCGGAAGAAGCCAAAGACCTAGCACAGCAGCGCCTGCGCGGGACGACCGAGCTTTCCGCGCTGGCGGAGTGCGACCTCGTGATTGAAGCCATTGTGGAGGAACTCTCCGCCAAGCATGAGTTGTTCCGTCAGTTGGACGGCCTGTGCCGTCCAGAGACGATGTTTGCCAGCAACACGTCGTCGCTCTCGATTACCCAGATGGCCAGCGTCGTTGCTACCAGCCGGCAGGCACGTTTTGTCGGCTTGCACTTTTTCAACCCCGTTCCACGCATGGCGCTTGTCGAAGTTGTCCGGTCGTTCCTGACAGACCCGGCGATCATCGAGCAGGTCACAGAGTTTGTGAAAGCCATTGGGAAGACACCGGTTCAGGCAACCGACCAAACCGGCTTTATCGTCAACCGTCTGCTCGTGCCTTATTCACTTGATGCGATTCGCGCCCTGGAAGAAGGAGTTGGTTCGATTGCCGATATTGACCAGGCCATGAAGCTGGGCGCGGGACACCCGATGGGACCGCTCATGCTCAACGATTTGGTTGGCCTGGATGTCCTGCTCAACGTCGCCAACACGATGTACGACGCCTTCCGGGAACGCCGGTTCGCGCCGCCGCCGCTGCTGGTGCGCATGGTGGCGGCCGGGTGGCTAGGACGCAAAACCGGGCGTGGCTTTTACGACTACAGCGATCCGAAGCAACCCAAGCCAATGACGCTTCAGTAAATGGCGCTTCAGTAGTTGTGTTCTCGATACTGGTGGAGGCGCGTCATGGCGAAGAAGAAACCTTCTGAAACAGCCCCAGGGCGCCTGGTGTGGAATCACTCGACCCACATTCCGGGCCTCATCCCGGTGCTGACGCGCCTATGTAATGTCCCCGGTGTCAAGACGGTGACGCCGGGCCGCCTGGCACAGGCCAAGGGACGCCCCACGCCGCTGACCATCCGCGTTACCGTCCCGATTGTCGGCGGCTTCAAGCTCCAGGCCCGTTCCAGCGGAAGCGTTCAGGAAATTTTCGTCGTTACGTCGCTGACCGAAAGCGCCCTACAACAGGCCATTGACCAACTTCTGGCCGATACATAACAGCCGTCTCCCCTGCCCTGCCCCATGCTCAATCGTTCAGGTTCAGATACCGCATCCTTGGCTCGTCAGCCGTTGACGCGCGATGACGCACGCCGCGCCATCGAACAGTTGCGTGCAGAAATAGCACGGCATGATGAGTTGTATTACCAACAGCACGCGCCGGTCATCTCCGATTACGACTACGATCAACTCGTCAAGCAGTTGCAAGCCCTTGAGGCGGCTTTTCCTGAGTTCATCACGCTGGACAGTCCGACCCAGCGGGTTGGCGGTCGCCCAAGCGAAGGGTTCCCATCCGTTCAGCACCGGATTCGGATGATGTCACTCGACAACGTCTATAGTCCGGAAGAACTCCGGGAGTGGGAAACTCGCTGTCGCCGGGTTTATGATCAAGCGTTCGATTATGTCGCCGAACTCAAGATTGATGGGTTGAGTTTATCCCTACACTACACGGATGGGCTGCTTACCGAAGCTGTTACGCGGGGTGACGGGACAACGGGCGACCTTGTTACGGAAAATGCTCGCACGATTCGGCAACTTCCGCTCCGCCTGGCCCAGCCGCTCGCCGCCGACCTTGAAGTGCGGGGTGAGGTTTACTTGCCACTGTCCAGCTTTCGCCGACTCAACGCCGAGCTTGAAGTCGAAGGCGAAAAACCCTTTGCCAATCCTCGTAACGCCGCAGCCGGCACGATGAAGCTGCTCGATGCGCGGATTGCGGCCGGCCGCCGGCTGGCCATGTTTTGTTACGAGTTGTTTGCCGATGGCGTCAAACCCTTCGAGACACACTGGGAAACGCTCGACTGGCTTCGGCAGGCGGGTTTCCCGGTCAATCCGTATGCACGGCAGTGCGCAAACTTAGACGCCGTGCTGGCCTATTGCACCGAGATGGAAAGCCAGCGCGAGGCACGCGACTACGATACGGATGGCGTCGTGGTCAAGGTCAACCAAATTCGCGCACAGGACGAACTCGGCGCAACGGCAAAGGCTCCCCGCTGGGCCGTCGCCTACAAGTTTGCGCCCATGCAAGCCCAAACGCGCCTGCGTGGGGTGACGTGGCAGGTTGGGCGGCTGGGCACGCTCACACCGGTCGCTGAACTCGAACCCGTGTTTGTGGCCGGGACGACCGTTGCACGGGCGTCACTCCATAACGAAGACCAGATTCGGCGGCTCGACGTACGGTTGGGTGACCGCGTCATCGTTGAGAAAAGCGGTGACATCATCCCCCAGGTTGTTGGTGTTGTGGCTGCCGACCGCACCGCAGACGCCCCCCCTATCAAGGCCCCAGTGTTTTGCCCGGGCTGCCCTGAGCGTCAGGTAAGGCTGGTTCGGCCAGAGGGTGAAGTTGCCTGGCGGTGCCCAGAAACGAACTGCCCGACCAAGCTCCGGCAGAGCTTACAGCACTTTGCCGCCCGGACGGCCATGGACATCGAAGGGCTTGGTGAAGTGCTTGTGGAAAAGCTGGTGCGAGATGGGCTTGTCACCGATGTTGCCGACCTCTACGCGCTGACGGCCGAACAGGTTGCCGCGCTCGAACGGCTGGGGGACAAGTCGGCGGCCAACCTCATGGCGCAAATCGAACGGAGTAAAACGGCCGGACTGGAGCGGTTGATCTTTGCGCTCGGGATTCCTGATGTCGGGCGGCGCAAGGCGCAACTACTGGCGCAACACTTTGGCTCGGTGGAGGCGCTGGCCCAGGCGTCGGAAGCCGAACTGGTTGCCGTCCGAGACATTGGGCCGGCAACGGCGCAGGGCATCCGCCAGTGGTTTGCCGACGAACGGCACCGGCAGATGGTAGCGCGACTAGCGGCGGCAGGGGTCGTTACCCACTTGGACGCCGCGCGCTCAGACGCGGTGGCGCAACTGGCCGGCAAGCAGTTTGTCTTGACCGGGACACTTCCAACCCTGACCCGTGATGAAGCCACGGCCCGCATCGAAGCCGCCGGCGGACGGGTGACGAGCGCCGTCAGCAAGAAAACCGATTACGTGGTCGTGGGTGACAACCCGGGCTCCAAGCTGGACAAAGCCAAGGCGCTTGGCATTGCAATTCTCGACGAATCCGGCTTGCTCGAACTCCTGTCACCCTGAAGCCGGCTTCGGCGCGCGGCCACAGCCGGAACCGACCGGCCCGGCGAATAACCTTTGGAAAGCCGGTTTTTGAGCGATCGGTAACCGGCGTGAGATCATCGGCACATCAAGGAAAGAAGTCGGTGCGTCGAGGCAATCAGACTGTACCCGGTAAGCCCTGATGAAAAGTCCTTTACGATACCCCGGCGGTAAATCACGCGCGCTTCACCAGATGAAATTTCTCCTGCCGCAAGCGTTTGAAGAGTACCGAGAGCCTTTCGTCGGCGGTGGATCGTTCTTTATCTACCTACGTCAGGCTTATCCACAACTGCGGATGTGGATCAACGACCTAAACCCTGAGTTGTACTATTTCTGGAAACATGCTCAAGCTGATTCGGAAACATTGGCAAGCGAGATTCTCAAGATAAAATCCAAAAGAAAGAATGGGCAGGCACTATTCGATGAGCTGACGCGCATGGATGTTAGCGCCCTATCCGAGTTTGAAAGAGCGGTTCGTTTTTTCGTTCTGAATCGGATTACTTTCTCAGGTGTCGTTGAATCCGGTGGATACTCGAAATTGGCTTTCACTGCGAGGTTTACAGAATCTTCAATCAGGCGTGTTGCCCAAATTGGGAAACTGTTGGAAGGCATCAAGATCACCAATTCAGACTACCGTGAACTTTTACTGGATGGTGGAAAGGAAGTGTTCACGTTCCTTGATCCACCTTACTTCAAGGCGACCAAATCGAGATTGTATGGGAAAAAAGGCATTTTACATACTGGATTCAGTCACGACGAATTTTCCGTCGAAATGAGAGCCTGCAAGCATTCCTGGCTCATCACTTACGACGACTCGCCAGAAATCAGGAATAACTTTAGCTTTGCAAATATCTACGATTGGCAACTGCAATACGGCATGAACAACTACAAGCAAGGCAGAGCAGAAAAAGGAAGCGAGCTTTTCATTGCCAATTATACGCTCCATGTCAAGCGTAAGGCCGAGAGCACCGAAGGGGAAAAATTTGAGCAACTTGCATTGATTTAGTCCATTAAAGCAAAAAGCGAGCTGATGAGACACGTGCTAGGTATTTGAGGTTCCTGGGCTTTTTCGGGCCTAGTCCTGTCTTTGAAGTTTTTTCTACTCCGAGCATTGTCCAAACCCGCTTGGGCCGAGGTAGCGTAACGGAACCAATGAAATCAAAGTTGACACTTGAAATTCTCAAGACAGAAGCGCAAGTGTTTGCCGGCAAGGCACATGGCGCTCCATCGTTATATGGGGTTACTGACGGGAAAGCGATTGGTACATACGTTGAGCATCAGTTCCGGTCTCACCTCCGCGAAAAATACGACTTTCAGGAAGGAAGCTCTGCTAGTGGCATAGATTTCCCAGAACTCGAAGTTGACATGAAGGTAACAAGCATAAGGCAACCACAATCGTCATGTCCCTTCAAATCTGCTCGGCAGAAGATTTATGGACTAGGCTATTCTTTGCTTGTGTTCTTATACGAGAAGACAGATGAGCCACAAACACCTATGGGAAACTTGAATATCTTGCACACACTTTTCGTCAGCAAAGAGCGAACGGCAGACTTTCAGACCACCACAGGTCTCCGTCAAATCCTCGAAAACAAGGGTAACCAGGATGACATCTTGGCGTTCATTGAAGAACGCAGGCTTCCGGTAGATGAGATTGAGGCATCGGCACTAGCCCGCGAAATTCTTACCACCCCCCCTGAGATCGGTTATCTTACCATCTCGAATGCCCTGCAATGGAGACTTCAATATAGCCGAGTCATCGAGAGGGCCGGTTCGGCTGCGGGGGTTGAAAGACTAAAATAGTGATGCGTGATCAGAAACAACGCAAAGCCGAATTCGGGGATTTTCAAACGCCCATCAGATTGGCCAGGGCAATTTGCTCCCTCATCGCCCGGATTGGTTTTCATCCAGTTTCAATTCTTGAGCCAACTTGTGGAACAGGTTCATTCCTCGAAGCATCGTTAGAAACATTCCCAAGTGTGCGGCACGCGGTCGGCTTCGATATTAATCCGCAATACGTGGCGCAAGCGCGACAGGCTATTGCACACAGACGGCTGGGCGCATCGGTTGAAGTTCGCCAGTCTGATTTCTTCCTTACGAATTGGTCCGAGATCGGTGAAGCTTTACCTGAACCTATCCTTATCATAGGCAATCCGCCTTGGATAACGAATTCAGCATTGGGTATTTTGAATAGCAACAATGTTCCGACGAAATCAAACCTCGACAATTTCCGCGGGATTGACGCGCTCACTGGTAGGAGCAATTTCGACATTTCCGAATGGATGATTAGGCGGAACATCGAATGGCTCAACGGTAGAAATGGCTTACTCGCCATGCTTTGCAAAACAGCAGTAGCGCGTAAAGTTCTTTTATACGCCTGGCAAAAGAGGGTATGCCTTGAGTCAACATCGATTTATGTCATTGATGCCCAGGAATACTTTGGGGCTTCAGTTGATGCCTGCCTTCTGTTGGTCCGAAGCAATCCGACCAACCGCCATGAGGAACGTAAGACATGTCCTGTTTTTCGTTCCATCTATGCGCAACAGGCCGATAGTGTGTTTGGTTTTGAAGATGGAATGCTCGTTGCCGATGTCAAGGCATACCTGACCTGGAAAGACCTTGCCGGGGCCGGCTTCAAGGGCTGGCGGTCAGGCATCAAGCATGATTGCAGCAAGGTCTTCGAGCTGCGGGTTGAACAAGGAGACTTTGTTAACGGCTTCGGGAACTTTGTTGAGCTTGAACCCCAAGTATGCTTTCCCTTGCTAAAAAGCTCTGATCTCGCTGCCCAGGCTAGGAAGCCGTCTCGGTATATGGTTGTGCCACAGCGGACCATGCGTGATGACGTTAGCCGTCTCAAGTTAGATGCTCCCAAGACGTGGCAATACCTTACCGAACACGCATATCTTTTGGACAAACGGAAGAGTTCAATATACAGAAACCGTCCGCGATTTTCGATCTTTGGTGTTGGACCCTATTCATTTGCTCCATGGAAAATTGCTATCTCCGGTTTATACAAGAAACTTGAATTCGTCCAGGTGTCACCTTTTCAGGGAAGCCCGGTGGTTCTTGACGACACCTGTTATTTCCTCCCCTGTCAGTCGGAAGAAGCGTGCAATCTATTGTACGAATTGGTTACCTCCGCCCCTGCCAAGGCGTTTTGGTCAGCCTTGATTTTTTGGGATGCAAAGCGGCCGATTAGCGCGCAACTTCTCAATCTGCTCGATCTCAGGGCTCTTGCCCGACGCTTGGGAAAAGAGCGTGAAAGTGCGCAAATACTTACAGAATGGCAACTTTTACAATACCCGGAGCGAGCTTCTCAGCGCCTCCTTTTCAGGGAAGAGACCACCGAGGATGAGGGTGAGTTGGGCACGAATGAAACTGAAACTGCCGGCCACCCAACCGGCGCTCTCACCTGAAACGTCGCTCCGTGGCGCGGGTAAACCCTGTCGTTTGGAGTAGGATGCCAAGTCTGAGTGCGCGCATACCCTGCTTGTCTGGCGAGTTCGCGCGCCGGTGTGAGCGGACGGGTTATTGCCCTAGCACACTTGTGGCGCGCCGATAGCCTACGCTCGAACCTTGCCAGTGACCGGCGAAGCCACCGGTTCGACGCGCCAGTATCACCCCAAGCCACTGCGCCGGTGCCATCAACGGCTTGGCGAATGCCGTCCGCGTAGGTAAAGTCACCATCTCAGAGGTTTTTCTAGCCATGCTGAAGATTTTACCTGGGATGTGGTGGACAGCCGTCATCATTCTGCTGCTGTTCAACGTGGCGGCAATGCCGTGGATAAGGATGCAGCGCGTTAGCGCGGACGACGCCCCACCGCGCGCGGCGCCACCCGAAACAGCCGAGCCAAGCTATCCCGACCTCGCTGCCAATGATGAGCCGCTGCCGCGGGTCAACGGGCCGCGCGTGGTCGGAGCCACCCCAGGGCGGGAGTTCATCTATCGTATTCCGGCAACCGGCGCGCCGCCGCTGACCTACACGGTGACGGACCTGCCGGCCGGACTGACCTTCGACGCCACAACCGGCATCATCCGCGGCAAGCTAGAGAAAGCCGGCACAACGTCGGTGGCCGTCACCGTCCGCAACCGCCAGGGCACGGCTCGGGCGACGCTGCGGATTGTGGCCGGGAACAACAAACTGGCCCTGACACCACCTATGGGCTGGAATTCCTGGAACGTCTGGGGAACGAAGGTCTCAGACGAAAAAATCCGCGCGGCCGCTGAAGCCCTGGAGCGCACCGGACTGGCCGCCTGTGGATATCGCTATGTTTGCGTTGATGATGGCTGGCAGGGACGACGCACTCCGGACGGCGCCATGCAACCCAATGAGCGCTTCCCGGATATGAAGGCGCTGGGCGATGCCTTGCATGCCAAGGGATTCCTGTTCGGCATGTACACGTCGCCAGGGCCATTTACCTGCGGGCGCTACGTCGGGAGCTGGCGCCATGAGGAAGCCGATGCCCAACTGTACGCTCGGTGGGGCGTGGATTACCTCAAGCACGACTGGTGCTCGTACGAAGGCATTGCACGCCAGAAAACGCCGGAGGCGCTCCAGCAGCCCTACGCTGTCATGCGCGCAGCACTCGATAAAACCGACCGCGATATGATTTATGCCATCTGTCAATATGGCCTGGGCGAGGTCTGGACCTGGGCCCGGACACCAACGGTCGGCGGCAACCTCTGGCGCACAACCGGCGACATCGAAGACACCTGGGAGAGCGTTTCCAGCATTGGCTTTCGGCATTCGCCCCTGGCCGGATTTGCCGGGCCGGGAGGGTGGAACGACCCGGACATGCTCGTAGTCGGCGTCGTGGGCTGGGGCGAGCAAACGCGCCGGACGCGCCTGACGCCAGATGAACAGATCACGCACATGACGTTGTGGGCGCTACTGGCTGCGCCCCTCATGCTCGGCTGTGACTTGACCCAACTGGACGAGTTTACGCGCCGTCTGCTGACCAATCCTGAAGTCATCGCCATTGACCAGGATGAGCTGGGCCGGGCGGCGACGCGACGCGACGCGGCCAACGATGGCACGGAAGTCTGGGCGCGGCCGCTGGCCGACGGATGTCTGGCGGTTGGGTTGTTCAACCGTGGCGACGCCATGCAGACGGTGACCGCCTACTGGAAAGACCTTGGGATTCGCGGCCGCCGGACGGTCCGGGATGTCTGGCAGCGCCGGGACGTAGGCTCATTTGACGAGCGGTTTGCGGCGCTGATTCCGCCGCACGGGGCGCGGCTGATTGTGGTTGGGGCCAGTCGTCCGGTACGCCCGCAACCCGTTAAGCCGGCCAAGGTTGTCTCGCCGCCGAGTCCCGGACTACGATAGGCAGCCGCAGCCGGTCTGCCGAACCGAACGCCAAACTTCCCTGCGGCGGCTCACTTCAGGCCGCCTCGTCATCGCCAATGCGTGAAGCTTGCTTTCATTTGGCATTTCCCGCGACCGACCTCGATGCAACACGCCGGTTTTATGTTGAAGGGCTAGGTTGCAGGCTGGGACGGTCGTCAAACCGCGCACTGATCCTTGATTTCTTTGGGCATCAACTCGTCGCCCATCTGGTTAGTGAGCCACCCCCGCCGCAATCCGGGATTTATCCGCGACACTTTGGGATGGTCTTTGCTAACGAAGCGGACTGGCAGTCCCTAGCAGCTCGGGCGGAAGCCCAGGGGCTTCGGTTTCGCCAGTTGCCACGGACTCGCTTCGTTGGCGAGCCGACCGAACACCGGACGTTCTTCCTTGAAGACCCCTCCGGCAATCTTCTCGAATTCAAGCACTACACCCGTGCGGAAGCGGTGTTTGGCTGTGCCGACCTCACCGGAATCGGCGACACCTGACCCGCCAATTTGGACTGACTGCCTATGCTTTTCCAACCATCATCGCCCTGCCGTTGGCGGCTGCTTGGCCGTCTCTGTTTAGCTGCCTGGCTACTGGGGAGTCTCCCCACGGCAGCCCCGGCTCAGACGCCCTACCGAACCCCGCCCAAAGCCATTGCCGACTTGGTGGACGCTCCGTTGCCACCGGTGGCGCTGACCAGTCCACGGCGCACTTGGTTGTTGCTGGCCGACCGTCCTGCCCTCCCACCCATTGCCGAAGTCGCGCAACCGGAACTTCGGTTGGGTGGCATCCGCTTCAATCCACGCACCACCGGCCCAAGCCAGCCGGCCTATCTGACCGGACTGACGCTTCTGCGCCTCGGCGATGGAACGAAACGTCCGGTGACGGGTTTGCCTAGCCCGGCGCGATTGGGTGACCTCAGTTGGTCGCCAGACGAACGCTCCGTCGCCTTTACCCACACGACGAGCGACCGGGTCGAACTGTGGCTGCTCGATGTCGAAAAAGCTGCCGCGCGGCGCGTTGGCAACCTCCAACTCAACGCGATCTTCGGCCGGCCGTTCGTCTGGCTTCCCAACAGCCAGGGGCTGCTGTGCCGGACGGTTCCGCCCAAACGGGGCACGCCACCCGCCCCACCGGCGGCGCCAGACGGCCCCATCGTGCAGGAAAATCGCGGACGGGCAACGGCAGCACGCACCTTTCAGGACCTGCTCCGCAACCCATACGACGAAGCCCTGTTTGATTACTACCTGACCGCGCAGCTCGTCCAGGTCGGCTTGAATGGGCAGGCGAGGAACCTTGGCGAACCGGCGCTGTTCCAAAGCGCGCTTCCATCCCCGAATGGACAGTACGTCCTGGCGCAGATGCTGCACCGCCCCTATTCCTACACCTTGCCGGCTGCCTACTTCCCCCTGCGCATTGAGGTCTGGGACAGTAGCGGCAAGGTCGTGCGCGAGATTGCCGACCTGCCCTTGCGGGACGATATTCCGACGAGCTTTGACGCAACGGCCAAAGGACCGCGCGGCATCCAGTGGCGCAGTGACGCGCCGGCCACCCTGGCCTGGGTCGAAGCCCAGGATGGCGGCAACCCGGCGGTCGCGGCTGATATTCGTGACCGGCTCTTTTTCCTGGCCGCGCCGTTCAGCGGCGAACCGACGCCCTCGGTCGGCTTTGCCTACCGGTTTGGCGGCATTCAGTGGGGCACCGGGCAGCTTGCCCTCGCCTATGAAAGCTGGCGCAAGACGCGCTTGCGACGGACCTGGCGCTTTCAGCCCGATGCGCCGGATGTAGCGCCGACGCTCATCCATGAACGCTCCTCCGAAGACCGCTACGCCGACCCTGGCAACGTTCTGACCCAGGCGGCAGCCGATGGGACGGTCCGGCTGCTTTCCCCTGACAACGGCAAAACGCTCTATCTGGTCGGCGAAGGGGCATCCCCCGAAGGCGACCGGCCGTTTTTGGATCGCTTCGAGGTCAGCACGGGACAGACCACCCGGCTCTGGCGCTCAGAAGCCCCCTACTATGAAAGCCCGGTGGCGCTGCTCGATCCCGAAGCCAAACGAGTTCTGTTGACGCGCGAATCGCCGACCGAGCCACCGAACTACTTCATCCGCGACATGGCGACGGGCAAGCTGACGGCGCTAACAGACTTTCCCCATCCGACGCCACAGTTGGTCGGTATTCAAAAAGAGCAGATTCGCTACAAACGTGCCGACGGCGTTGATTTGACCGGCACACTCTACCTGCCACCCGGCTACGATCCGAAACGGGACGGGCCGCTGCCGTTGATGCTGTGGGCGTATCCGCAGGAATTCGTCAGCGCGGCCGCCGCTGGACAGGTGCAGGGTTCGCCGTACCGTTTCACGCGGGTGAGCTACTGGGGGCCGTTGTTTTTGTTGACGCAGGGGTACGCCGTACTGGATGACCCGTCATTTCCAATCATCGGCGAGGGCGGACGCGAACCGAACGACACCTACATCGAACAACTCGTAGCTTCGGCCAAGGCCGCCATTGACGAGTGCGCCCGGCGCGGCGTCGCCGATCCCAATCGCGTTGCGGTGGGGGGCCATTCCTATGGAGCGTTTATGACGGCCAACCTGCTGGCTCATTCCCGGCTTTTCCGGGCCGGGATAGCGCGCAGCGGCGCTTACAACCGGACGCTCACCCCGTTTGGCTTTCAGGCTGAGGAGCGCACCTATTGGCAGGCCCGTGAGATTTACCAGCGCATGTCGCCTTTCAACTACGCCGATCAGATTCGCTCGCCGCTACTACTCATTCACGGCGAAGCAGATGACAACTCCGGCACCTTTCCGATTCAGAGCGAACGGCTTTTTCAGGCGGTGAAAGGACTGGGCGGCACGGTTCGGCTCGTCATGCTGCCGCACGAACGCCATGGCTACCGGGCGCGGGAGTCCATTCTGCACATGCTCTGGGAGACGCACACTTGGCTGGAGGAACATGTCAAGCAGGCAAAACCACTGGAGGCCGAAACGTCGCCGGGCAACGCCCAGCCGGGCCGGTGAGAGACCGGCCGCTTGGAGCAAACAGGAAGCACGCTCTCATGAATCCATCATCGCATTACTTCCATTCGCACCGGCTCAAACTGCATTACTGGGATTACGGTGGCAGCACCGATCGTCCCCCGCTGCTGCTCGTTCACGGCACGCAGGATCATGCCCGGAGTTGGGACGATGTCGCGCGTCATTTCCACAGCAGCTACCACGTCTATGCGCTCGACCTGCGCGGCCACGGCGACAGCGCCTGGGTGGAGGGCGCAATGTATGCCTTCCCTGAGTTCATGCTTGATTTGGTTGCCTTTGGGAGCGTGGTTCAGCGTTTTCCGGCGGCAGTCGTCGGGCACTCACTGGGTGGCGTTGTCGCCATGCACTATGCCGCCGCCTTCCCCGAGCGCGTATCGGCCGTCGTCAACATCGAAGGCTGGGGGCCGCCGCCATCGGTGAAAACCAAGACCTACACCGAACGGTTGCGCGTCTGGGCGGAACGGGTGCTGGCGGCCGAAACGCGAACGCCCCGGCGCTACGCTTCGATTGCCGAGGCAACCGCCCGCATGAAAGAAGCCAACCCACACCTGACCGACGCCATGGCCGAACACCTGACGCGCTACGGCACCAATCGCACGGCCGATGGCAGCCTCATCTGGAAGTTCGATCCTTACCTACGCAACCTGCCCCCACTCGGACTCCCTACGGAGCTGGCCAAGGAACTCTTTGCCGCCGTCCGGTGTCCGGTGCTCTGTGTCCGTGGGGCAAGTAGCTGGGCGGCCAGCCTGGCCCAAAGCCCACAACTCCAGATGGTCGAGCGGATGCAGTACGTCGAAATCCCGGATGCCGGCCACTGGGTTCACCACGACCAGTTTGAAAGTGTGGTCGAGGCCATCGGCCGCTTTCTGTCCGAGGCCGTATCGCAGGCGGCTGCCTGATAACGACCTAGGTGGGATGGTCACCGCGTGCGGTGGATGTTCCCTCTCGCTGGGCAGTCGCCGACTTTTTGGGCCGCAACGCTTCGGAAAGCGCCCGAAATTGGTCGGGCGGGAGCTGGGTCAAAAGGTTGAATGACTGCCCCATCAACCACTCACCACCATCCATCGTGATGCATTCGCCATTGATGTAGCTGGCCGCATCGCTGACGAGGTACGCGGCCAGGTTGGCCAGTTCCGCCGGTTCGCCAAACCGTCCGGTCGGATTGCGACGCTTCCCTTCCTCTTCCATGCCCGGCAACATCAACCGTGACCAAGCGCCTTCGGTCGGAAACGGACCCGGCGCAATCGCATTCAGGCGAATCCGGTAGCGTCCCCATTCAACCGCCAACGAGCGCGTCATGGCCAAGACGCCAGCTTTGGCGCAGACCGATGGGACGACGTAGGCGGCGCCGGTCCAGGCATAGGTGGCGACGATGTTGAGCACACAGCCGCCTATGCCCTGGGCAATCAAATGCTTGCCGACGGCCGCCGTGCAATGGAACGTGCCGTTGAGGACGATTCCCACGACGGCATTGAAGGCGTTTGGTGAAAGTGTCTCAGTAAGCGCCAGGAAGTTGCCGGCGGCGTTGTTGACCAGGACGTTGATCGTACCGAAGCGAGACAGCACGTCATCCACGGCGGCATTGACGCGGGCGGCATCGCGCACATCGGCCGTGACGGCGATGGCTTCTCCCCCTTGGGCTTCGATGGACTGCACAACCTCGTTCAGCGGCTCCGGCCGGCGGCCCAAAACGGCAAGGCGGGCTCCAAGCTCGGCGAACCGCAGGGCCATGGCGCGTCCCAAGCCGGTTCCGCCACCCGTTACGAGGATCGTCTTGCCGGACAGTAGGTTTGTGTCAAACATCGTCTTCTCGAGCTGACAACTGCGTTTCCACGCCAGATGGAAAGCGGGGCAAAGCCCTTCCGGGTCTGCCCCAACGTTTTCAGTCGGTGGCCCGGCTTCCGGTTGACCCAGAGCCAGCCACACAGGGTTACAGCTTGATGCACACGGATTTCGTCTGCGTGTAGGCGTCAAGCACGGCGCCGCCCATTTCGCGTCCCCACCCCGACTGCTTGTAGCCGCCGAACGGAAGCGCCGCGTCAAAGACGTTGTAGCAGTTGATCCACACCGTGCCGGCCTTGATTTCGGCCGCCAGCGCATGCGCCTTGCTGATGTCGCGCGTCCAGATACCGGCTCCGAGTCCGTAAACCGTATTGTTGGCGCGGGCGCTCACTTCGCGGATGTCTGAAAACTTCATTGCCGTTACAACCGGCCCGAAGATTTCCTCTTGAACGACCTTCATGTCATCGGTGACGTCCGTGAGCACGGTTGGCGCCACAAAATAGCCCTTGTCACCGACGCGATGGCCACCGGCAACCGCCTTCGCCCCATCTTTCTCACCGGACTCAAGGTAGCCAGTCACCCGTCTGAGCTGGGTTTCTGACACCAGCGGACCCATCTGAGTTGCCGGGTCGAAGCCTTCGCCGACGCGAATGCGCTTGGCAATTTCGCCGACGCCGGCCACGACCTCGTCATAGATGTCATCCTCGACAAAGAGCCGCGAACCAGCCACGCAGCACTGGCCATGATTGAAGAAAATGGCATTGGCCGCGCCTTCAATCGCAGCCGACAGATCGGCATCCTTGAAGACGACGTTGGGCGATTTACCGCCCAGCTCAAGGGTGACTTTCTTGAGATTGCCGGCCGCCGCCTTCACAATCAACTTGCCGACCTCGGTTGAGCCGGTGAAGGCGACTTTGTCCACATCAGGATGCGCCGAAAGCGCCGCGCCGGCCGTTTCTCCATAACCCGGCACGATGTTGACGACGCCTGGCGGGAAACCGGCTTCCAGGATGAGTTCGCCCAGGCGCAGCGCCGAAAGTGGCGTTTCCTCGGCCGGCTTGAGGACGACCGTGCACCCGGCCGCCAGCGCCGGACCCAACTTCCAGGCTGCCATCAGGAGTGGGAAATTCCATGGGATGATCTGTCCAACGACGCCAACCGGCTCACGCAGGGTATAGGCCAGGTAGGTGCCACCGGGCACGGAAAGCGGAATCGTCTCACCTTCAATTTTGGTGGCCCACCCAGCCATGTAACGGAACAAATCCACTGCCAGCGGCACGTCGGCGACCCGCGATACCGTCAACGGCTTGCCATTGTCGAGCGTTTCGAGTTGGGCGAACTCTTCTAGGTGCTGCTCAACCAAGTCGGCGAGCTTCCAGATCAACCGCCCGCGCTCGGAAGGCGTCATGCGGCGCCACGGCCCTTCATCAAACGCGCGCCGCGCAGCCTTGACCGCCAAGTCAATATCCTCGGCGTTGCCTTCGGCCACGTGGGCAATGACTTCTCCGTTGGCCGGGTTATACACTTTGAAAACCTGCCCGCGTTTGGCTTCGACCCACTGTCCATCAATCAGCATGTGGCGTGTTTTTTCGACAAATGACTTAACTTCAGGCGCGACTTCATACATCGCGGTCGCCGGTGCACTCATACGCGAAACTCCT
The DNA here is from genome assembly GCF_018304825.1 of Chloracidobacterium validum. Taxonomy (NCBI): domain Bacteria; kingdom Pseudomonadati; phylum Acidobacteriota; class Blastocatellia; order Chloracidobacteriales; family Chloracidobacteriaceae; genus Chloracidobacterium; species Chloracidobacterium validum. The sequence goes on from NZ_CP072649.1 coordinate 827,711, forward strand.
TGATCGTTGACTTTAGGGGGATGATTGGAGGTTGGAACAAAACAGGGTACGCAATCTTACACTTCTTTGGTGAAATTGCAAACGCGCGAAGCGAGGTGACACGGGCTCCCATGACGCACTGCGGCCTAGAACCGCGGACCGCGTCATGGACTGGCCGGCCGCGCCACGACGGAAGCGTGGCCGAACCAGCCTGACCGGTCGGGAGCCTAAGCCAGCCAAGGCCGGCGGTTATGCGCTGCGGAACCCAGCGCACTTGGTGATGGCGGCTTTGCCGCGCCTAGCCGCACTTCGGCAGGCGCTGCGGTACTTCGGCGACGTACTCGACCAAATCACACAGGAGGCTGACGGAGCGGGCGGTATTTTCCCGGGTGAGGTAATTCCACAAGCCAAGTCCCACGCCCCCCAGTACCCCCTCGAAAATGAGGCCGGGGATGGCCGTGTCCGTTTCCTCATCCTTGACATCCACACTATAGTGCAGTTGAGCGTTGAGCAGATCTCCCCGGTATCGAACCGTGATGGTCAACGAAACCCGGCCGTGCCTCCCCCTGTATTGCCTGAAGCTAGGCTCAAACATCCGCTCACTTGCCGCAAAACGCCGAGCGAACGCAGCTTTTACCTGCCGTCCCAGGGTATCAAGTCTGACCGGCACGAGGTCGGACATATCCCTTGCCAGGGGCGTCGGCACCTGCATCGCCAACCCCGTGATGCCCCGCGCTTGAAACCAAGCTGGCAGCCCACCAAGCTTGGCACTTTTCTGAAGACCGGCGAGTAGCTTCACGCCGGTGTAGCGGATTCCGCCAGTCACGTTCTGAAAGGCCGTTGCCTGCTTGAATCGCTCGTTCGTTGCAGGCAGCATCGCCTTCCGCGAGAACTTGTGGGCAGACCAGTCAGCCAGAATGGCGATCAAATCCGACTGTTCACCGGCGTTCAAGGTTGCGAAGTGATCCAGAAACCGGATCACCCGTGTGTCCGGGATGCGCTTCAGGCGTGGAAACCCCGCACCCTGTTCGGCAGCGAATTCGTTGCGAATCCACTCGACCAGCAGCTCATGCGAGTCGGTCACTTGGTCTGTACGCATACCGCCAGCTTCTCCTGATAAACAGACGTGGGTTCCCGTTTGACGGCAGGGCCCTGGGCCGCAGCGGCCGATTCGGAACGGGTCACCTGTCCCCTACATCACGGTCGTGATGATTTCCTGAATGCTGCGCTGAAGGTCATGGTCGTCCGTGATTGGATTGACGATGGCCACCTGACAAGCGCTCACCGGCGCGATACCGCCCCGGATGAGCTGCGCGGCATAGACCAACAACCGCGTCGAGACGCCTTCTTCCAGGCCGTGGCCACGGAGGTTGCGCACCTTTTGCCCGATCGTTACCAAGTCACGGGCCGTTGCTTCGTCCACCTGCCCTTCCCGGGCCACGATGGCCACCTCGGTTTCAAACGGCGGATAGTCGAACTCAATGGCCACGAAACGCTGCCGTGTGGACTGTTTCAGGTCTTTGAGCACGCTCTGGTAGCCGGGATTGTACGAAATGACGAACTGAAACTCATCCGGGGCCTCGATGACGATACGGCGCTTCTCGACCGGCAGCATGCGTCGGTCATCCGTCAGGGGGTGAATCAGCACGAGGGTGTCTTTGCGCGCTTCAACGACTTCATCCAGGTAACACATTGCCCCGTGCTTGACGGCCAGGGTCAGGGGTCCATCGTGCCAAACCGTTTCTTCACCTTCGAGCAGATAGCGCCCGACCAAATCCGTCGCCGACAGGTCTTCGTGACAGGCAACCGTCACCAGGGGCCGCTTGAGCCGCCACGCCATGTGTTCGACGAAGCGCGTTTTGCCGCAGCCGGTCGGTCCCTTCAGCATCACCGGCAGCTTGGCCTGGTAGGCTGCCGTAAACAACTCGACTTCATTGCCAACCGGCAGATAGAAGGGTTCTTTTTCAAGGATGTAGTTCTCGATGGCGCGTTCCGTGAGCATGCTTCCAAGCGTACCTTCGACAAGCGTTTTCGTCGCTGACCACGCGACAATGCAGCGAGTTTTTCATAGCTGGCCACGAGCGTCCACCGGCCGCCGTAGGTCGCCGGCGCTTGACAAGCGCCACCGTATCGGGCATCCGTCGCGCCGGCGATAAGCTGATTCTCAAGTGAGTTTGGTTCTATGACCTGTGTTCCTCGTTTTGACGTTTTGTGTGGCTACGTTGTTTATTGCCGGACGCGGCGCTACCTGTATCGCGGCTGCCTCTGGCTGGTCGCCGTTGGCTTGACCTCGCTGCTTGCCCTGGCCGAACCAACGGTGAACTACCGGGTCACGATCGGGGCGGCTGGCGACAGTGAAGCCGGCATCGAGATGACGATCCGCGGCCTCGACACCCGCGCTACGGTGGATGTCGCCCTGCCCGCCTGGACGCCCGGTTCATATGAAATTCTCAACCATGCCAAGTATTTGTTCGACCTGACCGCCCGGCGCGCCGATGGTCAGCCGCTGGTGCTCCGGCGGCTCGACAAACAAACCTGGCGCGTCAACTGCGCCGGACAATCAACGCTTGTGTTGCGTTATCGCCTCTTGTGCGAGCGGCAAAGCGTGGACTCAAACTGGCTCGGTGAGGGCTATGGGCAGCTTGCCGGAGCGGCAACGTTTCTCTATGTGACGGATGGCCGCCGGTGGCCGGCGACACTTTCCTTCAGTCTGCCCAAGGACTGGCAGGTTGCCACGCCCCTGGCCAAAGGGGCTGAAAACAGCTACGTGGCGGGAAGCTATGACGCGCTGATTGACGCGCCACTTGCCGTTGGCAAATTGACGCGACTCGATTTTTCAGTTCGCAATACGCCGATTGCCGTCGTGCTGACGCGCCCGGTGAAAGACCCAACCGGACTGCAAAAGACCATCACCACCATCGTCGAAACCTATGCCGACCTGATGGGTGGGTTGCCGTTCAAGCAGTACATGTTCCAGTACCTGCCCTTTGAAGACACGGACGACGACGAAGAACGCCTCGAAGGCCTGGAACACGCCGACGGGACGCTGATCAACTACGCGCCCGAAACGCTGCTTGACAACCCACGGGCCAAGAATGTTCTCGTCGTGACGGCGCACGAGCTGTTCCATGCCTGGAACGTCAAGCGGCTCCGGCCGCGCGAGTTTGCCGACTACACGCTTGACCGCGAGCTATACACCCCGCAACTGTGGTTTGCCGAAGGCGTCACTGAATACTATGCCTGGCGCGGGCTGCGGCGTGCCGGACTGATTTCGGCCAACGACTTCGACGAAGCCGTTCGCGCCGCGCTCACGTATTTGGCCAACAACCCCACCACGAAGCAGGTAAGCCTGGCCGAGGCATCGGTCGCCACCTGGCTGACCGGCACGAGCAGCTTTGAAGACATTCCACTCGATTACTACCGCAAAGGCTTTATTGTCGGGCTGCTGCTCGACATCGAGTTGCGTGCCCGGACGGACAACGCCCGTGGACTCGATGACCTCATGCGCCGCCTATGGCAGGACTTCCCGCCGGACGGTCCAGGCTACCGCCCGGCCGATTTGGTCGCCGCGGCCAATGACCTGAGCGGCACGGATATGAGCGATTTTTTTCAGCGGTTCGTGGAGGGCGTGGACGAACTGCCCCTCGAAACAACGCTATCCCGCGCCGGTTTGGCCATGCTTGTCGAACCCCTTACTGAATTGGATTTCGGCTTTGAGCTGGAGGAGACTCCGGCCGGATTGGAAATTGCCGAAATTGATCCCGACTCACCGGCCGGCGAGTCCGAGCTGGAAGAAGGTGACTTGGTGCGCACCATCGCCGGCAAGCCGGTGCGCCGCGAAGCCGATGTCGAAGCCATTCTGGCGACCTTGCGCCCGAACACACCGGTCAAGGTGACCGTTCTGCGTGAAAAGCGTTCCATCACGGTCACCGTTATCCCGGAGGTGATAACGACGCTCGATGTCGCGGTCGGCCCGGTGCCGAACCCGACGCCGGCGCAGAAGTCCATCCGGGTGGCGCTCCGGGGGGAATAGTCACGGGCGGAAGGCTTCCTCACAATGCCGAATGTCGGCGGCCGTCAGCGGTGGATCGCGTGGCAGAATGGTGGCGCGGCCGTCCCGAATGGCGACATTCGGACGAAAACACTCCAGATACCCCGGCGGAGGGCTGCGAAAATGCGCCATGAGATCGCCGGTTGCCCGCGTGTTGCGCGCTACGACGTAATCATTCAAGCCGTGTTCGTCAATCACGTTGACGTGCGGCAGAACCCACGCCATGACCCCGACGGACGTCTGCGTCACCACCGGATAGTGGTCGTCCTTGAGCTTTTCACCAACGTCCCGCGCCGGAAGCACCTGAAGGAGGAAAAGGTGAAAAACCTTGTGTTCCTGGTGCCGCATGCACACCGCATGATCAATCAGCCAAAACTGCAATCGGTCATACCAGCGGAAGTAAGCCAGCGCCACGTCCGGCAGCGGCAGCCGTCGGGCCAAGACGTCGGCTACGGCAACTTTCATGTAACTCGTTTCCTCGCGGCTCATCCGATCCTTTGTCGTCGCCCAGTGCGTCCAGGGGATGACCAGTGACGCCCCGATAAACAGGGTTAGAAAGGCAGCGGCCGGGATCAGCCTTGCTTCCAGGGCGTTCAGCATCCACACGGCGGTGATGAAGATGAGCGGGATGAGCTGGCTATAGACGCGATATTCAAAGTGATCGCCGCCGATGACAAAGGTGTAATACGCCACTTGCGCCCCGACGCTCACTCCGATCACCAGCAACCCCACGGCCGCTTCCAGACGCGCCGCATCCTGGCGAAGCCAGGCCCAGGTCTGGCGCCACCGGCGCACCCCAACCCACAGCACCGCCAGCGCCAGCGCCAACCAAAACCACAGGGCGTACTCGATGACGAACGACAGTGCGTAGCGCGCACCACTCGTCACCCACAACCAGCGGGGATCGGACTTGGCATAGTGCGTGTTCGGAAGCCATTCGCCATAAAATGACTTGCGCCAGAGCAAATGCGCCGGAATCACCAGCAGCGGCGCGACGGCCAGCCAGTCAACCACGCGCCACGTTCGCTTACGAAACCAGGCGTCGGCGGCAAAAAGTGCGCCGGATGCCATGGCAAACAGCAAGCCGTCGGGGCGCGTCAGATAGACGAGTGCGGCCAGCGTGGCGGTCACCGCCAGGCGCGCGGCCGTGTGACGCGGCAGCCATACCCAGGCCAGCATCCAGGCCAACAACAGCGCATTGAACATGGCGGTTTCCAGGCCGGAACTCGTCCAGGCCAGAAACGTCCGATTGCTCAGCATGCCAATGAAAACGGCGGCCAGCAGAACCCAGCGTCCAGGCGCGAGCCGGGCGCTGAACGGCATGTGCCACACCACCAAGCCGGTCAACACCAGCGTCAGCGCGGCAAAGCCCAGGGTCAAGTAGTTGGCTGCCGCCGGCGGGTCGTAGCCGGTGACCTTCCACACCGCCGTCAGCACAACCACCCACAACAAACTGGTGTAGCCCTCGACCGGGCGGAACGGCGCCGGATTCCAGACCAGGCCATGGCCCAGCCGCCAGTTGCTCACATAGCGAAAGGCAATGTAAGCGTCATCCGTCAGAAACCAAAACGCCCGCCAACCAACCACGAGCGTCACCAAGCCGGCAAGAAAGAGAAATCCGGCAACCAAGCCACGTTGTTTTTGCTCAGCCATGCCATGCGGCAACCACCAGAGGCGGCCGCGCTCCACAAGAAAAATACGTTACAGAAAAATACCCCGTGCAGCGTAGGGGCTGCACGGGGCCGCGTCAAAGGCAATCAAGATGACGCTAGAAAGAGTAGCGCAGAGCAAACACGATGCGCCGGTTGCCGCCATCCGTTCCCCACTGGTTGAGGAACGCGGCAGAAGTCCGAACCGCGATGGGTACGCCAAAGTTGCGGGTGTTGGTCATGTTGAAGAAGTCCACGCGAAGCTGGATATTGTGGCCTTCGACGATGCGCGTGTTCTTGGCCACGCTCAGGTCAATGTTGCCGATGCCATCGGCGCGGAGCGTGTTACGTCCCAAGTCGCCGACTCGCTGCCCTGGACGCAGTGGCGCGAACAAGCTCGCCCCACCGGCGCGGAGGATTTCGGCTACCGTGAGACGGCTCAAATTCCGCGTCGTATTGAGGTTCGGACGAATCGGGTCGCCCACCAGCCCGTTGATGCCGGCCAGCGATTGAAGCGGATCCGAGCCATTCAGCACCGTGAACGGCGCACCGCTCTGGAATGTGATGAAGCTGGACGTTTGCCAGCCACCCAGCAACCGGCCAACCGCACCCTGCTGATCACGGAAGAACGGCAGTTCGTACACGAAGTTGCCCGTCAGTCGGTGCGTCCGGTCATAGCTTGACACAGCGCGATCCGCCCGCCGGTTGAACGAATCCTGCGGAATGGCAATTTCGCCCGTCGAGGGATTGAAGATTTCCGATGCCTCGTCAATGAACTTGCTCCACGTGTAATGGACACCCGCGCTGAAGTTGCGGCTCAGGCGCTTGTCCACGCTGATTTGGAGCGAGTGGTAAATGGACGAGGCGGCGTTGGCGCGCGAACGCACGGTGCCACGGGTCGGATCAATACGCACGTTTGGGTCGGTAGCCGTCGGTGGCGTCGTCCGCGGACGGTTGGGATTGGCGTCAATCGTCTGGAACAGCGCCGTTCCCTTCGTGCCCACGTAACCGACGCGCAACACGACGTCGCGCGACAGCTCACGCTGTACTTCCAGGCTGTACTGGTCTGCGTAGGGCGACCGGAAATCCGGCTCGACGATAGTTGCGGCCAACAGACGCGGGTTGCCAGTGAAGGGCTGAACGGTCTGCAAGGCAGTAAACGATCCGGTCGAGGGCAATGTCACCGTCGCCGCAAAGGGCGAGGCCGTGCCGACGTTGAGCGCAATGTTGAGGAACGAGGCGTCGAACGTCCGGGCATAACCGCCACGCACCACCAGCTTATCGCCGCCGGTAATCGCGCCCCAGACGCCACCGGCTTCCGTGCGTGGATTCCAGTTGAAACCAAAACGGGGCTGGAAGTTGTTCATGTCACGCCCCGGACGCTCCTGAAGGCGGAAGTTGGGATCGTTGCCATTTGCCGCCACGATCCGGTCATTCAGGCGATAGAGGTCCTCGAGCGCATTGCCTGGGGTTTCATAGCGCAAACCATAGGTGATGGTGAAGTTCGGCCGAATCCGCCACTCATCCTGCCAGAAGGCGAAGACATCCGTGAACTTGTAGTACTGAATCGCCTGGCCCCCACGCAACGGCAGGTTGATCTGGGCAATCTGCGACCGATCGTCCACGAAGTCTTGCAACGTGTTGTATTGCAGGCGTCCACGAATCGTCGGAAAGAAGAAGCTCCGCACGTCACGGTTGGTGATGTCCACGCCAAACTTCATCGTGTGATTCCCGAACGTGTAGGTCATCACATCTTGGAACTGGTACGTGTTGTTCGTGCGCGATTGCGGCAAGTTCACAGCCAGCCCAATGGCGGTTCGGCTGGCGGCGGAGTTGAAGCCGAGCAATCCAAGCGACTGGATTTCAATCGAGGGGATTTCCTGGGACGAGGGATCATCGGCATTGGTCACCGAGTTGAACCGGTTGTAGGCCATCCGGTATTCGTTGATCCAACGGGGTGAAAAGACATGCGTCCAGGTCAGGTTGAGCGCCTGCTGGCGGCCCACGACCCGGGTGGTCAGGCCAGGCGGCGTGACCTGACCACTGCCCGACGAAATCTGATCGTTGAACAAGAAACTTCCAGAAATCCGGTTGCGGTCGTCAAACTGGTGGTCAATGCGGGTGGACCACTGCCAGTTGTCAAACTTCTGCGAAGCCGACCCCGTGAGCGACCCAAGTGGAACGGTAAAGGTCTGCGTGCCAATGGTGAAGCTCTGGCTCTGTCCAATCGGCGCCTGCGCGGCTGGCAGAAAGCGAAGCAGCGCCGCCACCTGGGGACGATTTCCGGCCGCCGACTGGAGCACTTGGCGACCGGCTTCCGTTGGCGCGCCGTTGAGCGTAAAGCCTGAACCGAGCGCCCGGTCGGTCCACCGCTGGAGCGTGCCGAAGAAGAAGGTCTTGTTACGCCAGATCGGTCCGCCTAATGAGCCGCCAATCCGATTCTCAACCCGGAAAGGGGCTTCTGTCCGCCCGGCTCGCTTGTCCAGGTTGCTGCGCGCATTGAGCGCGTTGTTGTTGTTGAACCAGAACAGCGACCCGTGAAACTCATTCGACCCGCTCTTCGTCACCATGTTGACCACCGAACCACTGTTGCGCCCGAACTCCGGCGCAAACTGGCTCGTGATGATGCGCACTTCCTGGATCAGGTCCGGGTTGTTGAGCGGCTGCTGGACCCCGGCCACGCTCGGATCGTTGAGGTCCTGCCCGTCCACCATGAAATTGTTGGAACGGACGCGCCCACCGTTGGACGAAAAGCTGATGCCGTTCGCAAACCCGGTTTGCCCCGACCCCAACTGGCTGACCCCCGGAACGGAAAGCAGGATATTGTAAACATTGCCATTCGTTGCGATGGGCAAGTTCATCAGGCGTTGCGAATCAAACCGGGTGCTTACTTCCGAGTTGGCAGTGTTGAGAATTGAGGCGTCGCCCGTCACCGTTACGATTTCCTGGGTCGCGGCCACCTTCAACCCGACTTCCACCACGGCCACTTGGTTGACCAGCAACTCAATCCCCTGCTGGATGTACTTTGCTTGCCCAGCCGCTTCAACCGTCAGCTCATAGCTTCCGATGGGCAGACTGCTGAATCGAAAACGCCCTTCGCCATCGGTTTGGGTGGTCCGGCTCAGTCCCGTGCGTAGATTGCGAACGGTCACTGCGGCATTGCCAACCACGGCCTTTGATTCGTCCAACACCGTTCCGGCAATTGTCCCGGTGTCGAGCTGGGCGTAGCCAACCATTGCCAACCCCAGTACCAAGACAACAACCGCCGTCAGACGGCTTATCCAGTTTGTCATAAGACATGCTCCTCCCTGCTTCGCAGAACCAACCAGATTGCCTGCGTCGAACTGCCGATATTTATTTTTGGACATATTTGAGCAACTTTGATGCCAGATTCTCGTGCCCGGCGGGGCTGGGAGCGCCAAACCGCCGAGCGTCCAGCTCAGAGGAGGTAAGTCTTTTGAAAAGCCTAATTTGCTCTGAACGAGCGAGAGCTGCCGGCCAACTGTCCGCGCCATCGGGCGACCAGTCTGCCCGGACGGCATGCAAAGTTTTTGAAACGGCATCCAAAAACTTGGTTTTTTGTGCGCGCCGCCTACTCAACCCAAACGCACAGACTGGCCGCCGGAAACGGCTTTCCCTTGAGTCCACGCTGGACGAAAATCATTGTGGTGTAAACGCCTGGTTCGCGCTTGGGAAACGTTAGGTCAAATTTGAAGCGTCCACTGGAACCAAGGTCAATTTCACCCGTTGTACCATCTGTGTACTGTGACCCGTCACCAAGCTTGGGTTTGAGCAAGCGAAACTTTTCCGGCAAGGTGTAAGCTTTCGACTGCCACAGTTGGTCAAGTGTCATCGGGCGGGGCAACGGCTCGTGGTGCACCATGGCGCTGTAGAAAAGCATTTCCGCCGGGTTGACGACCTGGCCGACCACGGACAGACGGTCGCCTGGTCGGGCCCTTGTCGGAAGTGGTTCAACGTGGACGTAGCGACTCAGAAACTCCTGCGCCATGCGCAGCTCTTTCCCAACCACGGCGAAGCCTAACCCAAGGTGCGTGTGCTCCGGGTTGAGGATGGTGCGGCGATGTCCATCGTTGGGTGGTGTTTCATCGTGCATGGACTGATGCAGTTGGAGTAGTTCTGCTTTGATGCTGTCCAGTGTTGCGCGTGGCGACAGCCCGGACAGCATGGAAACATTTTCGGCCGAGTAGTCCGTTCCACCGCGTAACCCATAGCGCATGTAAGGTTTCCAGCCATCCCGATTCCAGTGACTCAGGTAGTTGTACTCCGCCATGTCGCGCGCATGGGCTTCAGCGACTTGGTTAGCCAACTCATCCAGTGCGACTGGCGGCGCGCCAACCCGCTCACGCTGAGCATTGATGACCGCCAGTAACTCATGGCGGAGAAAGTCAACGTCCAGTGTCGCCTGGCCGGACTTCTGGACAAACGGCCGGGCCGCAACCGGACCAAGTCCCGCCGGGGCAACCAAGCTGGATAACCCCAGCCAGCCAATCAACGCACAAACGAGTATCCGGTGCATATTAGGTCGCCTTTCGCCACAGTTTCACGACGTGCGCACACCACAAGTAAAAAACCATCGCCTCAAGCTTTCCGGCAAAGCATGATTTTCAAGCGCCTTCGTCAAGATTACCATTGTGTTATTGCTCTGTGGAATTTCATGATCTAAGACCCATGCCAGACGCGGCAACCGTTTCATCAGCTCACCATCGTCTTTTTGACTCGTCCACGAACCGCGACCGGGTTGTGGGCGAACTTGTGACCAAGCTTCAGGCGCGACTGCTTGCCACCCGTCGCGACCTACACCAACACCCGGAGCTATCCAACCGCGAAGTTCGCACGGCACGGTTTCTAATACACCGGTTGCAGGAGCTCGGCGGATTTGACATTCGCACCAATGTAGCGCACCACGGGATTGTCGCGACCCTGACCGGCCAGCGGCCTGGCAAGGTGGTCGGTATCCGGGCCGACATGGATGCCCTACCCATTGATGAACCAGCCGGACTGCCGTTTGCTTCAACTGTGCCAGGCGTGATGCACGCCTGTGGACACGACGTGCACATGACAGTTGCCCTTGGGACGGCCGAAGTGCTGGCGCAGCTGCGCCAGCACTTCGCCGGCACAGTGCGCTTCTTCTTCCAGCCGGCCGAAGAAGGCCCGCCGCCCGGCGAAGAAGGCGGAGCAAAGCTCATGATTGCGGAAGGCGTCCTGGCAACCTTACGCCCTGATGCCATGTTTGCGCTGCACTGTTACCCGCCCCTTGCAGCCGGACAACTCGGCTACAACGAAGGCGTCATGATGTCGAGTTGTGATCGCTTTACCATTGCCATCCGGGGCAAGATGGCGCATGGGGCTTATCCACACCGGGGCGTGGACGCCATCGTGGTCGCCTCGACGGTCGTGATGTTGCTGCAAACCATTCGCAGCCGGATGATTGATGCCCAGCAGCCGATGGTCTTGACCGTCGGGAAAATGAAGGGCGGCCGGCGCTACAACATCGTGGCGGACGAGGTCGTGCTGGAAGGCACGGTGCGGGCCTTTGACGAAACGGTACGAGCCGAAACCGAGCATCTTATTCACCAGATCGTCTCGAATGCCGTTGCCGGCAGCGGAGCGGCCTGCGACATTCGCTACGAACGCCTTGTCCCGCCGCTGGTCAACAACCAGGCACTGGTGGAGCGCATGTTACCAACCCTCCGGCGCGTGGTTGGCGATGAACAGGTTATCCATCACGCGCCGCGCATGGGGGCGGAGGACTTTGCCTACTTTGCCCGCGAAGTGCCGGCCATGTTTTTCTCACTTGGGGTTTCAAACCAAGCTGCCGGTGTTGGCGGCGACATCCACACGCCCCAGTTCGCTGTGGATGAAGCCTGTATTGCCACCGGCGTCCGAGCCATGACGGCACTGGCGCTTGATTTTTTGGCAACCTAACCCAAGCCGTATGTCGGCAGTGGCCGGAATGCCGACCGCCGCGCCCCGACCTGGATTCGGCACCCGACAACGGGCGGCAACCACGAGGTGACAGCCATGAACATGCAGTTTTGGGAAGCTACCTTTCCAAAAGCCGAAGCCCTGGCCGTAGCCGGACTTGAGCCTTATGCCTTTACGTTGCTGTCACGGTGGAAGCAGGCCCTACAGGACGGGTTTGCGTTACCGTTTCTGGACAAAAAAACGATGCCGGCCCGCGAGGCACTCGAAGAACGTGGATTCCTGATCATCGGTTCCGTCGGGTCACTCGTCGTCGGCATGAATCACCTGGTCATCGTCGCCGTCGGCAGCGTCGAGCGTTCTGATACGTACTGGAGCGTCAACGTCACGCCGCTTTTCCCGGAAGAATTCCACCCACCCGCCTATCCGCAATAGTGCACCAAGGGGCGACATGACACCGGCTGAACACGTACGCCGTCGCCGGAAAGCCCCACCGCCAGAGCAATGTGTCATAGCCAGCCAACCGCGGGTTGTAGCCTGGCGCACATGGCTATCATGGTATGGTTTCAGTGTCCCCACGAAAGCGGACGTTGGCATAGCTTGCCTGGGAGAACACACGCATGTACTGGCTCATCAGTTTCCTGCTCTTGCTATACCTTGGCGTTGGTATCTACACGCTCGTACAAGCGCTCAAAATGCGAGCAACCCCGGCCGCAGCCGTGCTTGCCGGACTGGCCTGGCCGTTATTTTGGCTGGTTGGGAAGCAAGAAAAAGAGCGGCGACTTGGTAGTGGGCGGGGGGGCTACCTTCCCTAACCCTAATCCCGCTGCGTCATCCACTGCGGCGTCGCGGCCGGCGCTGGTTGGCCGCTGGACGGGAAACACATTCACGCTTTGGTCCTCATCGTGTATGCTTCCCACAACCTACTTACCCTCCTTGCGTTTACGGAGACGTCTCACATGAGTTCAATCGAAGGCAATTTCTCAAATCTCCCACTGTCGGAAAAAATCTTTCATCTTCACCAAATTGGTGTTGAAACGACGCTTTCCGTACTCAAATTCATTCCCGGTTTGCCGTTCAAGGGAATTGACGCCATCGGCGAGCTGACGGCGCTGCCCGTTTCCGCCATGCGCGGCATCATGGCCGGGCTATCAGGAACACCGGCCAGCACGGAGTCCCCCGCGCCATCTGCTAAGAGCAGCACGAGCGAAGAGCCGAAGCGAATCGTTCTCACGACAAAATCGTAAGCCACGGCGCCGTGCCACCGAGAAAGGCGCTTGGCGTGCGCCCGAACGGTTGCCTTTGACCTGTCATCAGGTAGTTGGTATCGGCGGTCGGCGCATCCAACGCCCGGCTGTCCAAGGCCACTCAAGTGGGAAGCGTCCATCGTGAAGCTTGGGGGGCGGTGTCCCTTTTTTTCAGGTATGCTCTCGTAGCCCCTGGGCTTCAACCCTGTGGTGAGTGGGCTTTGTTGTCTGACCGGGTGCTTGGTATCGGGTGTCTTCGGGAAGGCACGTTGACACCGTTTGCTTTAATTCAGTAAACAAACGTTAGGTTGAAAAACCACTTTAAAACCCAGTAGGTGAGGCGTAGTAGGTCATGATCGTTCTGACATCCAAAGCAGTCGAAGAGGTCAAGAAGTTTATGGCGGCTGAAAGTATTGGCGCGGAAGGCGGGCTACGTGTTCGGGTCATGCCGGGCGGCTGCTCAGGTTTTCAGTATGGACTCGATGTTGAAGATGCGCCCCGCGAGGACGACGAAATCATTCTTCGCGATGAAAACGGCGGGATTCGCGTTTTCGTCGATCCATTCAGCGGTCAATACCTTGAAGGTGTGGAAATCGACTATGTGTCCAGCGTGATGGGTTCAGGCTTTACGTTCAAAAACCCGACCGCAACCGGCTCCTGCGGCTGCGGCACGTCATTCACCGTTTGACCTTCGCCTTGATCTTCATGGTTGGACATAGTCCTAGTCAGACGGCGCGCCGTCCAAGCTGGAGACCGTTACAGTTCCCTCGCTGAATGCTTCGGCGAACGCCGGTTTCCAGGCCCGGCGGCAGGCATATCCACCAAAAAACTCCACCGAAGAAAAAACACCGGAAGATTCCTTCCGGTGTTTTTTCTTCAAACCCGCGTTTACTGCCCTGAAACCAAACAGGCCGCAGCTACAGCTTCGAGATGATTTCAGCGCCACGCCGCTCAACGGCAATGCTATCGAGCGTCCACTGGATGAAATCGCGGGCGGCGTCTGTATTGAGACCGAACAGACTGGCCACTTCGACGAGCTTCAATCGCTCCACATCAGCCAAATGCCCATCAGATAACGCCACCTCGACACAAGTTTGATACAGGGCGCGTCGCAAGAGCGGATCGGTCACGGGTTGAATCACCTTCTCTATTGGGGAGGGTCCGGCAAGCTCCGCCTCGATGGCGGACCTAACGTCTTCGTCAAGAATTGAAAGCCCAGTTTGACGAACCAACCCATAGAGCATCGCCTTCTCAGACTCAGTTACCTTGCCATCGGCAGCCACGATATTGGCGACCCCACGGACAAAGGCCAGCAGTTGCGGGCGAGGAAAGCCTGAAAACGGGAGGTCGTCGGTTGGCGCGTCAGGCAGCGGTGCATCGAGCACATTAGCTTCGCTCACGTTGTCTTCCATGACGTGGAAAGTCCCCTTAGATGTATTAAAAGTGCGGTGTTCGGAGCACCCAGGCAAGTCCGTTACACGATACTTGGCCAATACCCGTGAAACAAGCTGTTTTGTACCCAGCATCGCCCACTTCGGGAGGCAGACGCCGAGACGCCTCATGGGTTGAGGCGGTCGCGCAAAGCGGCTTCTGCCTGACGGGTGTCACGCCAAGCCTGTTCCAGCAACATCTGATCGCGCGCAAGGTCTTCCCGCTCCGACTCAGCAAATCGTTCACGGGGCTGAGACATGTCAAAGTCGGTCCGTGCAAAAGCATTGCCTAGGTTTCGCACCGACACGCCGTAGTTGTGCAAGGCATCTCGCAGCTGGCGATAGCGGTCGGCAAGGACTCGGTGCTCGGTCGCACAGGGTTCAGGCGCAGTCAGGGCTGACCAAGTCGTGGTCATTTGGGCAACTTGGTTCTCGGCAACTTCCACGGCACGGCGGCGGCTTTCGATGGTCACCGGGTTGAGCTGCACGGCATTGCGCAGGTCTCGCAATAAGGGATCACCACCGCTGTCTGGCACAATTTCACGCATCGCTTGCCGGACTTGGCTTGTCGTTTGGTCAAAACGTTCCCGGTAAGCCGAGGAGACCACTGGCTTCCCACCGGTCTGGCTTGTGTCATCGCGGCGGTCAGAGGCGGTGTGCGCGCCATTTGCAGCGTCTGGCGTTGCCGCAGCACGGAAGGCCGCCCAATACACCCCCCCGCCAATCATTGCCACTGCCACCAGTACCAATAGAGCCCCGGCCCAAACGGGGATGCCCAGCCGTGGGGATGAAGCAGTCGCCGGGACATCCCCCGGTTGCCGGTTGAATACCTGGGACGCCGTTTCTGGTTGGGAGCGCTGACCGAGCGGCGGACGTCCCACTTCACCGGATGGCGAGCCGGGCGGCGGCAACGTCGCCGGCAGCTCAGTTGGACGCTTCAGCGAGACTTGAGCTGCTGTGATATTCCCCGTCAACTCAGGCGGCAGCGGCGACGCCGTTGCGGGGTTCGCCGGTGGGAGCGTGCCAGACGCGGACTCGAGGACACTGGCGATGAGATCGGTTCCGCTTCCCAAGAGCGGCAGGCTGCTCTCTCCAACCACTGTCCCCCGGCAGGCCGCTCGAAAGCCCGCTAGAAAGTCAAGTGCCGTGGCCGGCCGCCCCGACGGTTGTTTGGCCAAGGCGCCCAGGACAAAGGCTTCGATTGACTCGGCTAACTCCGGCGCATGAGTGCGCAGGGGGGGCGGGGGCGCGGTGAGGTGCAGTGAGACAATTTCGCCAATCGTCTTGCCTTGGAAGGGCAACACGCCGGCCAGCATGCGGTACAGAATGACAGCCAAGCTGTAGAGGTCCGCGCGCGCGTCAATGTCACCGCCATGGACAAACTGCTCTGGCGAGGCGTAGAGGGGTGTCCCAATTGCCTGGCTAACCTTGCCAACCCCTTCATCAAGCGACTTGGCAATCCCAAAGTCGAGAATTTTGACCTGTTCCGTCACCTGCCCGGCGCCGATCAGGGCAATGTTGGCCGGCTTGAGGTCGCGGTGAACCAGTCCAGACTGGTGGGCGTAGTGGAGGGCGTCGCAGATTTGTCCCAGCAAGCTATCAATCCGGTTGAGCGGAAAACGCTTACTTCGCTGGAGTTCATCTTCAAGGGTGGGACACTCCAGCAACTCCATGGCCATGAAGGGCGTGCCGTCGGGCAGCGTGTCGGCGTCGGTCACGGAAATGATGTTGGGATGGGTCAGTCCACCGGAGATTTTGGCCTCGCGGTGAAAGGCCTCGGCAATCGTCGCGTCTGAGGCCGCCACATCGGGCTTGAGCACCTTGAGCGCCAACTTGCGGTTGATGCCGGTGTGGTGCGCCAAGTACACGACGCCCATGCCGCCAATGCCAAGCACGGCGTCCAAGCGATACTTGCCACTAATGACAGTTCCGACCAAATGATACGGGTCAGGCAGGTTCTGACGGCGTGGGTTGGACATCATTCCCTCGCAAGCGTGCCTGGCGGGTAGGCGTCAGAACCCATCGGCCGCCCGCCGCGGAGAAACTCACAATGGAAAGCGGAAAATCTTGGTGGCTTTGGCGTCCGTGAACTGGATTTCCCGAATACCGGTGCTCCTCAAAAGTGGCAAGTTACCGCCTTCACTGACGGATAAGGCGCGATACAACTGCTCAGCACTCGTTTGGTCAACTAGGTCGTGCGAGATGCGCAGCACGCTTTGGTCGTCGCCGACCAGTTCGATGCGCGCGCCAGCCCGGCCGAGTTGTTCGCTCATAACCTTTACCATTGAGAGCCGGATGCGCTCTAGTGAGACAGTCCGCGGAATATCGTTTCGCCAGCGGGGACCAAGCTCTCTGACACGCGCGCTGTCCCGCGCCGTCAGCATCTCCGTTTTGTGCTTGTAGTCGTAATCAATATCAACGTCGGCAATCCCGCGGGCAACAATCTGCAAATTGAGAAGCGCCCCATCGGGCAGGAAAGCATAGACCAAGAGCCGTCCATCTCGGTCGCGGTGGTCGCGGTAGGCATTGGCTGGGTCGTACTCGAAACGCAGGCGTTTGCCCTGCACCAGCTTGACGACTTCGATGCGCGCTGGTTCACCAGTTTTTCCAGTGCTGTTCTGAACACCAATCAGCGCCACTTGACCGAGCGTCGGCACATCCAGCACGGCGCAACTTTCGACCCGAACGTTGCCATACGTCGCTTTGGCGTCCAGAACTGGCGCCGATAGCGTTCCCTCGCGCGATGGAACATTCTCCACCCTTGGGCTTGACACCGAATCCACGGGACGCCCGCTCGCTGCGCTGTCAGGTTCGTCGAGGTCATCAGGTGGGGTAAAGGCCGGCTCCTCGTAGGGGCGACCTTCCCGCTTGGCAATTGCTTCCGGTGATTCAGTCGCCTGCGCCCAGACACCTATCTTCGCCATGCGGGCTTGGTACTCAGCTGCCAGGAGGAGGTTTTTTGTCCGCACGTCAATGAAGTGCTGGCTGAAGAAGAACGCATCCCCATCACGGATGACCTCCGCATTGAGCAGCTTCCGGGACGGTAGCAGGTAAATATACGACAGTTGTCGTCCGTACTTGTCACGATGCTTGATGTCCTGATTCTGATTTTCGAGCCAGACTTCGACTGTCTTCCCCAAAACAAGCTGCCGCACACGCTCGCGGGCCTGGTCGGCCGCCGGACCGGAGGACGGCGCTAGGATGCCTATCAAGCGCACAATCGTACCGTCCTGCAAAACAACGGTGTCACCCGTCAAAGCGCGCTTGATCGTGGTGACCTTGGTCGAGGCGTTCGTCGTCACCTGAGCGGCAACTGGCGCTGGCAAGATCCACCCCAGCGCCAGCCCGACCACGGCCCCAAAGACTTGAATCGCTGACTTGGTTTGGCTTGAGACCCAAAACTTCGACATCATGCAAGACCTCACGTGAGAAAACGGGATACCACCACCGCCACGCCGCGACCTCGAAACGGCGCAAGACAAGAGATGGGTCAGGGGCGATTATCGCGGGCCATAGGCATGAAAGAGCCGTGGCACATACAGGTCAAGCATCCGCCGCCACCAGGGCCAATCATGGTTGACATCATGTCCCCAGAGATCGAGCGAATGCGGAATGCCGCGACTGTAAAGGACACGCGACAGGTCGCGCGACCGCTCCGGAGCTTCATAAGCGCCCTGCCCCGAAATGATGTGAATATCGGTTTGATGGCGCAGGAGTGGAAGGAAGTAATCGTCGTTCAGGTGTTGCAAGTACTCAATTGGGTTATTGAAGTACACGTCATCGTTGTGGAATCCATCACACCAGGGGCGAATGTCATACGATCCCGACATGGCAATGAGGGTGTCAAAGCTGCCAGGGTTACGAAACACGGAGTTCGCGGCATGGTAAGCGCCAAAACTGGCACCCGTCGCCGCAATCTTGATCGGCGAGCCACCGCAGTCGCTCCGAATAAAGGGGCACACCTCGTGCGAGATGTAGTTACTGTAGGCCATCTGCCGAGCCGCCCGTTGGGCTGGATGGAGATGCTCGTTCATCCAGCTTTCACGGTTGATACTGTTGATGGAGTAGATTTTGACAATGCCGGCATCGAGGTACGGACGGAGCACGTCAACGACTAAGAAACGCTCGTACTCCTCAAAATCGGCCGCGGCCGTCGGGAACATCAGCAGCGGCTTGCCATAGTGGCCATAAACGGCAATGGGCATCTCTACGCCGAGATGTGGGCTAAACCAACGGTGAACTTGTTTGCGCACAGGGGTACATATCTCCAGAGGAAAATCGTGATATGAACTTGACTTGCGCGCGACGATAGCATGGATTCTGATACCGTGCGCAGCCTGTTTTTAGCCTCAGGCTCAGCCATCCAGGGAGGAGCGTTGTTCTGGAAGGGGGCCCGCCGGCAACGGAACGAGCAACCCCTCACGGCGCAACTCAACAACCAGGGTGAGCGCTTCCAAGTCGTTCTCCAATGCGTGCAAACACTCGCCAAACGAACGGCGTCCGTCAAACAGTGACTTGAGAAAGCTGACCTCGGCTGCAAATTCATCCGGCACCTTGAGCAGCGCAAAGGCTTCGCCGAAAATGTAGGGACGGTTGAGATCCGGCTCGGATTCGAGCAGCGACTGGGTTTCGTCATAGCGCCGGACGGCTTCGAGCAGGAGTTGTTGCGTTGAGAGTCGAATCCGTGCCGGACGCTCCACGGTCGTGCTCCGAAAGGAAAAATCACCCCGCAACCAACGAATGACGATATAGGCCACCCGCTCGCCATCACAGGTGTCAATCTCGGCGTCCAGGATTTGCCCTTCACGAAGGTAGAAAGTCGCTTCCCGCCCCTCGGAGCTTACCTTGAGCACCCCGGTCTTCCGCCCGGCTTCGATGATCTGCAAGATTTCCGGGAAGGAAACCTCATGTAACTTGCCCCGGAAGTCGGCGTTTGGCTGCAAGCGGCGGAGTAGGTTTTTGACCCGGAATGTCAGTTCCGCCGCGCTGAACGGCTTCACCCAGTAGTCTTCAACGCCGCGCTCGAAGGCCGCCAGGCGCTCTTCCTGCTGCCCACGGGAGGACAGACACACGAACGGTACATCCTTGAGTACTGGATGGCGGCGCGTCCAATCAAAAAACTGCCGCCCATCCATGCGCGGCATCAGTAAATCGCAAATGATGAGCGACGGCCGATACTGAAGCGCCACGTCCTGGGCTTGCTCACCGTCCGCCGCCGTGACCACCGCGCATCCCAATCGGCGCAGGCACAGGGTGAGAACCTCACAGGTCCCCGGCTCGTCATCCACGACCAGGATTGTTTGATCGGGAAACTGCTCACGCCGGTCTGAAACAAATGACCGCTCGCCTGGCTCATCGAGCCACGTTCCCCGTGCCCCCTGGGCCCACTCACGCCGGTTGATGTTGACCAGATCAACCAGCTCCTTGCGGTACTTCGGATCATGTTCGCCCAACTTGGGCAAGCCTTCGATGTAACCACGGGCCGCTGCCAGCTCATCATGGGCGACGAGCATCTCGACCACTTGGTAGGCGCGCTCAAAGGCATCCGCGTAACGCCTCAGCCGGATCATCAAGTCAACCATCAAGCGCAGCAAGCGCAGGCGTTCGTCACTGGTGGCAAGGCGCTCGGCCCGGCGGAAATAGGCCAACGCGGTCTCGCTATTGCCTTGCGTCTGATAGATTTCCCCGATCCGGCACAGCAAGTCCACGGCGCGTCGCCCCTGGCCGGCGTTCTGGTAGGCATCGCTCAACTGCTGCATGAGGAAGATGTCTTCCGGGGCAGCCACCAGCTTTCGCTCCAGCTCCTCAATGTCATGCCGCTGGCGCATATCCTCGATCATGCCAACGACTTGTTCACGCATTGAGCGAACTTTGTCGAACAAACCCATGCCTGAGTGCTCCAAAGGGTTTACTGTTTTCACTTCGTGCAGCTTATCACAAACCCGTCGCCGGGCGCTTAGGGGCCAACCGAGCGCCAACGACCACCCGGCACGGCTTACAGCCGCCCGACATGTTGCAATGGACATCCCATTCCGGCATCATCCAACAACTGAAAGCGTAACGAACTTATGACACCAACCAACGCAACCGAATATCGTCCAGCACTGGAGCACGACGTGCGCCCGTGGGGACAATACACTGTTCTCGATGCTGGGGCCGGCTACAAGGTCAAGCGCATCGAGGTGCTACCTGGCAAACGGATGAGCTACCAAAAGCATGCCCGGCGCCACGAGCACTGGATCGTGGTGCAAGGCTGCGCGCAGGTCACGCTCGACGGCATCGAGCGGCAGGTCCCGGTGGGCGCGGCGGTTGACGTGCCGGTGGGCGCGGCCCACCGGATTGCCAACCCCGGTGCGGACCTCCTCGTGCTCATTGAAATCCAGCGCGGCGACTACCTGGGCGAAGATGACATCACCCGCCTCGCCGATGACTACGGGCGCGTTGTCTGACCGTTGCTGCCACGCGCTTGTAAGACGAGTTGCATCTTCAGGTCGTAGAGCGACTGCTCCAGTCCAACCGGGTAGATATGTGGATTGACGAACCGCTTCAGTCCCGGCGACAACCGCGCCAGGCTGGACTGGGCCCGGTGACGGCTGGCATCCAGCGGCGGTGGCTCATACACGCGAACGCCCTGGCGAAACACCGGGACGAGCAAATCTTCATAGGTAGCTTCTGGCGGAATGCGCTTCCGACGAGTTGGATCAAGGGGATCAATCACAACGCATCCCGACCCCAGATTTGAGCGCACGTCATAAATGGCGTCGGCCACCAGCTCGCCGTCCACGCTGTAGCGGCGCACTTGGTGAATGCCCGGCGTCGAAATCTTGACGGCTTGCTCAGAAAGCTTGATGCAGTAGCGCCAGTCGTCCGCGCCCCGGTCGCGCAGCGCCGTCAACTTGTAAACGCCCCCCAATGTTGGCTGGTCGTAGCCGGTCACGAGCTTTGTGCCCACGCCCCAGACGTTGATGCACGCGCCCTGCTGCTTGAGGCTGTTGATGATGGTTTCGTCCAGGTCATTGCTGGCCACAATCATCGCGTCGGGAAAGCCGGCGGCGTCAAGCAACTTGCGCGCCTCGATGCTCAAGTAGGCCAGGTCGCCGGAATCCAGCCGAATCCCGACCATTTCGTGGCCCTGCTCCCGCAACCAGTGGCCAACTTCGATGGCGCGGCGCACGCCCTCCAGGGTGTCGTAGGTATCCACCAGAAACACGCAGTTGTTGGGCAGGGTCTCAGCATAGGTTCGGAAAGCCTCCCGCTCGTCATCGAACGACATCACCCAACTATGGGCGTGCGTTCCGCGCACCGGGATGCCGTACACCTTGCCGGCCAAGACATTCGACGTTGCCACGCAGCCCCCGACATAGGCTGCGCGGCTGGCTGATAAACCACCATCGGGTCCCTGCGCCCGTCGCAACCCAAACTCGATCACCGGCTCACCCTGCGCCGCGATACAAATCCGGGCGGCTTTGGTGGCGATGAGGGTTTGAAAGTTGATGATGTTGAGAATGATGGTTTCCAGAAGTTGGGCCTGCACGAGCGGGCCTGTTACCCGCACCAGAGGCTCAAACGGAAAGACAATGGTGCCTTCGGGAATGGCATCAATATCGCAGGTCAGGCGAAAGTCGCGCAGGGTGGCGAGGAAATCCGCGTCAAAGAGCGCCTGCCCGTCTTGCCCGGTGAGCGTTGCCAGATAGTCCACATCGCTGTCGTCAAATCTAGCCTGGGTGAGCACATCCATGAGCGTCTGGAGACCGCACGCCACGGTGAAGCCGCCATCGAACGGGTGACGGCGGAAAAACATCTGGAAGACGGCTTCCTTTTCACCGCGCCCCGACTTCCAGTAAGCTTGCGCCATGGTGAGTTGATAGAGGTCCGTCAGCAGCAGCGACAGCATTGGTTGTGTGGTGGGCATGGCATCCAAACTCCATCTGTTGCGGGGGTGTCATGCCCCGCTGGGGCAAGGGATGGTAACTGTTTCGCGTTAGCGCCGATTTCGCAAGTCTTTCTCTCCTGGAGTGCGCCTATGTTTCCCAAACCCATCCAACCACAGCCAGGACAGGAATCCGTCTGGGATTACCCGCGGCCACCGCGTCTGGAGCAAACGGCGAAACGGTTGCGCGTCGTCTTCGCCGGACAAACGATTGCCGAGACAACACGCGGCTGGCGGGTGCTCGAAACCAGCCATCCGCCGGTGTATTACTTTCCACCGGCCGACATCGTCCCCGACACCGTCGTTCCCAGCCAGCGAACGTCGTACTGCGAATGGAAGGGAGCGGCCCGGTACTACACCGTGCGGGTGGGGCAGCACGTGGCGCCGGACGCCGCCTGGGGCTATCCGCAGCCGACCGCGCCCTTCGCGCCACTGGCCGGACACATTGCCTTCTATGCCCGCGCCATGGACGCCTGCTTCGTGGACGACGAACAAGTCGTCCCCCAGCCGGGTGACTTCTACGGCGGCTGGATTACGAAAGACATCGTTGGGCCGTTCAAGGGCGTTCCCGGCTCGTGGGGCTGGTAGCGACTGGCCGCTATGACCGACCCGGTTGGCTTCATTGACGCACTGCTGCGCTTGCTCGATGTGCAGGTTTCCGTCCAGGCCCTGCTCGTCCTGGGTGGACTCGTCTTTGCTCGGATGCTGTCATTCGTGACGGTTGTCCCCTTTTTTGGCGGGCAGAGCGTGCCCAACCAAGTCAAGGTTGCCGAAGCCGTCGCCTTTGTGTTGCTGATCGTTCCCGGACTGAGCGCTAGCACACCGGAGCTGGCCGTCCGGGGTGGCGCGTTTGGGTTTGCCCTGCTCGTCATCAAGGAAGTCGCCGTTGGTTTTACGCTGGGGTTCGTTGCCTCGCTGGTGTTTGAGGCCATTCAGGTCGCCGGACGGATCATTGACGCGCAACGGGGCGCGATGATGGGCGAAATGCTCAACCCGATGCTTCAGGAGCAGGTGTCCGAACTGGGCCAGTTCAAGCTCCAGGTCGCAGTGGTGATTTTTCTCGCCCTTGGGGCGCACCGGCTGGTGATTGAAGCGCTGTTTCGGAGCTTTGAGCTGGTGCCTGTGACGGACTTTCCAAACCTTGGCGTCGGCATCTCACCGGCGCTTGGCAGCGTTATCGTGCTTACCGGTGAGATACTCACCCTGGGCGTTCGGTTGTCGGCCCCGGCCATGGCGGCACTCCTGCTGACGGATGTTTTTTTCGGATTGATTAATCGCGTTGCCCCCCAGTTCAACGTATTCTTCCTGAGCATGCCGGTCAAAATGGCGCTGGGCATCTTTATTGTGATGCTGGCGCTTCCAATTTACGCTGAACAGTACCAGGCAGCTTTCAAGGAAGCGCTCCAGGCGTTTGAAGTGCTGATGCGGCAGCTTGCGCCGTAGTTCTGGGTTCGCTTCGTCCCCAACCACCAACTATTCGTTCTCCTGTCGTAGCAAGTGCCTTATGCCCTCCACTCCATCGTCTTGGACGCCCGACACCGTTGCCATCGAGCGCGACCTTGCGTTGGTCAAGCGGCTGCGCTGGTCGTACGTGGTCGTGTTGGTCACCCTGGCGGCCTTGACCATTGGGGGGCAGTTTGCCGTGCAAAATTTCATTGCCGAGCAACGGGACGACGCCCGCACCATCAACGTGGCCGGCCGGCAGCGCATGCGCAGCCAGCGGCTCACCAAATGCCTGCTGGCCTGGCAGTTTGCGCCTGATGCCGCAGAACGCCAGGCCTACTTGTCCGAACTGCGCGGGACGTTGTCGCAATGGGAAGCCGCGCACCGGGGGCTGTGGGAAGGCAAAGCCGAGGGAGGGTTGAGCGTTACCCACACCCCAGCCACGCGGGCTGCCCTGGCGGCAACCCTGCCGCATTTCAACGCCATGGCCGGCACGTTGCGGCAGATCCTGGCGACGACCGACGCCACCGGCGCGGTACGCCCGCCTTCGGCCGAGCAAATCCAAACGGTCCTAGAGCATCAAGCGCAGTTTCTCGCCGCCATGGAAAAGGTTGTTGACCAGCTTGAAATCGAGGCCAATCAGCGCCGCCTGCAACTCCAGGGGTTTGGCTGGGCCTGGCTGGTCGTTGTCCTTGGTATCTTCAGCTTGGAAGGCATCTTCATCGTGCGGCGGTCACTGGCGCAAACCACGGCCGTCATCCGGGAGATTTCGCTGGCTCGTGACCGCCTGGCCGGACTCAACCAGCGCCTGGAACGAGCCCGCGACCAGGCCCAGGCGGCCGCCCGCGCGAAGTCAGCCTTTCTGGCCAACATGAGCCATGAGATTCGCACGCCGATGAACGGCATCATCGGCATGTCCAACCTGCTGGCCAGCACGCCACTTTCAACCGAGCAAAGCGAGTATCTCGAAACCATTCGGTCGAGCGCCCAGAGCTTGCTCACCATCATCAACGACATTCTCGATTTCTCGAAAATCGAGGCCGGTGCGCTCCAGATTGAGTACCTGCCCTTTGATTTGCGGGAGTGCATCGAAAGCACCCTGGACATGATTGCCGAGCCGGCCGGACGCAAGCGCCTGGACGTAGCCTATCTCATCGAGGACCACGTTCCACCCACTCTCATCAGCGATCCAACGCGCTTGCGACAGATTCTGCTCAACCTATTGAGCAATGCGGTCAAGTTCACCGAACGCGGCGAGATCGTCATCACCGTCAGCGCCGAGCCGCTCAATGACCAAACCAGCCTTCCGGAAGAGGGTGCCCGCGAACGACGCCAGTATGAGTTACGGTTTGACGTGCGCGACACGGGCATCGGCATTCCACCCGAAGCTCAGGAGCGGGTCTTTCGTGAATTCGAGCAAGCCACAGAAGCCACCGCGCGGACCTACGGCGGCACCGGGCTGGGGCTCGCCATTTCCAAGCGCCTGGTGGAAATGCTGGGCGGCCGGATTTGGTTTGAAAGCGAAGTCGGTCTCGGCACGACGTTTCACTTCACCGTGCAGTGCGAGGCTTCACCAAGCCAGCCGCGCGTGTACGTCCGGGGGTCGCTGCCTGCGGTTGAAGGCAAAATCGTTCTTGCTGTGGATGACAACGCGACCAACCGGCGAGTTTTGGAGTCCCAGCTTCGCGCCTGGCACGCAACGCCCATCCTGGCTTCTTCGGCGGAAGAAGCCATGCGTTGCCTACGGGGCGGAATGAAGGTGGATGTGCTCATTCTCGATGTCCACCTCCCCGGCATGGACGGCCCAGCGCTGGCCAGGGAGATTCGCAAGCAACCGGCTTATGCCCAACTACCGATTCTTTTCTTTGGCTCCACCATGGAGGAGCCTATCAAGGCCCAGATCGAGGCGGTCGCGCCGGCCGCGCTTCTGACCAAGCCGATCAAGCTGACGAGCTTTCGGCGACACCTGGAGGAGTTACTGGCCAAGCGAACCGAAGAACCTTCGACCACCACCAAACCACAGTTCGACAAGACGCTTGGGCAGCGGCATCCGCTGCGCATCCTCATTGCCGAGGACAATGCCGTGAACCGCAAACTGGCCCTGAAGATGCTCGAGAAACTGGGCTACCAGGCTGACACGGCCACCGACGGCACCGAGACGGTAGAGGCCGTGCTCGATGCCGTCACCTGTGAAAAACCTTACGACCTCGTGCTTCTGGACTTGCACATGCCGGCCAAAGATGGCCTTGAAGCCTTGCGGGAGATTCAACAGCGCTTGCCGGCAACTCACCAGCCACGGTTCGTCGCGCTCACGGCCGCCGCTTTACCGGAGGAACGGCAGGCCGCGCTCGCTGCCGGCGTGGACGACTACCTATGCAAGCCGTTTACGGTCAATGAGCTAGTGACGGCCCTCGAAGCGACCCAACCCCTTACCCGGCGCACCACGGAGCAACAATCGGCATGACCCACGCTCGCCCAGTCGCAGTCTTCAACCCGGTCTTTGCCCAGCGCGTGCTTCTGGTCAACGGCTTGCTACCGCTCGTGCTGTGTAGTTGGGACGGGGTGACCGGCGGGCTTGGCGCGAATCCGCTGGAGTTCATCCTGCGGTTGACCGGGATGCTGGCGCTGGTTTTCCTGACGCTGACGCTTATGGTCACGCCGCTTGTGGCGTGGTTCGGACCGGCCTGGCTCATCAAACTACGCCGGACGCTTGGGTTATTTGCATTTTTTTACGGTGGCTTGCATTTGTTCAGCTATGTCTGGTTCGACAAGGTGTTTGACTTGGTCGCCGTGGGCGTGGATGTGCTCCGGCGGCCGTTCATCTTGTTTGGGATGCTGGCTTTTCTGGTGATGCTGCCGCTGGCCGCAACATCCACGAATGGCATGATCAAGCGTCTGGGCGCGCGGCGCTGGAAACAACTGCACCGCTTGACGTATGTCGCCGCGGTTGCCGGGGCCGTTCATTTCTACCTGTTCGTCAAAGCCGACACGACCGTGCCGACGGCCTTTGCGGCTGTCATTGGTTTCCTGCTGGTCTATCGCTGGATGAGCGCCCAGTCGGTCACGACGCTGGGACTCGATGCGAAACGTTAGGCAGCGGCCAATGCTCGACTGAATAACTTGAAAATAGTTTTCAATTCACTTACGGTTTGCGTTCGTGGCCAAGTTGGCCTACGTCATGCTACCGGTTGAAGTGTCTTGATTTCATGAAACGCTGGTTGAGTGCTTTACGTCCGACGTCCGCGGCCGCCGCAAATGATCGTTCCTTGACCCTGGCCGATGTTGCCGCCGGTGAGCGGGTGCGGGTGTGTCGCGTGGCAGATATGGATGGCGCTGACATCTTGCGCGAGCGGGGACTTTGCGAAGCCTCCGAAGTGCGGGTGATTACGGCGGGCGACCCACTGGTGTGCGCCGTGCTCGGTGCGCGGATGACGCTCAATCGCCATACGGCGCGCGGCGTGCTGGTGGAGCGACTGCCATGACGCTTGACACACTGGACATCGGCGCGGCAGCGCGGGTGGAGCGGGTTCGCGGCGGACGCACCGTCGCGCAGCGTCTCCAGGAAATGGGACTGACCACCGGTGTCACCGTCAAAGTCATTCGCGTTGCCCCACTCGGCGATCCGCTGGAAATCGAGCTGCGGGGCTACCGGCTGTCATTACGCAAGGACGAAGCCGCCGCCGTCGAAGTTTCCCTGCCGTGAGGGGGCCTGTGAGTGAACGTCATCCTCCGCGCCGGCTGGCGCTGGTCGGCAATCCCAACTGCGGCAAGACGACCCTGTTCAACGCCCTTACCGGACTCCGTCAGAAGGTCGGCAACTACCCCGGCGTCACCGTCGAGAAAAAGGAAGGACGGTTCACGGTCGGCCATCAGGACATCGTCGTCATTGACCTGCCGGGTATCTACAGCCTCGCGGCGCGTTCACTCGACGAGCAGATTACCCGCGATGTCATCCTGGGGCGACAGGCGGACACCCCACCTCCCGAAGCCCTGCTGGCGATTGTTGACGCCAGCAATCTGGAGCGCAACCTCTACTTGGTGACGCAGGTGATGGAGCTTGGGCGTCCGGTCTGGCTGGCGCTCAACATGATGGATGTCGCCGACGCCAAGGGGCTGACCTTCGACCTGGACCGGCTGTCTCAAAGCCTAGGCGTGCCGGTCGTGCCGATTGTGGCAAGCCAGGGGACGGGGTTGGACACCCTCCGGCAGCGCCTGGCCGGGCCACTGCCGGACGTGCCGGCGCGGCAGTGGCGCTTGCCACAGGTGATTGAGGCGGAAGTGGCGGCGCTGACCGATCTGCTTCGCGCCAACCAGTGGACGGAAAGTGTCGCGGCCGAAGGCGAAGCCATTCGGCTGCTGCTCAATGATGTCGCGGAAGACGAACCCTTGCCGCCGCCGATTCGAGGCGCGGTCGAGGCGGCCCGCGCCCGACTGGAAGCCATGGGCATCGAGTGGTGGGCGGCTGAAGCGGAAGGGCGCTACGGCTGGATTCAAACCGTCTGCCAAGCGGCAATTCACCAGCCGGCGGCGTTTCAGCGCACGACGAGCGACCGCATTGACGCGGTAGTGACCCATCGCTGGTGGGGGCCGGCGCTTTTTGCCGGGTTGATGCTGTTTGTGTTTCAGAGCATCTTCACTTGGGCGCAGGTTCCGATGGACGCCATTGACCGGGGCGTGAGCCAACTGGCCACCATCGCCCGTCAAGTCCTACCGGACGGAGAACTGACCGACCTCATCGCGGATGGCATTCTGGCCGGCGTCGGGGCGGTCGTGACCTTCGTGCCGCAGATTCTCATTTTGACCTTCTTCATTGCCTTGTTGGAAGACACCGGTTACATGGCGCGGGCGGCGTTCATCATGGACCGTCTGATGCGCCGGGTTGGGTTGAGTGGCAAATCCTTCATTCCCCTGCTGGGTTCCTTTGCCTGCGCCATTCCGGGGATCATGGCGACCCGAACGATTGAAAACGCCAAGGACCGCCTGGCGACCATCTTGATTGCACCGTTGATGAGCTGTAGCGCGCGGCTGCCGGTTTACGCGCTGATGATCGGCGCGTTTTTCCCGGCCGAACAGCGGCTGTGGGGCATCGTTTCAACGGCCGGTGTGATGCTGTTTGCCATGTACGCGCTGGGCATCGTCGCGGCCCTGACCGTTGGGTGGTTGTTCAAAAAGACGCTGATCCGCGGCGCGTCACCGCCACTCATCATGGAGCTGCCGCCATACCGCGTTCCCTCGCTCCGAACGGTGCTGCTGACGACCGGCTCGGCTGCCGGGCAGTTTCTCTACCGCGCCGGAACGGTCATTTTGGCCATCTCGATTGTGCTGTGGTTTCTGGCGACCTACCCGAAACAGGTCGCGTTGAGCCGCGACTACGCCGCCGAACGGGCGGCAGCGGCGGCTGCCGTCCAGGCCGGACAACTGTCAGAAGCCGAGGCAGCCGAACGCCAACAAAGGCTTGAAGCGCTCGAGAAAGCCGAGCGGCGCGAGAAAAGCTTCATCGGACGAGCCGGCCAACTCATCGAGCCGGTGCTTGCCCCACTTGGGTTCAACTGGAAAATCGGAGTCGGGATCATCTCCGCCTTTGCCGCACGCGAGGTTTTCGTCGGCGCGCTGGCCATTGTGTACGGCATCGGCGATGAAGAAGACGCTTCCGGCAACCGAGCGCTCCATGCGGCACTCCAGGCGGATCGCCATCCCGACGGCCGGCCGGTCTTTTCGCCGTTGGTTGCGGTCTCGGTCATGGTGTTTTTCGTGTTGGCGATGCAATGCATGTCCACGCTGGCAGTTGCCCGGCGGGAGACAAACAGTTGGCGGTGGCCAGCGGTCATGTTTGCCTATATGACCACGCTGGCCTACTTCGGCAGCTTGCTGGTCTATCAGGGTGGACGGTGGTTGGGCTTCGGGAACTGAGCGCCTGCCCTCACCGACCGTCGGCGACAGGCGGTCGCCACTGCCGTAGGCGCAAGGCATTGGCGAGAACGAATAAACTCGATAACCCCATGGCGGCACCGGCAACCATCGGCGAAAGCAAAACGCCAAACACCGGATAAAGCGCGCCGGCGGCAACCGGTATGAGCGCCACGTTGTAGGCAAACGCCCAAAATAGATTCTGCCGAATGTTGCGCATGGTCGCCCGGGCCAGTCCGATCAGCTTGGAAACACCAGCCGGGTCGCCGGCCATGAGCACGACATCGGCCGTCTCGATGGCAATATCCGCACCCGCACCAAGCGCAATCCCGACATCGGCAACGGCCAGCGCCGGAGCATCGTTGATCCCATCCCCCACAAAGGCGACGCGGCCACGTGACTGAAAGGCGCGCACGGCCTCAGCCTTGTCCGTTGGTCGCGCTTCGGCGATGACCTCCGTGATCCCTACAGCGTCCGCGACGGACTGCGCCGTATCCCGATGGTCTCCGGTCACCATGGCCACCTCGACGCCTTGGGCGCGCAGCCGCGCAACGGCCGCAGCGGCCGTCGGCTTCACCGCATCGGCGACGGCCGCCACGGCAACCAGCTTCCGGTCAAGGGCAATGTAGATTGGAGTCTTCCCCGCGCGCGCCAATGCCTCCACGGTAGCCGTTGCCGGCCCGAGCGCGATGTCCAACGACGCCATCAACCGCGCCGTTCCGACGGCCAAGGCCTGCCCGGCAACCGTCGCCGTCACCCCGTAGCCGGGCAGCGCCCGGAAGTCGTCCACTTCCGGCAGTGTTGCCCCGCACGCTTCGGCGGCCGCCACCATTGCTTGCGCAATCGGATGCTCGGAGCGCCGTTCCACGGCCGCGACCCAACCCAGCAGAGCCGTTTCGGACAGTCCGGGTGGCAGCGCCACGGGGAGCAAATCGGTCACGACCGGTCGGCCAAGGGTGAGCGTGCCGGTTTTGTCAAAGACCACGACGCGCACCGCCTCCAGGGTTTGAAGGGCGCTCCCCGTGCGGAAGAGCATCCCCAGTTGCGCCGCCTTACCCGCGCTCACCAGAATCGAAGTCGGCGTGGCCAACCCCATCGCGCAGGGGCAGGCAATGATCAGCACCGCGACGGCATTGACCAAAGCCAAGTCAAGTGACACCAACCAGAGCCAGCCGCCAAAGGTCAGTCCCGCCACAACCAGCACCACCGGGACAAACCAACTCACCACCCGATCGGCTACATCCTGGATGGGTGGCTTGACGCCCTGGGCAGCGTGAACCATTCGGACGATACCTTGCAGGACGGTTTCCCCGCCGACCCGCTCGGCCTGCAACGTCAGGCTGCCCTGTCCGTTGACCGTCCCACCGATGACTTCATCCCCGACCGATTTCGTCACCGGCAACGGTTCGCCCGTCAGCATGGATTCATCCACGAATGACGCCCCCTCGACCACCCGCCCATCCACGGGGATGCGTTCCCCAGGCCGCACCAAGACCTGGTCGCCCGGACGGATCGCCGCAATCGGCACGTCAAAGGTCTGCGCATGACGAACGATCCGGGCCGTCTTCGGCTGCAAATCGAGCAACTGACGAAGCGCTTGGCTCGTTTGCCCCTTGGCGCGCGCCTCAAAGTATTTGCCGAGCAGCACCAGCGCGATAACCGTCGCCGACGCTTCGTAGTAAAGGTGTGTCGTTCCGGCGGGAAACGCCGTCGGGAACCAGGTCACGGCGGTCGAATAACCATAGGCAGCCGTCGTGCCGAGCATGACTAGGCTATTCATATCCGGCGACCAGGCGCGCGCGGCCGCCCACCCCTTCCGGTAAAAGCGCCACCCTGGCCCAAACTGTGTCAGCGTGGCCAGAACAAACGACATCCACCTCCAAACGGCTTCATCCACCACCTGCCTCAACCCGTGATGCAGCCCTGGAATCAGCATCGGGACCATCTCGAAGACGACGAGCGGAAACGCCAACAGTCCGGCCACGAGAGCCTGCCGACCGAGCGACTGGCGTTCCCGGAGCACTGGGTCAGATGCCGCTCCATCAGCCGCCACCGTGGCAAGCGGGACAACCTCATAGCCAGCGTTGGCAATGGCGGCGCGGAGCGCTTCCAGGGTGGTCGTCTCCGGGCGGAAGGTCACGACCGCCTGCTCGGTAGCCAGGCTGACGGCCACGCGCTTGACGCCGTCAATCCGGCGCAATACCCGCTCGATACGACCCGCGCAGGCCGCGCAGGTCATGCCACCCACGCCGATGACTTCCGTGACCTCAGACGGCGGGACGACCGGCGGTGACGAAACCGGCGCAACCAGTGTCGTGGGCATGGTTTTTTGCATCGGAGCGCCTACACCGGCTCGAAGCCAGCTTCCTCGATGGCCGCGGCAAGGCGCGCGCGCGGCACCGTGTCTGGCGCATAGGCAACCGTCGCTCGCCCGACTTCGACCTGCCGCACCTCAACGTCGGGAAGCGCCCGCAGCGCGGCTTCAACCGCGCGGACGCAATGACCGCAGCTCATGCCTTTGATTTCAATGACTTCTTCGCGCATCGCGCTTCCTCCATTAGGCTTATGTCATTCAGACTTGTCAGACACGCGCCGACACAGCACCATGCGCGGCATGAAACGTCTCTGGCCTATATGTTTTATCACGCTTCTGGTTCTTGCCGGGCTGATGTTACCTGCCACATCACCGACGGCCACTTCACGGCTCATGGCACCACGCTCGACCTTGCAGATGGGACCCATTCGCGCGCCGGAACTGGAAGGCGGCGTGGGCTGGCTCAACGTTCCTGGCCCATTGTCATTAGCCGGACTCCGGGGCAAGGTTGTCCTGCTCGACTTCTGGACCTACTGCTGCATCAACTGCATGCATGTCATCCCCGACTTGAAGGCCCTGGAAGCCAAGTATCCCAACGAGCTGGTGGTCATTGGTGTTCACTCGGCCAAATTCACCAATGAGAAAGACACCAGCAGCATTCGACAAGCCATTGCGCGCTACGACATTCAGCATCCAGTCGTCAATGATGCCAACTTCGCCATCTGGAACGCCTACGCCGTTCGGGCCTGGCCAACCCTCGTCCTGATTTCACCCGATGGCTACGTAGCGAATCGCTATTCAGGCGAAGGCCACCGCGAAGAACTCGACCGCGACATCGCGGCGCTCATTGCCGAAGCCAAACGCAAGGGGACGCTCAAGCCCTCATCCCTTGAAATCGCACTGGAACTTTCCAAAGAAACTGACAAACCACTCCGCTTTCCGGGTAAGGTTCACGCCGATGCCGCCAACCAGCGACTTTTCATTGCCGATAGCAACCATCACCGCATCGTCATGACCGGCTTTGACGGAACGGTGCTGGACACCATTGGGTCCGGCGCGCCCGGCACGCGCAACGGGCCATTCGATTTCGCCGAGTTCCGCTATCCCCAGGGCATGGCGCTCGACGGGGACTTCCTCTACGTTGCCGACACCGGCAACCACCTCATTCGGCGGGTTAACCTCAAGTCCAAAGCGGTCGAAACCGTTGCCGGAACAGGCAAGAACGAACGCAGTAGCCAGATGGGACCGGGGTTGACCATCGGGCTGAGTTCGCCCTGGGACCTCGTTATCCATGGGCGGACGATGTTCATTGCCATGGCGGGCGCGCACCAGATTTGGCAATACAACCTCGATACCGGCATGGTCGGCTGGTACGCCGGAACCGGGGCAGAGGGACGCCGGGACGGTACGCTCGACACCGCCCTGTTCGCCCAACCTTCCGGCCTTGCCACGGACGGCAAGCGCCTCTACGTCGCCGACAGTGAAATCAGCGCCATTCGAGCCATTGACCTGGCCGACGGCAATGTGACGACCCTGGCCGGCGGCGATTTGTTTGACTTCGGTGACGCGAACGGCAAGGGCGAAAACGCTCGTTTTCAGCATCCGCTGGCCGTCGCCGTCGCCGACCGCAAGCTGTACGTGGCCGACACCTACAACCACAAGCTCCGCACCATTGACCTGCGGACCCGCTTTGTCTCGAATCTCATCGGCAGTGGCAAGCCAGGCCTGCAAAATGACATCCCGGCATTCTTTCACGAGCCGAGTGGTCTTGCCTATGCCGGCGGCAAACTGTTCGTTGCCGACACCAACAACCATGTCGTGCGGGTCGTGGAATTCGAGCCAACCCGCGTGAGCACGTTTCCGACCGACAAGCTCAACGCGCCGACGCCGGTCAAACGCAAGGCGGATGCCCTTCCCAACGAGGAACAAATCGGCGTCCCGGCCCAACGCCTGACGCCGGGCAGCGGCGAGATCGTGGTGGATATCCAGTTGCCGCCCGGCTTCAAGTATGCGCCGTCCGCCGAACAGCGTTACTTCGTCAGCGTCGAAGCCGGGACGGAAGGGTTTAGCGTCCCGGCAAAATCCCTGGATGTCACCTCGGACAAGCTGCGGTTTCCGGTCAAAATTCCATATACCGTCACGCCCGATGGCATGGGCGCGTTTGATGTCGTCGTCTCAGTAACCTACTGCAAGGAAGGCAACGAAGGGTTCTGTTCCGTGGCAACCTACCGTTTCCACGTGCCGTTCATCGGACGGGCCAAAGGCGGAAGCAAGAACCTGATTCTGCAGAAACGCATCCCCACACCGGCTCCGCCAACCCCATAGGACTTCAACCATGACCTCACGACCGTTCACACTCGGCCTGGTGCAGATGCGGTGTGTGGCCGACCGCACGGAAAACCTCGACCGCGCCGCGCATTTCATCCGGGAAGCCGCGCAGCAAGGGGCGCAGGTCATCTGCCTGCCTGAACTTTTCCAGTCGCCTTACTTTTGCCAGCGTGAAGACACGGCGTTATTCGACCGCGCCGAACCGCTCGACGACAGCCCCTCGCTGCACGCCATGCAGGCCGTTGCGCGAGCAACCAAAACCTACGTTATCACGCCGTTTTTTGAGCGCCGGGCGGCCGGTCTCTACCACAACAGCGTAGCGCTGGTGGACGACCACGGCGAGCTGCGCGGTTTGTATCGCAAGATGCACATCCCCGACGATCCGGCCTACTACGAGAAGTTTTACTTCACACCGGGCGACCTGGGGTTTGTCGCCTTCGATACGCCCTACGGACGCATCGCGTCGCTCATCTGCTGGGATCAGTGGTTTCCCGAAGGGGCGCGGCTGGCCGCGCTCCGCGGCGCAACCGTGCTGTTCTACCCAACCGCCATCGGTTGGCATCCGTATGAAAAGGAAACGCATGGCGCGGCCCAGCGCGACGCCTGGCGGACGGTGCAACGGGGTCACGCCATTGCCAATGGGCTGTATGTGGCAGCCGTCAACCGCATCGGCTTTGAACCTTCCCCGATTGACGATCAGGGGGGATTGGAGTTTTGGGGCAGTTCGTTTGTCGCCGACCCACAGGGCATCCTCATTGCCGAGGCGCCAACCGACACGGAAACGGTCCTGCTGGCGGAAGTCACGCCGGCGCGGCTCGAGGATGTGCGGCGCAACTGGCCCTTCCTGCGCGACCGACGCATTGACGCCTACGATGGGCTGACCCGCCGCTTCCTGGACACCTGAGTCTCCCTGCCGATGACTGGCACAAGCTGTTTCTCGCGTATCTGGCTTGGTCTGCTGCTTGTCTGGCTTCTCGGGATGCCGGGGTTGGGACAACCCTCTCCCACCGCTGGGTCGCCCAACCTAGACCAACCGATAACACTTTACACGTGGAAGTACCGGTCTGGTGACGATCCGGCCTGGGCCGCCCCAGGTCTGAACGACACGGATTGGTTGCCACTCAACCTCGCGCCAGGTCCGACATTTTCCGGTGGGCCCCGGCTGGGTGTGGGTTGGTATCGAACCGAAGTGTCCGTGGCCGACCTCTACCGACCTGGCGTTCGGGTCAATCACGTCCTGGGCAGTTGCGCGTATGAGGTGTATGTCAACGGGGTGCGGGTCGGTCAGTTCGGTGAAGTCACGCCTCGCCCACGCTTCCCCCCTGGGCGTTTTCACCTGCCGATGGCCATTCCGGCAGAGGCCCTGCGCCCGGACGGACATCTGGTGGTGGCGATTCGAGCGCAGGAGCAAGCCACGACACTCGGCAATGACCTGGCGTTTCTCGGCGCGCAGGTGGGGACATACGATTACTTGGCCGGCCAGGTCTTCCAAGCCCGCGCAGAAGCCACGCAGCGGGACATCTTCCGCATCAGCTTTGTCTTTGCTTTTGCCTTTTTCGCCCTTTACCACTTATATCTTTATGCCAGCTTTACCGTTTTCCAAAAAAACAGAAAAGAACGGACTGAGTACCTTTGGCTGGCCCTGATTGCCCTTGGCTACGCGGTCAACTCGTTCTCAATCTCGCACACCCTCACGGACAATACCTCTATCCAGACCTACCGCTTGATCAATGCGATTAGCGTTCACTTTCAACTCATCTGTGGCGCTGAGTTCATTTACAGCTTTTTGAAACGACCCGTGCCGAAGTGGGTAAGGGGCCACCAGATAAGTCAAATTATTTGCCTTGTCGGCACAATCGCATTTCCTGACCAGTTGCTATTGCCCGTCATGAACGAGGCTATTTTCTCGGTTTCCGTACTATCCCTGGTTGCCCCCGTTACCGTTCACATCGTGCACGCTGCCTACAGGGGAGTTTCCGAAGCCAGAGCGCTTCGGATGAGTATCAGCCTGATTCTGATCGCTGAGTGTATCCAAGTTGCGCAGATCGCCCTCCGTTCCTCAGAACTCAGCGAGTCCGTGATGACGCGCTGGCTTTTTTACCCCGTCTTCAGGTACGCCGTGGACTTCAGCTTCGGCATCTTTCTGCTCTCCATGGCCGTGAACGTTGCCCGGCGCTATCGAAACGAAATCGAAAGCATCAACCGGAACCTGGAACAAACAGTCGCTGAACGCACAACCCAAGTCCGTTACCAGCGGGATGAACTTGAGCGCAAAAACCAAGATATCGAGGATAGCCTGCGCTACGCCCAAACCATGCAGCAGGCGATTTTGCCGACACTCGGCGACTTGCAGTCCGCTTTTGCCGAAGCTTTTGTTTTGTGGAAATCACGTGACATCGTTTCGGGCGACTTCTACTGGTTTCACAAAACTGAAACCGGCGGCTTGCTGGCCGTTGCCGACTGCACCGGGCATGGCGTTCCAGGAGCGTTTATGTCCTTCATCGGCAATGACCTCCTGAACCAAATCGTCATCGAGCGCGGGATTGCCGACCCGGCGCGCATCCTGACCGAGCTGGACCAGGGCGTGCGACGCATCCTCAAGCAAGGTCACGCGCAGTCCGTCGGACTTGATGACGGGATGGATGTCGGCATCTGCCGTTTTGACGCCGGCAGCGTCACCTTTGCCGGCGCGCGCCGACCGCTGTATGTCGTAGCTGATGGCGAAGTGACCACGCATGCCGGAGCCCGGCATCCTATTGGCGGACGCTTGCGCAAGGCACGGGAGTTTGAAAA
Source organism: Chloracidobacterium validum (assembly GCF_018304825.1). Lineage (NCBI taxonomy): Bacteria > Pseudomonadati > Acidobacteriota > Blastocatellia > Chloracidobacteriales > Chloracidobacteriaceae > Chloracidobacterium > Chloracidobacterium validum. Next base: position 864,725 of record NZ_CP072649.1, read on the forward strand.
CGTCGCTATTCCGGTTGCGCCCCAGGCGATGCTGTACTTGACGACGGATGGTTTTGCCGACCAGCCAGATGCTGGCGGCCGGCGCTTCAAAACCCATGCGCTGCTGAGATGCTTGCAGGACATCGCTCCCCGGCCGGCAACGGAACAACAGGCGCGGCTCGAAGCGGCGCTCGCTGCCCACGCCGGCGCGACGCCCCAACGCGATGACATAACAGTTGTGGGCGTGCGCCTTGATCCACACCGGCTTGACCGCCTAAATGGAGGTGCTGACCGTGTACGTCTTTGACGCCATGCCGGCCACGCTCGGTTTTCGTCATCCGGCCGAGTGGGAGCCGCAACAAGCAACTTGGCTGGCCTTCCCGCACAACCGGTCTGACTACCCCGGCAAGTTGCGCCTGGTTCAGTGGGCTTACGGCGAGATCATCCGCAAGCTATCAGCGCACCAAACCGTCAACGTGGTCGTTTCTGATGCCACGCCGGACACGCGCCTGCTGATGCTCCTGAAGCGCGTCGGCGCATGTGTCGAGCGCGTCCGTTGCTTTCACTTCCCCACCAACCGGGGTTGGCTGCGGGATGCCGGGCCGATTTTTGTCGCCCGCGACCAGGATGGACGCCGCGACCTGGCACTTTGCAAGTTTCGTTTCAACGCCTGGGCCAAATATCCTGATTTCCACCGGGATGACGAGTTGGCGCTCCGCGTGGCGAAAACACTCAACCTTCCGGTCTTCGTTCCGCACGTCCAGGGTAAGCCCTTCGTGCTGGAAGGCGGGGCAGTGGATGTCAACGGACAGGGCGTGGTCATGACGACCGAAGAGTGCCTACTCGACAACGAGACGCAGCCGCGGAATCCGCACTTGTCACGGGCCGAGGTGGAAGCCGCGCTCCACGCCACGCTTGGGGTGTCAACCATCTGGTGGCTTGGGAAAGGCATTGCCGGCGACGATACGCATGGCCACGTGGATGACCTGGCGCGGTTTGTCAATCCCACAACGCTCGTCCTGTGCGACGAGTCAGACCCTAGCGACGCCAACTACGCGGCGCTCAAGGAAAACCACGAACGCGCGCAAGACTTCCGCTTGCCGGACGGCTCGCGCCCGGAGGTCATTCGCCTGCCCATGCCGCGGGCGCTGACCTTCGATGGGCAGCGGTTGCCGGCTAGTTACGCTAACTTTTACATTGCAAATGGGATTGTCCTCGTTCCGACCTTCAACGACCCCAACGACCGCGTGGCGCTGGGGACGTTGAGCGAGTGCTTCCCCGACCGCGAGGTGTGTGGCATTCACGCCGTGGACTTGGTTTGGGGACTGGGCACCCTGCACTGTCTGACGCATGAACAACCGGCGGGCATGCCGGCCGGCGCGCCGGCCAAGCCGGAGTGAGTTTCCGAGCCGGCGCAAATCAAGTATGGTTGAGTGACTGGGTTGGTTGAGCACAGTGACCCGCCGGCGTCGGCGAAACGAGGCGTCAGATACGAGGAGTCAGGTACGAGGAGTCAGGTACGTAACTATGGCAAGTTGGCAGGCGGCTGCGCTCTCGCGCGTCATCGCCCTTCAAATCAAGCGCAAGCCAACGTCGCGCGCCGATGAAGCCCACATCGTACGCCAAGCGCGCCAAAAGCTGGGACACATGCCGGGCTATGTGCTGCCGCCGATCCCCGACGGGTTGCACATTCGCCCCGTCGCCTTTGCCACCCTGGATGGCGATGCCGCGCGCGGGGAGTGGTTGACCTGGAAAACGGACTACCCAACGGCGACGGTGCTTTATGTGCACGGTGGTGGCTACGTCACGTGCTCGCCGCAGACGCATCGTCCGATTACGGTGACGCTTGCCACGCTACTGCGTGGACGGGTCTTCGCGCTGGACTACCGCCTGGCGCCCGAGCACCGCTTTCCAGCCGCGCTTGACGACGCAGTAGCGGCTTACCGCTGGCTGGTGGAAACCCAGGGGGTGTCACCCAACCGGCTCATCATCGCCGGGGACTCGGCTGGTGGCGGCCTTACCGTTTCAACGCTGGTTCGACTGCGTGAGTTGGGCGTGCCGCTGCCGGCCGGGGCAGTGCTTTATTCGCCCTGGACCGACCTGGCCGGCACGGGCGACACGCTCGAAACGAATACTGAGCGCGACGTGATGTTTTACGGCGCGGGCATCCGGCTGGCGGGACGCATCTATGCCGGGGACACGCCCCCCGACCATCCATTGGTATCACCACTCTACGCCGACCTGCGCGGACTGCCTCCACTGCTCGTTTTTGCCAGTTCAAGTGAAGTCCTGCTGGATGATGCCCGCCGGCTAGCCACGCGCGCGGGCGAGGCCGGCGTTTCTGTCGCCCTCCACATTGAAGCCGACCTGCCGCATGTGTGGCCACTCTTTTGCCGTCTCATCCCAGAGGGTCGGCGAACGCTGGCTCAAACCGCGGCCTTTGTGCGGCGTGTCATTAATCAAGTCCCACCCCCCGCATCCCTGTGGTCAGAGTCCTGTCATGACAACCGCATCGCTTCGCGCGCTATTGTCGCATCTCATTGATTACGCCGGACTTTTTCCGCCCGCCGCGGTTGATTTGCCAACGGCGATCAAGAACTACCAGCGTGACCGCGCAACCGGCGACGCCTGGATGCTCGGCGCGTTCGTCTTGCCAATCAGCCGAGCCAGGGACGTTCCGGCGACCCTGGCTGACACGGCGGCGTCACTGCCATTGAGCTTGTTGGTCGGCCCCGATGATCTGCCGCCGCCTGACCTTCAGGTGGTTTCGGTCGAAGCCAAGACCAACGATCCGGCCGTTGTCCGGCAACTGGTCGAGCGGTGGCAACCGGCCATGGTCTTCATTGAACTCAACCCGGCCGATGAACGCGAGGTGATGTGGGCCACCCTGCGCGAACTCGGTGCAGGAGCCAAAATTCGCACCGGCGGCGTCACGGCCGACGCCTTTCCCGCGCCGGAAACGGTTGTGAACTTCATCGTGCGGGCAGCCGACTGGCGCGTGCCGTTCAAGGCCACAGCCGGGTTGCACCATCCCATACGCGCTGTTCACCGACTGACCTATGACATCCACAGTCCGCAGGGGGTGATGCACGGCTTTTTGAATGTCTTTCTGGCAGCCGCCTTCGCCTGGCACGGCATGTCGCCGGATAACGTCGAGCGCGTGCTGGCCGAAGAAGACGTAGCCAACTTTCAGTTTACCGACGCTGGCGTAAGCTGGCACTGTCAAACCTTGACTACTGAGGCCATTCGAGCCGCGCGGCGGGAGTTCTGTCGCTCGTATGGCTCCTGCTCCTTCGATGAGCCACGCGCCGACCTCCGCGCGCTGGGTCTTTTGCGCTAAACCATTGCGCGCGCTGCCCTATGCTTGACCTTCGCCCAATGATGACCGCCGCCAAAGCCGCCAGCCGCCAAGCAGCGGTGCTTGACACTGCGGTGAAAAACCAGGCGCTCCTGGCCCTGGCCAACGCCATCGGGGCCCGTCGCGCCGAACTACAGGCAGCGAACGCGGAAGATTTGGCCGCCGCCGAACGGGCCGGACTGCCCGCCCCGCTGCGCGACCGGCTCGCGCTGACCGATTCAGTTTTGGCCGCGATGGTGGACGGGCTGCGTGACATTGCGGCGCAGCCGGACCCCGTTGGCGAAATCGGCGAACTCCGGCGCCGCCCAAACGGCCTGTTGGTCGGACGCATGCGCATCCCGCTGGGCGTCGTGGCCATCATTTACGAATCTCGTCCAAACGTGACGGTGGATGCGGCGGCGCTCTGCCTCAAGGCCGGGAATGCCGTTGTCTTGCGCGGCGGCTCCGAAGCCTTCCACTCCAACCAGGCGCTGGGACGGCTCATGGGCGAAGTCTTGGAACGGCTGGGACTGCCACCGGCGCTTGTGACGGTGATTCCAACGCCCGACCGCGCCGTGATGGCCGAACTGCTGAAGCTCGACGACCTCGTTGATCTGGTCATCCCACGCGGAGGCAAGGAACTCATCCGGTTTGTGGCCGAACACTCGCGCATTCCGGTCATCAAGCACTTCGAGGGCGTGTGCCATACCTACCTCGACGCCAGCGCCGATCCGGAGGTGGCCGTTCCGGTTGTCGTCAACGCCAAGGCGCAGCGGCCGGCAACGTGCAACGCCACCGAAACCCTGCTCATTCATGCGGCGGCCGTGGAAACCTGCCTGGTGCCGGTCATCCAGGCGCTCCTGGCGGCAGCCGTTGAGATTCGCGCCTGTGAACGCACGCGCCAGGCCTTGCGCGCGCACGGCGTGACGGCCGAGCGCATCGTTCCGGCCCAGGCTTCGGACTTCGGCTGTGAGTTTCTGGACCACATTCTGGCCGTCAAGGTCGTTGACGACTATGCGGCCGCCGTGGCGCATATCCAGACCTACGGTTCCAGCCACACCGAAGCCATCGTCACCCGCGATCATGCCACGGCCATGCGCTTCATTCGTGACATTGGCTCATCAACCGTCATCGTCAACGCCTCGACACGCTTTGCCGACGGACAACAGCTTGGTCTCGGCGCCGAAATTGGCATCAGCACGACCAAGCTCCATGCCTTCGGCCCAATGGGGGCGCGGGAACTCACAACCCAGAAGTTTGTCGTTTTTGGCGAAGGGCAGACACGTACTTGATGGACTGGGAGGCATGCCCAGTTTCGTGCGCTTTCGGGCTTGGTGTACGATGCCCCAGACTTGGCTATTCTAACCACAACAAGAGGTTGTTTTGATGACGCGCGACGCCTTCATTTTCGATGCGATTCGCACACCGCGCGGGCGCGGCAAAGCGTCCGGGGCGCTGTATGAGGTCAAGCCCATTGACCTAGTGACCCAGCTCCTGCGCGAGCTGCAACGGCGGCATGGCTTCAACACCAGTGAAGTTGACGACATCATTCTCGGTTGCGTAACGCCCATCGGCGACCAGGGGGCCAACCTTGCCAAGACGGCGGCGCTCTACGCCGGCTATGCCGAAACGGTTGCCGGACAACAAATCAATCGCTTCTGCGCCTCTGGACTGGAAGCCGTCAATCATGCCGCCATGCGGGTGCGGTCCGGGTGGGAAGACCTGGTGATCGGTGGCGGCGTGGAGTCCATGAGCCGGGTTCCCATGGGTTCGGACGGCGGGGCAATGATGCTGGACCCACAGGTGAGCGCTAGGCTGCGCTTCGTGCCCCAGGGCATCGGCGCCGACCTGATTGCAACCCTGGAAAACTTTTCACGTGAGGACGTGGACGCCTACGCGCTACGCTCGCACCAGCGCGCGGCCCGGGCCACGGCAGACGGCTACTTCCGGCGCTCGCTCGTCCCCGTCACCGACCTGAACGGACTTCAGCTTCTCGACCGGGACGAACTCATCCGCCCGGATACGACGCTCGACGCGCTGGCCCAACTCCAACCGTCCTTTGCCCAGATGGGCGAGCTTGGGTTCGATGCCGTCGCGCAACTGCGCTATCCCGGCGTCGAGCGGATTCGCCATGTTCACACGGCGGGCAACTCGTCCGGCATCGTGGACGGAGCGGCGCTGGTCCTGGTCGGAAGCCGCGACAAGGGTGACGCGCTCGGCCTCAAGCCCCGCGCCCGCATCGTGGCGGCCGCCGTCACCGGCAGTGAACCGACCATCATGCTCACCGGTCCGCTGCCGGCCACGCGCAAGGTCCTGGCCAAAGCCGGGATGACCATTGCTGACATTGACTTGTTTGAGGTCAACGAGGCCTTTGCGTCGGTCGTCCTGAAGTTTTCCCGCGACATGGACGTTGACCCCGAAACGATCAACGTCAATGGCGGCGCGATTGCCATGGGGCACCCGCTGGGCGCGACCGGGGCGATGCTGCTCGGAACCGCGTTGGATGAGCTGGAACGGCGCGACAAGACAACCGCGCTCATCACGCTGTGCGTTGGCGGTGGCATGGGGATTGCCACGATCATCGAACGGGTTTGAACCAGAAAGGAAGTCTATGGCGTTTCGGTACGAAAAGGATACGGACAACATCGTCACCATCACGATGGATATGCCGAATCGGTCGGCAAATGTCATCAATGCGGAGTTCAACAACGCGCTTGCGGATGTGTTCACCCAGCTCAAGGCAGAAAGCGAACTGACCGGCGTGGTCATCACCTCGGCCAAGAAAACCTTCCTGGCCGGGGCCGACCTGGAACCCATGCTGGACGTCCGCGATCCGGCGGCGTTGTTCAATGAAATCCAGCAGGTCAAGCGCATCTTTCGCGGCATGGAAACCTTCGGGAAGCCCTTTGTGGCCGCCATCAACGGCGCGGCCATGGGTGGCGGACTGGAGCTGGCGCTCGCTTGCCACTATCGCGTCCTGCTTGACCGCCCGGACGCCCAGGTGGGACTGCCGGAAGTGACTCTGGGGCTGATTCCAGGCGGCGGCGGCGTCACCCGGATGACCCGCATGCTGGGGCTGGAGACGGCACTGCCGCTTCTGACCGAAGGGAAGCGTTTGTCGCCGGCCGAAGCCAAGGCGTTGGGGGTCGTCAACGAACTGGCAGCGACGCCCGAAGAACTCATGGCCAAAGCCAAAGCCTGGATTCACGCCAACCCGCATCCCCAGCAACCCTGGGACACCAAAGGTTATCGGTTGCCGGGCGGCGACCCACGGACGCCGAAAGTCGCGCAGATGATCGCCGCCGCGCCGGCCGTCCTCCTGAAGAAAACCCGTGGCAATTTCCCCGCCCCGCTGGCCATTCTCAGTGCGGCTGTAGAGGGCGCGCTGGTGGACTTCGACACCGCCGACCGCATCGAATCACGCTACCTAGCGAACGTGGCGACCGGACAAGTCGCCAAAAACATGATCACGGCCTTCTGGTTTCAGCTCAACCAAATCAACGGTGGCGGCAGTCGCCCGGCCGATGTGCCACCGGCGAAATTTTCCAAGGTTGGCATTCTCGGCGCCGGCATGATGGGCAGCGGCATTGCCTACGCCTGCGCGACCGCCGGGTTATCGGTTGTTCTCAAGGACACCACCCAGGAGCAGGCCGAAAAAGGGAAAGCTTACACAGAGAAAGTGCTCCGTCCACGGATCGAAAAAGGACGGATGACCGAAGCCCAACTGGCCGAGACGCTGGCGCGGATTCATCCAACGACCAACCCGGAAGACCTGCGTGGCTGCGAACTCATCATCGAAGCCGTTTTTGAGGATCGCGCCGTCAAGCGCGATGCCACCCAGGAGGCCGAAGCCCGGTTGGAGCCGACGGCAATTTTTGCTTCCAATACCTCGACCCTCCCCATCACCAGCCTCGCCCAGGTTTCTGAACGGCCGGAAAACTTCATTGGGCTGCATTTCTTCTCGCCGGTGGACAAAATGCCGCTCGTGGAAATCATCGTCGGGGCAAAGACGTCACCGGAGACGCTCGCCCGCAGCTTTGATTTCGTTCGGCAGATCAAGAAAACGCCCATCGTCGTCAATGATAGTCGTGGCTTTTATACTTCGCGCGTTTTCGGCACCTACACGTCCGAAGGCTTGACCTTGCTGGCCGAGGGACAGGCGGCAAGCGTGATCGAACAGGCCGGGCTACAGGCCGGGATGCCGGTCGGCCCACTGGCCGTCTCGGACGAAGTCAGCCTCAAGCTCATGCAGTACGTCCGGCAGCAAACCGAGCGCGACTTGGCAGCGGAGGGCAAGCCGATTCCCGACCAACCATCGAACCGCGTCCTGGACGCGATGCTCGCCCAGGGACGCGCTGGCAAGGCGGCCAAGGCTGGCTTTTACGAATATCCGCCCGAAGGCAAGAAGTTTCTCTGGCCGGGACTGCGCGAGCTGTTTCCACCCCAGGCCGCCCTGCCCTTTGAAGACATCCGCGACCGGTTGCTGTTCATTCAGGCGATTGAAACCGTCCGCTGTCTCGAGGAAAATGTGCTGCGTTCGGTGGCGGACGCCAATCTGGGCAGCCTGTTCGGTTGGGGCTTCCCAGCCTATACCGGTGGAACGCTACAGTTCATCAACGGCTATGGCATTCGAGCGTTCGTCGAGCGCGCGCAAGCGTTAGCGACCAAGTATGGCTCGCGCTTTGCGCCGCCGGCCCGGCTGCTCGCCATGGCCGAAGCCGGTGAATCGTTTCCAACCCTCTAGCTCACGGCAGGACGCCGGGCAAGCCGGCGTCCGCCTACTTCGACGTTCATGACCAATCATCCGGTCATCGTATTGACCATTGGCGTACCCGAACGTGTCTTGAAGGACCTTGGGCAGGCTTTTGGCTCGCGCTTCAGCTTCATTGCCGTCCCGGACGAAACGGCCCTGCGTGACCAGCTCAACCAAGTGGCGGCTCCGATTGTTTTGTGTGGCAACCTGCCTGGGCCAGCGTCTGGGGAAGCCATCGTGGGTCAACTCGCGACGTGGCACAAGGCGGCGCAGGGCATTCTCTTGATTGAGGCTGACCGGGTGGTCAACACGCTGGGGACGCCCGACGCGCTCCGGGATTTTCGTTACATCAGCTTGCCGCTGGATGTGTTTGCGGCCCGTCAAACCCTTGAAGCGGCGGCCGACATCGCGGCGTTGCGGCAGGAAAATCGCTCGCTTATCAATGACTTGGAGCGGTATTTAGCCACCTTGCGGGGCGCGTCCGAGGACCGCGTCAAGCAAGTCGCCCAGGAGCGCGACGAGTACCGGCGTCAGCACATCCGCATGCTTGATAGCATTCGCAACGCCGAACGTATCCAGCGCGCCATTTTGCCGTCAGAAGCGAAGTTGGACGCGATTATTACCCAGTATTTTCTCATCTATAAGCCACGCGACATCGTGTCCGGTGATTTTTACTGGACGCACATCGTCAAGGATGAAGACCGAATGGTGTTTTACCTTGCCGTAGCGGACTGCACGGGGCATGGCGTTCCGGGGGCCTTTCTTTCGATGGTGGGAACTACCTTGCTCAACCAAATCATTGCCCAAAACCCCTGGCAGTCGCCGGGCTCTATTTTAGAGCAGTTGCATGATGGCGTGCTGAACTCGCTGCGCCAGACGAGCCGGCGGCTCGATATTGACGATGGGATGGAGATTTGTCTCTGCCGACTGCAAGGCGTCAATGTCACGTTTGCCGGAGCGCGCCGACCGCTCTACATTGCCTTGCAGGATGACAACCGCCGGTGGCGGCTTGAAGAAATCAAAGGTGACCGCCGCACGATTGGCGGGGGACGGCGACGGGAAGGGTGGCAATATACCGATCACGACCTCGAAGTTCCGCTCGGGTCCATGCTCTACCTCACGACTGATGGCTTTGCCGACCAGTCCAACCCACAGTCGGAGCGCTATGGCGCGCGGCGACTGCGCGACAAGCTACTTGAGTTGGCGCCGATGACCTGCCTGGGTCAGCGCTTTGCCCTCGAAAAAGAACTCAGTCAGTTTCAGAAGGATGAGCCACAGCGGGATGACATGACGATCTTTGGCATACGCGCACCGATTATGTCAGCGGCGGCACTCCAGCTTCCATCTGGCGCGTTCAGCGTTACTGGAAACCTCATCCTTTAGCCAGCCGGCGTCAGCAAGCCAGGCAACCCACACCACGGCAGTCAAAACACGCCATCCGTCCGCTTGCCCAAGGTTTACGCCAGCGGTTTAGCCAACGGCCGGATGGCCGCGCGGCTACCCACGCCCGTGCGGCACCGGCCGCCAGGTGACCGGACGAGAACGCGCGACGAATAAAAAGCTTTACAGTCCTGTAACGCGCGACGTAACATTACCGCCACTCTATAGAAAAATCGAGTTTCGGTTGCGCCTCAAGCAATACTCTTTTCTTGAGCGTGGCCGGCCGGTGATTGACGAGGAATAGGCGATGTCGTGGATGAGGTTAGTCACGGTTGGATCGTGCTTGTTGCTCGTTTCCCCTACCAACCTATGCGTGGTCCAACCAGCTTGGGCACAACAGAGCGGCATTGCGGATAATGAATTGCCAGCCGCCATCAAAGCGCTCCGAAGTGAAATCGTTGCCCTTCAGGGCGAGCTATCCAGCTACACAGCCGGGGTGCAGGGTGGCGACAAAGCCCGCCGGGGCAAGGGGTTCGAGACCTATCAGAAACAGTTTTCTGCGCTTGGTGGCAAAATTTCGAGCTGTCGTGAGCGGTTGCAGTATTTTCACGAGCAAGTCACAAGACTTTACCGCACAATGCCAAACTCATCGCTCTACACCGCCGCGCGGCAGGCCTATGCCGATGCCAAGAACGACTTTGACGCGCTGGCCTCGAACTACACCAGCGCTCCCCGCCCAGAAACGATGCAAGTCGCTGAAATCCGGGTCATGGATGGGCGTCTCACTCGGCATCTAACGCGCACGGCCCCTGAACCGGCCGCGACCAAACCTGAGCAAAGTGTGGGGCAAGCCATCCTTAAGGCAGACGACATCCGTTACATTGGGAAATTCGACTCGGTTGAAGTCTATCTCGTCACGATCAAGGACACGGCGCACTACGTCCTGACCGGCATGCGCGAGCGAGTGATTAACCAAGATGGTGCTGTCACCGAGATCGTACGCCAAACGATTCTTTACTCAGAACCCTTCCCATCCAAACAAACCATCGGACGCCAGACCGATCAGCACTTCGAGAGTGTGCTCCAGCAAAAATTCAGCCTGCTTTCGGACGACCAAAACGTAGCCGATCTCATTTTGGAAGAGTTGCTCAAGGCGCGAAGCTACGCGCGCGCCGAGTAGCCATCCGATTTGGCTCCAGCGCCGCCAATATGAACGCGGTCCCCGCGACTCTACCCCTTGGAAGAAAGCCTTAGCGCCCGCTCGGCCAACGCTGCCCACGAAAGTTCCATGGTTAGATAGGGCGGGTAAAAGTTCGGCACGAAACGGAAGTTCCCCTCGCGCCATTGCAGCAACGCCAAAAGCGCCGGTTCTCCGGTCAGGGTGTCGAGCGTGGCGTGCGTGACGCAGCCTTTATCAAAGTACATCCACCCACGTTGGTTTGGTCGCGTCAGTTCAAGCGCCGCCGGACGGCGCGCGCAACAGAGGATTTGGGTGAGCGTGAGCAAGTCGAGGTCAATCAGGTTTCCAGAAGTTGGCACAGATTTTCGGTTATTCCTTGAGATGGCGCCGAATGTTGAGCACCAACTCTTCAGTCTTGAACGGCTTGGTCATGTATTGCACGGCCCCGGCCAGCCGGCTCTGGACCTTGTCGAGCAAGCTTTCCCGGCTCGACAACATTACGACCGGAATGGCGGGCCGCGCTTTCAAAGCGCGAATTTGCCGACAGAGCTGGTAGCCGTCCATGCCACCGGGCAGGGCGACATCCAGCACGACGAGGTCAGGCGTCACTTCCTTGAGTTTGGCCAGGGCCTCATAACCATCCGCGGCCGTGATGACACGGTAGCCACTCCCTTCGAGGGCCTGGGTAATTACCCGCCGCACGGTGAGGCTGTCATCCACCGCTAAAATAATCTTGGACGCGGAGTTAGGCTCTGGGAGGCGGTCTTTCGACTCGTCGGTTTGAGTCAATGCAGGCTTTGGCGGCGCGAGGGGTGGCGGGGGACTGGCCGCCGGGGGAACGCTGACGGCTGGCATAGCCTGGACCGTCGTCGCGGCTTGCGGCCGGGATGGCGTGGCGCGGCGGTCTGGCGAAACCGATGGCAAATTGTCAACCGTCGGCTGGTCTGGCGATGGGGTGAAGCGATGCGCCCCGGTCGAGCGGACCGGGGTTTGCAGCTCTGCCGATGGTGGCGACAGCCGGGAGGTGACGGCCGGCGGCTGATCCTGCAACTGACGAATTTTGTCGAGCCATTCCTGCGCTTGGCGGTTTGCCGGATTGATACCCAGGACCTTGGTCAAGCACCAGGCGGCGTCTTTTGGCGTCAGGGAAACCGAGGCGCGCCACATCCAGGCGACTTCACTGCCAGGGTCGGCCTCGGTCACTTCAATGAGGAGGACCCGCGCCCGCGCCTTGTCACCAGCCTTGGCCGCCTCGATGGCTTGCTGAAGAAGGTCTTGAAGTTCGATGGACGACAACATGGCGTCTCGTGTCGCGTCTGAATAGAACGCCTTGACGGAATCGGCTCCACAACAACCAACGGTGACGCGCGCGCGCTCCAGACAAACTACCAAAACCGAACCCTTGGCTGCCTATTGGTACAGCCTGATTGTATGGCGGATGAGGCGGAGTACGCAACGCTCCTGTTCTGGACAAGCGCGGCTAATAACCAGCCGCTTGTCCATCCTTGCGTGACTCCGACGCGCCGTAGTACACGCCTTGTCCGGCGTCCCACCGGATGGCCTGATAACCTCCGTAGTCCCCGACGGCGAAGCCAACGCGGTGGCCCGTCCGCACCAGCTCGCGCACAACCTCGTACGCGAAACCGGTTTCCAGTGTCACCGTGCCGACGCCAGAAGCCCGTTCACCAGTCGGCTCGGAAGAGCCTTGATGGTCAATCCGGGGCGCGTCGCCCGCTTCCTGAAGGTTCATCCCGAAGTCAATGAGGTTGACGAGAATCTGGACGTGGCCGAGCGGCTGAAACCCGCCGCCCATGACACCGAAGCTCATCCAGGGTTGGCCGTCCTTGGTGACGAAGGCTGGGATGATGGTGTGAAACGGTCGCTTGCCGGGGGCGTACACGTTGGCGTGACCTTCCTCCAACGCAAACATTTCGCCCCGATCCTGAAGCATGAAACCCAGGCCGTCCGGCACCATGCCAGACCCCATCCCGCGGTAGTTGCTCTGGATCAGTGAAACCATCATGCCGTCCCGGTCGGCGGTCGTCAGGTAAATCGTGTCGCCCGCGCGCAACGCCGGCTCACCGGCCGCGTAGCGCGCGCCAGCGCGATCCGGCTGGATGAGCTTGCGACGTTCGGCGGCGTAGGCTTTTGACAGCAGCGCCTCAACCGGAACCTTGGCAAAATCCGGGTCGGCATAAAATTTGGCGCGGTCTTCAAAAGCCAGCTTTTTGGCCTCGACGAAATAATGGATGTGCTCCCGACTGCCAAAACCAAACTTGGATAGGTCGTAACCTTCGAGGATGTTCAGCATTTGTAGCGCAGCAAGGCCCTGCCCGTTTGGCGGCAGTTCCCAGACATCATAGCCGCGGTAGTTGGTCGAAATCGGCTCGACCCAGGTCGAGCGGTGCGCGGCCAAATCGTCCGCGTCCAAAAAGCCGCCCTGCTTGGCCATGAAGTCGGCAATGGCGCGCGCGATGTCGCCCTTGTAGAACACATCACGTCCCCCGGCGGCAATTTTCTCCAGGGTGGCCGCCAACTGAGGGTTGCGGAAAACCTCGCCTTTGCGCGGCGGCCGACCACCCGGCGCGTACACCGCCATGACGTTTGGAAAGCGCGCCAGTGCCGTCACGTTTCGTTCCAGGTAATAGGCAATCAGCTCGGAGACCGGAAAACCCTCGCGGGCATAGGCCACCGCCGGGGCGAGGATTTCCTTCATCGGCAGCCGGCCAAAACGTCCATGGAGTTCAAACCAGCCGTCCACACACCCCGGCACGCTCACCGGGAGTGGGCCGTACGCGGGAATCCGGGTCAGGTTGCGCTGCCGGAACACATCGAGGGTCAGGCGCTTGGGAGACCGACCGCTCGCGTTGAGACCGTGCAGGCGTTTTGTTTTCGGATCCCACACCAAGGCGAACAAATCGCCACCGATGCCGCAGCCGGTTGGCTCGACCACCCCCAGCACGGCGTTGGCGGCAATCGCGGCATCCACCGCCGAACCGCCCCGGCGCAACACATCCACGGCGACCTGCGTTGCCAGCGGTTGGCTGGTGCAGGCCATACCGTTGCGCGCAATGACCTCCGAGCGCGTGGCAAAGGTCCGCCCCGTGATGCGGTCAGAGGCCGCATGGTTTCCAGTGGTCGCGCCGGCCGCCGGCGCGGCGCTTCGGCTGCCGGCCGGGCCTCCGGCCACTGCCAGGACAAGGCAAGCCAAGCTCATCAAAACCGCCGTGACGCGACCTGGCCAACGTTTCCATACCATAGGCTCACTCCATCGCGTGGCGGCTGACCGCCACGCATCAAAAAATAGCCGTTGACATTGGTGAACAGTGTTCACTAATCTAACGGCGTTTCAAAACAGACCTCACCACAGGACGCGCGTCATGGGCGTGCAGGAACGCAAAACCCGCTACAAAGCCAACGTTCGGCGGCTCATTCTCGACGCGGCCCGCGAACTCTTTGTCACCGAAGGCTACCAACACACGTCGCTGCGCAAAATTGCCGAGAAAATCGAATACGCTCCCGCCACCATCTATCTGCATTTCCGCGACAAGTCCGAACTCCTCGACGCGCTCCTGACCGAGACCTTCACCGAACTCGACGCCAAGCTGCGGACGCTGTCTCAGCGCGAAACCGACAGTCTGACCGCCCTGCGGCGCGGGCTGCGAACCTACATCGAGTTCGGGCTGACGCATCCCAACCACTACCTGCTGGCTTTCGTTCAGAATGAAGCCATGTTTGACGGGGAACGCAAACAACACAAGCTCAAACATGGCCCGGCCTGCTTTGACAACCTGCGCCAGGCGGTGCTGCGCGCCATTGCCGATGGCTACCTCGTCGCGGATGACCCGGAGGCCACGGCACAGGCGTTGTGGTCGGGGATCCATGGGCTGACGTCACTGCTGATTACGCAACCGGACTTTCCCTTCGTCGCCAAGCGCAAGCTGGTTGACCGCCTGCTGTCCATTCTCATTGACGGCGCGCGCCGTCGGTAATTTTTTTGTCTTTTAGTGAACAATGTTCAGAAAAAGGACGCCGTTATGTCAAACAATCGCCTGAAAGCCTTTCAACGCCTCATCGGCCAACCACTGGCCGAACACAGCCCGTCCCCCCTGGCCCGTTGGCTCGGCGGCACGCTCGAGCACGCTGCGCCGGGCGAGACGACCTTCGCCTTCGTCGTCCGCACTGACATGGCGAATCCCGCCGGCATCCTCCACGGTGGTGCGGCCGCCGCCATCATGGATGAAGTCATCGGGGCGACCGTTCACGGAACGCTCGAAGTGAATGTTTTCTACACCTCGGTCAACCTCGTGATTGATTTTCTCGACAGCGTTCCGGTCGGCGCCGCCATCACGGCCACGACGCGCGTCATCCGCCAGGGGAAAACCATCATCAACGCCGAATGTTGGCTCCGTGATGCGCAGGAACGCCTGCTCGCTCACGCAACAACGAACATGCTGCGCACCAACGTCCCACTCCAGATGGGTGAGTGATGCCCAGCCTTTGCCCTCGCCAGCCGACTGGCGGCGAGAAGAGAGTGAGGACGAGATGAATTTCGTTGCCCTCAAGATGCTGCTTGGCGACCGCTCCAAGTTTCTCGGCCTGGTGTTCTCCATTGCGTTTGCTGCGTTTCTCATGGCGCACCAGGCGTCCATTTTCTGTGGTTTGATGAACCGTACCCGCAGCCAAATCAAAGATATTCCCGACGCCGATGTCTGGGTGATGGACAAAGAAACCCAGTACATTGACGAAGTGGCCGCGCTGACGACCAATGACCTCTACCGCGTGCGCGGGGTTCCGGGCGTCGCCTGGGCCGTTCGGTTATTCAAGGGCAACCCACGGGTGCGCGCGGCGGATGGACGGTTTCGGACGGTCATCCTGATGGGTCTTGACGATGAGACGCTCGTGGGCGCGCCCCGGCGCATGCTCGTTGGCAACATTGAAGACCTCCGCCGGCCCGATGCGGTCATCATCGACCGCGCCGGCTTTTACTTTTTCTTTCCCAACACCCCGCTCAGCATCGGGCAGGTCATGGAAATGAACGACCGGCGCGTGACGATTGTGGGCATCTGCGAAGCGAGCGCTCCATTTGCCACGTTTCCGGTGATGTTCACCCGCTACAGCCAAGCCGTGAACTATGTCGGGCGGGAGCGGAACGCGCTGTCATTCGTTTTGGTCAAAGCGGCGGCCGGCACAGACGTTTCCGACCTGTGCCGCCGGATCAGCGCCGTCTCGCCAAAGCTCAAAGCCATGACCGGCTATGATTTTGAATGGGCGACGATTCGCTACTACATCCGCAACACCGGCATTCCGGTCAACTTTGGCATCACGGTCATGATCGCCCTGGTGGTCGGAACGGTCGTGGCCGGACAGACCTTCTACATCTTCACCATTGAAAACCTGAAGCAATTCGGTGCGCTCAAGGCGATTGGCGTCACCAATCTGCGCATCGTCGGCATGATTTTGCTGCAAGCCCTCCTGGTCGGCATCATCGGCTATGCGCTCGGCATGGCGATGTGCGCGGCATTTTTCGACCTGACCCGCGACGCCGCCATCCAACTCCGTGGCTTCATCCTGCTCTGGCAAGTCGCCGTCGGAACGGCCGGCGTCGTGTTTTTCATCGTCTTACTGGCCAGCCTGCTCAGCATCCGCAAGGTGTTGTTTCTCGAACCGGCCATTGTCTTTCGCGGTTAGGGCTGTCGCCTTCCACCACGGCTTTCCCACCTGCCCCCAGTGAGGTCTGAAAACCATGCAAGCACCTTCAGAACCAAGCCCCCAACCGGTGCCGCCTCAGGTCGTGCCGGAACAGGTCACGCCTGACATTGCCGTTGAGTGTCGCGCCGTGACCAAAGCCTTCGGACAAGGCGAGTCAAAAACCCTGGCCCTGCGCGGCGTGGACTTCCAGGCCCGCCTCGGAGAAATGACGTTTCTGGTGGGCGAAAGCGGCTCTGGCAAAACCACGCTCATTTCCATCATCGCCGGACTCCTGGACGCAACCGAGGGTGAAATCCACGTCCTGGGGCAAAACATGGCCGCATTGTCAAACACCAACCAAGTGCGCTTCCGGCGAAAGAACCTCGGCTTTGTTTTCCAGCAATTCAACCTCCTCCCGGCGCTGACGGCGGCGGAAAACGTCGCCGTACCACTTCTGGCGGCCGGTATGGCGCGCCCGGCGGCCGTTGCTCGCGCGACCGAACTGCTTGGGTCTGTTGGGCTGGCCCACCGGGCCGCACACGTTCCCTCGCAACTCTCCGGCGGTCAGCAGCAGCGCGTGGCGCTTGCCCGAGCCGTCATTCACGAACCGCGGCTCATCGTTTGTGATGAGCCAACTTCGGCCCTCGACGGCGCCACGGGGCGGACGGTCATGGAACTCCTTGCCGCCGTCGCCGTCCGGCCGGACCGCGCGGTCATCGTCGTCACCCATGACAGTCGTATTTTCAGCTTTGCCCAAGCCATTGCGCACATGGCGGATGGGAACGTAACGCACACTGAAAGGAGAACGCCATGAAACTTCAATCCCTGACGCTGCCGCTCATCACGATCGCCGCGCTCAGTTACGCCGGCTACTCAACCTATGTTTCTCAGCCGGTGCGCAAGCCCGAGCCGCCGCCGGCCGCGCCACCGCGCGCGCCTTATGCCCAAGGCGTGGCCGGCGTTGGCTTGGTCGAGGCCGGCGGCGAAAACATCGCGCTCAATACCCCGGTCGCCGGTCTCGTGACGCGCGTCTTTGTCAGGGCCGGTGACGATGTCAAACGCGGCGACCGGCTCTTTGAACTCGACAGCCGCGACTTGCAGGCCGAACTCGCGCTCCGCCGCCAAACGCTCGATGTGGCGCGCGCCCGGCTGGCTCGGCTCGAACAAGCGCCCTGGAGCGCCGACCGCCCGATGCTCGAAGCGAAGGTGCTTGAAACCGAAGCCCAGCTTGCCGATGCCGACATGCAGCTCAAGCGCATTGAAAACGTTTCTGACCAACGTGCCGTGCGGGCCGAGGAGGTCGAGCACCGCCGGTTCGCGGTTTTAGCCGCTAGAGCGCGTCATCAGGAAGCCAAGGCACAACTCGCCCGACTCGATGCCGGCACCTGGAAAGCCGACCTCGACGTGGCGCGAAGTGAAGTCAAGCTTGCGCAAGCCAACGTCAAACGAATCGAGGCTGACATTGAACGGCTGACGGTCCGCGCGCTCACCGCTGGCAAAGTCCTTCAGTGCAATGTGCGTCCTGGCGAATACGCCCAAGCCGGACAACTGGCAAAGCCGCTCATCACACTGGGCAATGCCGATGAGCTTCATGTCCGCGTCGATATCGACGAAAACGAAGCCCCCAAGGTCAAGCCAAGCGCGCGGGCCGTGGGTTACATGCGCGGCAAGTCAGAGGTTGCCATACCACTCGAATTCGTCCGCTATGAGCCGTTGGTAGTGCCCAAAAAGTCACTTACCGGGGATGCGACCGAGCGGGTAGATACGCGCGTTCTTCAGGTCATCTACCGGGTAGCCACCAATGATGCCGCGCTTTTCATCGGACAGCAGATGGACGTTTACATTGACCAAGGAGGGCAGCCATGATGAGTCTCTTGGCAAGCATGCGACTTTACCTTGGGCCGGCCCTCGCCACGAGCCTGTTCATCACGGGCTGTGCCGTCAAACCGCCGGTGCGCAAGGTCGTGGTCGAGACGCCTTCGGGCTGGACATCGGTTGCCGGGGAAGGCATATCGCTTCAACCGGCCGAACTGGATGCCTGGTGGAAAAATTTTCATGACGCGCAATTGACGCAACTCATTGACCGCGCGCTCGCGGGTAATCTGGACATACGGGTTGCCGTGGCGCGGATCCGGGAAGCGCGCAGTCAAGCCGGGATTGCCGATGCGGCCAAGTATCCGGCGCTGGGCGCGGCGGCCAATGTGCAGCGCCTTCGGGGTGGGCTTCCACAGGGCATTGGGCGGGTTGCGAACCTGCCGGGCATCTCGAATGAAATCGGCATCTTCCAGGTTGGCTTCGACGCCAACTGGGAACTTGATTTCTTTGGCGGGACGCGCCTGGCGGCGCTGGCGGCGCGCGAGCAGGCCCGCGCGGCCGAAGAAGCTCTCCAGGGTGTCCGGCTCATGACCGCAGCGGAAATTGCGCGGCTGTATGTCGAGCTACGGGGCGCCCAGCAGCAACGCGAGATCGTACAACAGCAAATCGCCGTTGCGCGGGAAACGCTGGAACTGGTTCGCACCCGTTTCGAGGCCGGGTTGGCCCAACAGCTCGATGTGACGCGCGCCACGGCGCAGTATGAAACAACGTGCGCGGCGGCCCCACCGCTTGAAGCTGTCATCCGCGACAGACATGACCGGTTGAGCGTTCTCGTGGGGATGCCGCCCGCATCACTAAATGAAATGCTCACCGACGCCAAGCCGCTTCCCATGAGGCCGCCTGAGATTCCGGTCGGACTGCCATCCGACCTCTTGCAGCGGAGACCGGACATTCGGCAGGCTGAGGCCGAGTTATCGGCCGCGCTCGCCCAGTTAGGGGTGGCCCAGACCGAGCGATTTCCAAAGTTTGCCTTGACGGCTGGCGTGGGACGCCAGGCCACGAGCGTGGCGGGGCTTACCCTTGGCGCGGGAAACTTTTTCGCCGTTGGTCCGAATGTGCGCCTTCCGATCTTTACCGGCGGACGCATTCGCAACAACATTGCCGCCCGCGACGCGCAGGTGGAGCAAGCCGCGCTCCGGTATGAGCAGACGGTGCTGCGCGCCTTTGAGGAAGTCGAGCGCGCCCTCGTCGGTTACTTGCGCGAAGGTGAACGCCGGCGCGCGCTGGCAGCCGCGACGCTCGAACAACAGGAAGCCGCCCGCTTGGCTGAAGTTCGCTATGCCGGAGGCTTGGAAGATTTCACAACCGTTCTCGACGCGCGGCGGGGGCAACTGTCCAGCGCCCTGGAGCAAGTCGAAAGCGAGACGCAACAGCTTCGCCAGGCCATTGCGCTCTACAAGGCGCTTGGTGGCGGATACTAGCGCGACTGGGAAGGGCGACGCCGTTGCCCTTCCCAGCCATTCCTGGACGCTTCCACCGGGCAAGGACGGTGATGGGTTTCAGTTGAAAAGCAAAGGTTGGCGCAGACTGTGGTGGGCGAGCGCCACTAGGTCGGCCGGCAGCGGCCGGCGGGACACGACATAGAGAAACTCCTTGTTTCTGAGGTGGCTGACCTCTCCGACCTTCTCGCCATTGGGGTTGTAGATGCCGATTTGAGCGCCGACGTAACGCTTGAAATCCTGCTCGATGACCACCATCTGTCCCGCGCCTCCCCACAGCGATTGCAGGAGCGCCGTCATCTCAGCCCGCGACAGGTAGCCTTCGTCGTTGAACGAAACGATGATCGTCGGGGCTTGAATCGCGTTGAGCACTTGCCGGAACGCGCCGGCAAAGCGTGACCGGGCGTTGAAAACACTTCGCCGCTCGCGGACATCCAGGCGCTTGCAGGCGACGCCGTACACCGGCGGCTTGTCCCACCGGACCAGCGATTCCCAGATGTGGTAGTTGCCGAGATAGGAATGCTGATTGTAAGGCGGATCGAGGTACGCGACATCGGCTTCCAGCCGTGAGGCCGCTTCCAGCGCGTCCAGACAAGTGGCCTGTCCTTTGCCGTGCCGTGCGCGTGGAAGGACATCCGGGACGCGGAGTTCGAGGTCGTTGAGGGCGCGCGGCGCCCACGCTTTGAGGTAGGCCATCTGGAGACCAGTGGTGGAATCCACGCGATCCGCGGCTTCCATCAGCGCGACCAGCGCCACGGCTTCCAGCTCCGGAGGCAACCCCTTCGCGGCAATGGCTTCCCGGATGGCGTCAATTCGCTCCCCGTTTTTCGGATGAAAGAAGCGCGCTTTCACGCAGAACGTCTCGGTGACATAGCCTGGCGCGCCTTTCAGCCGGTTGAACTCCTGAATGAGTTTCTGTGCGTCGGCGAGCACGTCTTCGGCGTCGGCCTGGACGTAGCAGCGGGCGAGCGTGGCCGCATAGGCCAGGTAGTCGTTGGCCAGCACCCGGTAGCCGTCCGCTTTGAGGGCGTGGCCGACCCGTGACGTGCCGGAGAAAAGATCGATGACCGACCGCGTAGGGCCGAGGCGCCGGGTGACCTCACGGATGAGCGGGATGAGCGTGCGCTTGGAACCGATGTACTTAATCAACTGCGGCTACTCCACTGCGAGGTTTGTCATTGAATAACCATAATAGCAAGCCACTCAGGAACTTCTGATATTCAGGCTGCGTACAGGCATATTCCATAGTAAACCACGGAAACTTCTTTAGCCGTTCAGCTTGTATGTGAAAATTAACATGATATTTGTTCTTGTAGCGCACAAATGCACCGTTAGCTAGAATCATCAAACTGCACTGAGTGTAGCGAGTAGCTACTTCAAGATACTGCATTATTTGAAAAGAAAGCCGTTCATGAGCATTACCATCAACCTGTCTGCGATTGCTTGACTTAGCTGTCTTGTATTCTAGAAGAATCTTTTCGTGTAATGCTCCCGCTTTCACAAGAAGAACTGTATCATCAAACCCAGTGCTCATCCCATCATACATTGACGGGTAGGCCTTTTCAGCAAATCGCCCCTTGCTTGGGGCGTAATCCCTAATAACTTTATCCTTGCCAGGAAAGTTCTCAACGAGTGAGTGAACTGTATACTCGGTCTCAAGCCAACTTTGGTCTGGTTCTCCAGTCATTCGCGCGCGCTCGTCTAGCTCGTCTTTGTACGGAACGATGAGCTGTCTTTCACCAACGGTCAGCTCGTGAAAGATACGCCTATGCCATACGAGCTTCTTTCGGAATCGAGCACCAAGCCTCTCCTCACGTTTTGCGCCGTTTGCGCAACAAAGTTCACTAAAAGCATTCCACATTTGCTGAACAAGGGATTCAAACTCGCTGCCTTCCAATCGTGAGCCAGTGCCCGTGTTCGCCAAGCTTTTTGGTGCTTCAAAACTCTCCATCTGTTCGCAAATACTCGCGATCTCAGGGTTTAGATTGGGCGTAGACATCTCTAAGTCTTATCCTGCAAGATTTATCAGATAGTGCATCAACAAAAGTTTAGAGGAGAAATCTCTCTCGAAATTTCGGAAAAGGATGTTGTTTTGCATTGATAACAGAATTGTCTGATGGAAGCACATACTGAGAAATAAAACTATCTGGCTTGAAAGCTTCTGAACTGCCCGATGAAGTGTATACATCGCTCATGACATTCTGGGCAAGTTTCGTACTCCACCCCAAAGTTGGTGTGGAAGAAGCCGGTCACGCAGGCTAGCCATAGCTTTCCGCTCTAAATCCCTGTATCTCCCTTTTCCTTGGAATCATTCCATCAGAGTCACTCTCTGGCTCACCCAAACCTTTCTGACCGTGAAGCGCCAACCCTTGGGGAGCGCTGAAATCGGCGCGCCACTGGCGAGCATGCCTGTGACACCCTTCAGAGCGCCTTCAGTACCTCATGTCCAACCAGACCTAATACCCAACCGCCAAGGCATCTGGATTGCGCGGGTCGGACGCCCCCAATCGCGCGCCCGTTGTGTCAATCATGATCCCTTCGGCGTCCCCATTGTAACGCGGGACGACATCCAGCCGATGCCCTTTGGCTTCGAGCGCGCGCTTCGTGTCCGCCGTCATCCCGTATGGCTCCCACATCACGACATCCGGCAGCCACTGATGGTGCAACCGCGGCGCGTCAATTGCCTGCTGGAGATTCATCTTGTGGTCAATAATGTTGATGACGACCTGCAACACGGTCGAAATGATGGTCGGCCCACCGGGGCTGCCAATGGCAAACCACGGCTTGCCGTCCCGAAGCACAATCGTCGGCGTCATGGAGGACAGCGGACGCTTGCCAGGCGCAATGCTGTTGGCTTCGCCCTGCACCAACTGATAGGCGTTCGGCTCGCCAGGCTTGGCCGCGAAGTCATCCATTTCGTTGTTGAGCAAAACACCTGTTCCCGGCACGGTGACACCGGAGCCGTAGGGACCGTTGAGCGTGTAGGTATTCGTGACAATGTTGCCGTCGGCATCCACGACCGTGAAATGCGTGGTTTCAGCCGATTCAAACCGCGCGGCCGGCAGTCCCGGCTGCACGTCAGCGCTCGGCGTGGCGCGGTTGGGATCAATGGTCGCCCGGCGCGCCTTGGCATAGTCCTTGGAAGTAAGTTTCTCGACCGGCACCGGGACGAAATCCGGGTCGCCCATCAACATTGCCCGGTCAGCGAAAGCCCGGCGCATGGTTTCAATCAAGAGATGATTGGCTTCGGATGAACCGGGTCCCAGTGCTGCCAAGTTATCGCCTTCGAGCTGGTTGAGGACGTTGAGCAAGACAATGCCCCCAGAACTGGGCGGCGGAAATGTCACGATTTCATAACCACGGTAGCTCCCACGCAGCGGTTCGCGCTCAACCGGACGATAGCCTTTCAAGTCTTCCAGCGTGATCAGCCCGCCATTGGCGGCCATTGCCGCTGCAATTCGCCGCGCGGTTTCACCTTCGTAAAACTCGCGCGGGCCGCGCTTTTCCAGTCGTTCCAACGTTGCTGCCAGTTCTGGCTGGCGCAGGATGTCACCCTCTTGGTAATAGTTTCCATCGCGCTGAAAAATCCGGCGACTATCAGGAAAACGCGACAGCCGCTCGGCAATCCGCAGCCCCCTTTCAAGGGCATAGCTGACCGGAAACCCCTCCTGCGCGAGACGCCGGGCCGGAGCCACGACCTGCGCCCACTTGAGACGGCCGTACTTGCGCAACGCCAGCTCGAAGCCGGCTACCGTACCGGGGACACCGGCGGCGGCGTACCCGAGCGTTGACTTCTCGGCCAGAAGCCGGCCGTCGGGACCCAGGTACATGTCCCGACTGGCGCGCGCCGGAGCGGTTTCACGGTAATCAATCGCCGTCGTCCGCCCATCCGCCATGCGAATCAGCATGAACCCGCCGCCACCCAGGTTGCCCGCCACGGGAAACGTCACGGCCAGCGCCAAGCCCACGGCCACGGCAGCATCCACGGCGTTACCACCGCGCTTCAGAATATCCACCCCAACCTGGGACGCGAAGGCACTGGCGGAAGCCACCATGACGCGCCTGGCGCGCACCGGCTGCCGCGCCACCTGTCCGCGGGTCACGGGTGGCAGAAGCGCCCCCACGCACGCCACGGCGATAACCAACCTGAACGCCACCGAAGGACGCCAATGAAGCGACTGAGAATGACTTTTCATGAATTTTTCAGATTCAGGAACGCGGCTTGACACTGAGCGCCACGAAGTCACCCAGCTTGCCAAACCGCGCGACATCAAAAGCTTCCGGATCGCCAGCATCTGCCACGACCGTCACCGAGAGCATGCGCGTTCCCTTGCGATATGCAGCCAGATGCTCTGGAATCCCCATGCCTTCCTCACTGTGGAAGCGCCCGTTGACGTGGAGCACGAGCGGCTGCGGCGACGCGGCCAGCGCCTCGGCGATGGCGTGCGCCATGGAAGCATCCCACAGGGACTGCGAATCGAGCATGCGCGAAAGGTTGGGCCTGCGCCGCTCCCCGTCTCCGCCGGCCGAGCCGTGCAGCTCAGTCATCAGACGCTGGAACTTGGCTTCATACTCGGCCGAAGCCAAGCCGTACGGGAGCGGTGGCAAAAATGACCGCGCCGTTTTCGATAGCCTCGCCAGCGCGTCGCGTCCCTCGCGTCCGACCAAGTTCACGTAACGGCGCGGGGCATTGGCCGCCACCACCGGAAGGCGGTGCGCCTTGGCAAACTCAACCAATGGGCGGTAGTCGCTCTGGTAGTTGTTCCACGGCCGGCTGCACGCCAGAAATTGCGACTCAGGAATCAGACCCGCCAAGTACTCGTCCAAAACAAGCTGAACATCGCGCTCGAACATCTCCAGGGAGAGAACGATTTGACGCTTTTCCACCGCTCCGTCCGCGCCGTAGCGCGCATAAGCCGCGCGCAGCAGGTCGAGTTGCAGGGCATGCGCCCCAGCATCATCGTGCGATTCGCCGATGAACACCACTTCGGCCCGCGCCAGCGCACTGACCAAGTCATCCAATGTCGCCGGCTGTCCGTCCGGCTTGTACAGCCGATACGCCGGTGCCTCTTGCCCGGTAACCTGTGCCATCGCGCCTCCCAAACCAAGCCAAAGGATGAGGCCCCACGCCGCCAAGCCGTAGTGACGCCACCTTCCCCGACGTTCACGCATGTCGCACCTCTATTTCCTTCTCGACTTTGCCGACCCAGGCGAAACGGATGGCGCCAGCGTCCGCCAGCAGAAGCCGAACGCCGCTTCACTGCGCGCCACCAGAAAGGCCCACCCGTGGCCCCCGGTCGCCAACGTAAACTCATGTGGCACGCGGACGGCATCGAGCGTTTCATGCAACCGTTGGTTGCCAATGTCAAAGCGGTACCGATCCTCGGAGCCGACATCGAAATAGATGTTGAGCGTCCGAATGGCGTCGGCGCGCGCCCGCGCCACCGCCAGCGGACTGTGGGCTTCAAAAAATTCCGCGTCAGGCGGATCGCCATACAGCTTTGTCGCCAGGCCATAGCGCCACAGTCCGATGCGGTCATCCGCCGACTGGGGCGGACGGGGCACTTCGGTAAAGATGGCCGCGCAGTGTGCCGCCACCCCGGCAAACAGCGATGGATGCTTGAAGGCAATCAGCAGGGCCCCATAACCACCCATCGAGATACCGGCAATCAGACGGCCCTGGCGCGTTCCAAGCGTCCGGTAGCGTTTTTCGACGAACGGCAGGAAGTCCCGCACGATGGCGTCTTCATAGCGGTCGCCCTGTTTCGCATTGATGTAAAAGCTATTCTCGCCGCGCGGGATGGCCACGATGAAGTCGCCGACCTGCCCCTTGGCGCGCGCCGCATCCAGCGCCGCCTGGACGCCCCGCGCTTCCCAATCCCGCTCGTCGTTGAACATCCCATGGAGAAAAATCACCAGCGGGTAGCGCCGCTCCGGGGATGTCGCGTAGGACGGCGGCAACGACACCGCGTAGGGAACATCGCGGCCGAGACTGTCCGAGCGAAACACGCCGTATTCCATCGAACCCGTCGGGTTGAGGTTATCCGTGGCGGCCTGCGCCTCTGGCCCCAACCCGAGGACCAAGACCACGAGCCACCACCAGGCACAGATTGAAACCGGCTTCATGACGCGCTTGAACTGGCGGCCGCCGGCGTGCTGGGAAAGTGGTTGAGGTTGAGCCGTTCGGCGCAGCGATCCGACAAATCAATCATGGCGGCGGCATTGATGGCGGCGGCAATGCAAATCGTTTCGCTGATCTCTTCCTTGGTTGCCCCAAGCTCCAGGGCTTTTTTCATGTGGCCGTCCAGACAACCTTCGCACTTGGCGACCAATGACGCCGCAATCGAGATGAGTTCCTGGATTTTAGGGTCGAGGACGCGCCGTTCCGGCGTGTAGTACAGCTCTTTGTAGTACGCGCCATAGACTTTTTTCATGCGCGGTTCGAGCATCGAATAGGAGTTGGTCGGGGCGTTGCCGGCTGTCGGAATCAATGGCTCATTGGCGTCAGGCATAGCCGTTTTTCCTCTGTATCACCAGAGACACCAAGCGCGCCTCTGACAAAAGTCAAAAGTGAATCCGGCGGCGAGACCTAGCCGGCTCGCCGCCAGCTTGTGACTACTTCACCATGGTTAGTTTTTCGCTGAACGACCGGTCGCCGTAGTTGATGGTCATTTCGACCATGTTTTTCTTTGACACCAGCGAAATCCGCATGGCGTCGCTCTGGGGCGCGCCGGGCTTGAATTCCACGGGGCGGGACGCCACGATGGGTCCATTGGGCGTCTCGGTAAAGACATTGCCCGGCACGAGAAACGTGCCACTGTCGCCACTTGGTTGGAAGCTCCGCACCTGCATGCCCATGCGGGGCGCAAGACCCTTGGGCACGATCGTCAGCACGTAGTCGCCCGGCTCGAAATCACGTCCGAAGAACTTCGCCCGTGCCTTGAGCGTCAGATGCGCCACCGGCCAGGTGCGCATGCTGTAGAACTGGTTTCCGCCGTTTTCGATATAACCAAAGGTCTGCGCCCCCCACGGCAGGTTTAAGTAGCGCACTGTCACGGCGTCCGCCACGTTGCCCAGCTTGGCCGAGGTGGTCTGAATGGTCGTGGCCTTGCGGGGGTCGTTGTTGCCCATGGCCATCCCTTCCTGCACCACCGGCAGGGCCGCAGGGGAAGCTGTCAGCGCCGGACTCAAGCCAAGTAATGCAACCAACGCCAAGGTTCCAGTACGAATCATCGTCATTGTCTTTTCCTCTCGGAATGAAAGTGAAACTCGGAGGCGGCATCTCAGCCGCGCCACACGTTTTCCTACGGTAGCATGAGTGCTTGCCGAATGAAGCCGTCAATAGCTTCTACATATCGCTGCTGGGCTACCAAGTACGCTTCGCCGTGGGCGGCCCCCGCAATCACCAGCTTGCGTTTTGCCGGGTGACGGGCGGCACGGTAAAGGGGTTCAAGGGTCGTTTCAACCGGCATGCGCTGGTCGCGGTCGCCCCCAATAAACAAGATTGGTGCGGCAATACGTCCGGCAGCGCGTTCGAGATCGAAGTCATCTACGGCAAAGCCCATCCGCCAGGCGGTGGTGTAGGTCAAGAGGGGCGCAACCGGCCACCGGGGCAGCCCCAAATAGCGGAGGTCGCTGGCCACCGCGTCGCGGAACGAGCGAAAGCTGCTGTCACTGATGACGGCAGCCACTTCCGAGGTTTCAGCCGCCGCTAGCAAGCTGGCGGCGGCACCCATCGAAACCCCCAGCAACACAATCCGATCACTGGGCGCGCGCCGACGAACAAATTCAACGGCGGCACGTACATCCCGGCGTTCAACGTAGCCAACGGTTGAAAACTCCCCTCGGCTTTGCCCATGGCGACGCACCTCGTACAACAAGACGCCATACCCCAGCTTCCAGAGTGCCACCCCCCGCTCGAGCATTTCATAGCGTGAGCGAAACAAGCCGTGGGTCAGCACCAGCGTGACCTGATGCGTGCGCGCCGGTAAATACCATCCGGTGAGCGGAATGCCAGCCGACTCAAATGTCACGCTTTCATACTGCGCACCCAGTGTGGTTGGTGTATCTGTTCGGCTGCGTTCATCCGGGCGCGTGCGCGCTTTGGTTATGGCCACACTGACCAAGTAGGGGAAACCAAGTCCAAGCACGAGCACCCAGGCTAGGCCGCGACGGAAGACAAACCACCAGAATTGGGGCTTGGGGAGGTCGCCCGACGCCCGCCCCATCTGCGGGTCATCGAGGCCACGCAAACAGGCCCAGGCAGCCAGGGTCATAGCAGCGCAGACAGCAGCCACCGCCAGGAAGCCGCCATTTCGATAAGCCAGGCCGGCGACCGCTACGGCGGCGACAATCCCCAACTGCGAGAAACCATTGCGCAAGGCAATAAAGGCTGGGCGCTCGTGCGGCGCGACCAGTTCGCTGGTCAGTGCCTGAATGGGCGCGACGCGCACCGCCGCACACAGCGCCGCAAAAGCTACCACGAAGTAGAGCCCCCACGTCCAGGCAAATGTCGGTGTAAGGAGTAAGCCCAGAGCCATCCAGAGGCTGGCTGTAACGGCCACCCGCCGCTTGCCATAGCGGTCGGCCAGCTTGCCCCCGACAAAACCCCCAATGACGGCCCCAAGGCCCGTCACGCCGAACATCAGACCTATGCGAAACTCATCGGCCCGGAAGGCGTCGGAAAGCCACGTTCCCAAAAACGCCGAGAAGGCAACCAGCCCACCCGAGACGAAAGCCGCGCCCAGAATCGCTAGACGGGTTGAACGTGAGCGGGTCGCCATGCGCCAGAGGTCGCGCACCACATTGGCAGGCGGGCCGGATGAGGGGCCAACCAGCGCCGGCTCCGGCAGGGGAAACCGCATGACCAACCACCCAGCCACGGCAACCGAAATTGCCGCGAACCAGAAGGCTGATGTCCAGCCAAAGCGTCCGACCAGGAAAGCGCCCAGCGGAACGCCAATAACCGGCGCCAGGAAGTAACTCACCGCCACCCCGCTCATCTGCGCCCCCCGCGCGGCATAGGTCGAAGCATTGGCCAGAGCGGCGATGGCCAACGCCGAGACCAGCCCCCCAGAAAACCCGGCGATGGCGCGGGCCAGGTAAAATACCCACAGGTTTGGCGCGAGCGCGGCCACTAGGGCAGCGGCGAAAGCCAGGAGCGAAGCCAATAGCAAGCCGCGGGTTGGCCGCATGGCGCGTCCCGGCCCCCCTAACCAAAAGGCTGTCGCGGCGTTGGCCAGTGAATACACGGCGGCGCTCTGCGCCACGGCCGATTTGGAAGCCCCAAGTCCGGCCGCAATGCTGGGCGCAATGGCCCCGATCACTTGGGAATCCACCAGCGCCGCGAGGATGAGGAGGCAGACTGCCCAGTAAGCCACGGTCTCACGGCTACTGGGAAGCGTCATGGGTAGTTGACTCCAAAACAAGACTACGGCGCGCGATTTTCTCGGCAACGCCACGCTCGTGCGCCACCGAGCGGGTGAATCATACCAGCTTGCCAGCCGACCGTCTCGCCATCGGGTAGCGTCGTCATTCTTGGCCGCTTACGATAGAAAAGGGCGGGCGGGACGCATCGCCCGGTCAGTCTTCAGTCCAGCGGCGCGGGCTGGAGTGCCCCCCTACGCTTGACCATCGAGAGCCAACCGGACCCTGCCACGTGGTGGCGAGTCCAAGGGAGACGACTTCATGCAGCAGGCTGATTCGGTAACGACCAATGCCCTACCAACCACCCCGTGGCATGCACTTTCAACGCAAGACGTTTACGCCCGCCTGGCGACGACCGCCAACGGGCTGACCCCGGAAGAAGTCACCGCTCGCCAACAGCAATACGGGCGCAACCTCTTGCCGTCCAAGCCACCACCCAGGCTCTGGCTGGTCATTCTGCACCAGTTCACGAACTCGCTCATCTACATTTTGCTCGTGGCCGGGATCGTTGCCCTGGCGATTGGCGATTTCAAGGACGCCGCGTTCATCTTTGGGGTTGTCATTCTCAATGCCGTCATCGGAACCTATCAGGAATGGCGGGCCGAGCAAAATGCTTACGCGCTCCAGAGCCTGCTTGAAATTCGCTCACGGGTCCGGCGCAACGGCGAGGTGCTGTCGGTTTCCGCCGAAGACCTCGTGCCGGGCGACATCGTTTTGCTGGAGTCCGGCGACAAGGTGGCCGCCGACTTGCGCTTGACCCAGGTTGCCAACCTTGGCGTGGATGAAGCCCTGCTCACGGGCGAATCCATGCCGATCACCAAGTCAGTCGCGCCACTGGCGGAAACGACGCCCGTGAGTGACCGGCTCAACATGGTCTTTGCCGGCTCGCTGGTCGTCACCGGACGCGGCACTGGCGTCGTGGCGGAGACCGCCACCCGAACGGAAGTCGGACGCATCGCACAATCGCTGATTGAAGTCGCCAGCGCCAAGCCGCCCTTGCTCGTCCGCATGGAACGCTTCTCGCATCAGGTCGGCCTCATCATTCTTGGGTGCTCCACACTCCTCGGCGCCGTGTCAATCTGGCAAGGGCTGCCTGTCCGGGAAGTTTTTCTGGTCATGGTCGGACTGGCGGTAGCCGCCATTCCTGAAGGACTTCCCATCGCGTTGACCGTGGCGCTTTCCATTGCCACGGCGCGCATGGCGCAGCGCCGGGTCATTGCGCGGCGGTTGGTTGCCGTCGAAAGCCTTGGGAGTTGCACCGTCATTGCCAGCGACAAAACCGGGACGCTGACGCTCAATGAACAAACCGCGCAGACCCTCCTCCTGCCGGATGGGATGCGCTTTGAGGCCAGCGGACAAGGCTACCGCGGCGAAGGGCAGGTCAGTCCGGCCGGCGGCGGCACGCTGGAGACAAACCAACGCGACCGCCTGCTGCGCTTGGGACGGGCCGCCATCCTCTGCAACGAAGGCGCGCTGACACGCACGGCGGATGGTTGGCGGCACAGCGGCGATGCGATGGACGTGGCACTGCTGGCGCTCGGCCACAAACTGGGCCTGTCGCCGGAGGCCGAACGTCAGGCCCACCCGCTACTGGTGGAAGTCCCGTTTGAATCGGAACGCCGTTACGCCGCCGTTGCCTACCGTGCCGGTGACCAACCGCGCGTTGCGGTCAAGGGCGCGGTCGAGGCCGTCGCCGGTTTCTGCCGGACGATGGACACGGCGCGCGGAGACCAGCCGCTTGACCTGGACCATGTGGCGCGGCAGGCCGATGCGTTGGCGGCCGAAGGTTACCGGGTGCTGGCAATTGCCGATGGCGTAGTCGAAACGACCCCAGGCACGCCCGCTGACCTTGAAACGATCAGCGGACTCACCTTGATTGGGTTGGTCGGTTTCATCGATCCGCTCCGGCCGGAAGTGAAAGACGCTGTGGCGCAAGCCCGGCGCGCTGGCGTCAAGGTGCTCATGATCACTGGCGATCATCCACTGACGGCATTGGCGATTGCGCGAGACCTTGACTTGGCGCAGACCACAGCCGAGACCATCACCGGCAAGGAACTGGCGGCCATTCCCCGCGAACAACTCCAGGACTGGCTTAGAGACCACCCGCGCGTACGGGTGTTTGCCCGCGTGACGCCCGATCAAAAACTGGCCATCGTGGATGCACTCGTGGCGCTCGGTGAAGTCGTCGCCGTCACTGGCGATGGCGTGAATGACGCGCCGGCGCTCAACCGCGCCAACATTGGCGTGGCGATGGGTTCAGGCACGGATGTCGCCAAGGAAGCGGCCCAAATCATCGTCACCGACGACAACTTTGCCTCGATTGTGGCCGGTATCGAGGAAGGCCGCTATGCTTACGCCAACATCCGCAAAGTGACTTGGTTTCTGATTTCAACTGGCACGGCGTCGCTCATCCTCATTGGCGGCACGGTCGCGCTGGCGCTCCCCATGCCGCTTTCGGCCGTGCAGTGGCTGTGGCTCAATCTGGTCACGAACGGCATCCAGGATGTGGCCCTCGCCTTTGAAGGTGGCGAAGCCGGCGCGATGCGCCAACCGCCGCGCAACCCGAATGAAGGCATTTTCGACCGGCGGATGATCACCCGCGTCCTGCTCGGCGGCGTCACCATGGCCATCCTCTGCTTTGGGCTGTGGGTGTATCTGATGCAGGTCGGGGTCGAAGTCACGGCCGCGCGGAACATCTTGCTGGCGTTCTTCGTGCTGATTCAGTTCTTTTATGTGCTGACCTGTCGTTCAGAAACCGAGTCGGCCTTTAGCATTTCCTGGCGGCGCAACCCAGTGCTGATTGGCGGGGCGCTCGTGGCGCTTGCCATTCATATCCTCTCGATGAACTGGTCGGTGACCCAGTCGGTGCTGCGCGTCGAGCCCCTGTCAATGGACAAGTGGCTTGGGCTGGGGGCCATGGCCACCATCGTGTTCATCGTGATGGAAACGTACAAGCGCTGGCAGCGGCTGGCCCAGGAGCGCGTGCGCACCCAGGAAGCCGCCATCACCACCTAGCCAAACATCTGAAAGCCTGGGACATCGTCGGGCGACGATGTCCCAGCCCCACATGAGGGCAACGACCAGACGTGGTGTGGGCTACGGCTTGCGCGCTTGGTAGAGCACGTGACCATGCCGTTCGACCTTGCGGGCGTCAGTGAACCCAAGCTGCTGGAACACGTCAAAGTATTCATCCTGCCGCTTGAAGGTCATCATCGCCGGGTCCACGCCGACGCTCGTCAGAAAGTGCGCCAAGTAGTCATAGTTGGCCAGCCCACGCTCATCACGCAGGAGCATGTCGGCAATGAGGACTCGTCCGCCGGCCGGCAGGGCCGCCTGGGCTTTGCCCAGCAGCATGGCGCACACCTGGGCATTGAACGGGTAGAGGATGCGCGCAAACAGCACCGCGTCACATGCCGGATAAGGGTCGCGGTACATATCGAGCGCCACCGGCGTAATCCGGTCGGTCAGTCCGTGGGCTGCCACGTTGTCCCGCACGATGTCGAGCGCCGACGGTAAATTGACGAGGGTAATGCGTTCGATGCCCGGAAAATGCTTGGCCAGGGCGATGGCAATGTCGCCGTTGCCACCACCGACGTCGAGCAGGTGGGTGACGCCGTCGAGATCAGCTTCGGCCACCAGCAAGTTACGCACGAAGTGGTTGTTGCTCCGGTGAATTTCCTCGTAAAATGCGCTGTCCTCACGGGTTTTCGGCGGCCAGGGCGTGAGCGCCGTGAAGTCCATCTCGCCCCGGATGACCTTCGCCAAGTGAACGTGATACCGCTCCATGATGGTGATGGCATAGCGCACGAACGGCTCCATGGTCAGATTCTCATTGCTTGGGTTGGGCGGCAGAAAGAACTGGCGCGCAAAGGGTGTCAGCGTCAGGGCGCCGTCGGCATCCTTGGCGAGCAGCTCCATTTCGATGAGCATGTCCGTGAACTTGACCAACCGATTGGGACGGCTGCCGGTTGCGGCCGCCAGGGCCTCGACCGACTGCGGCTGCCCGGCCAGTTGGGTAAAGATGCCGAGTTCGTACGCAGCCTTGAGGACGAACATATCCACCGTGCCGCGGTAGGTCATGTCGCACGCGCGGATGTATTGCTCGTAGAGCGCGTCATCGAGCACATCGGTCAAGCGTTCGGCCGTCGCCGGGAGCGGGTTTGACATAGGGGAACTCCTTTGCTGGGCTAAAAAGAACTGAAGGTCATGCAGTGAGACCTCATCCAACGTACAAAAACAGACGCTGACGCGCTATGCTGGTTTTGTAGGATGGAAGCAGCGAGTGTGTTCCCCGCTCGAAACGCATCGCAAGGAGGATCACGACCATGACTGCCATCTTGCTGGCTTGCCTGTTCGTTTTGGGTGGCTATGCGGCGCTGTGGGGCATCATCCAGCTCGTCGTTGCCAACACAAAGGATATTGCCGCCAACTAACTAGGTGTTCGATTGTTGCCGCGCCGGACGGATTGCCTTGCCGTCCGGCGCGTTTTCTTGTCCAGCGGGGGTTATGGCGTGAAATAGCGGTAATGACCGATCACCCGCCAGGCAAAAAGCACATCTTCCTGGCGCGCGCCGGCACCGATGTTGTGGATGATGAGCGGTCGCCCGGTGCGACTCGCCAGGTCATCCGTCACCAACCCAATGTGCGGAACACCGCCACCCAGGTCCCACGCCACGACATCGCCGGGCAGGTAGTCGGCCGGCTGCTGGCTCATTGCCGCGGCGCATCCTCGGCGCTGGAAATAGACCATGAGGTTCGGGACGCGCCGGTGGTCAATGTTTGGGTCGGGACGTGTCAGCCCCCAGCGTTTGGGATACGCCCCAAAGGCGCGGCGCATGTCCTCGTGGACGGCAACCTGTAAATCCACCCCGGCCGCCCGGAAAGCGCGAATCACGACATCCGTGCACACGCCCGTATGCGCTGGGACATCGCCACCCGGATAGGCCAGCTTGACGTAGGTCGGGTCATAGCCGGTCGTCACCTGCGTCTGCTCGCGGGCCGACGCCAGCAAGGCGCGAACCGGCGGCGAAAGCGGACGTTCACTTGGACGGGCCACCGGCGCCGGGGGTGAGGCCCGCATGTCCCCACTGCACGCGGCCGCGCCGAACTGAAGGAGTGTCAAACTCAGGGTCAAACCAAGGCGATACGGCATACCCATCCACCACGACCAAGTTTGGGGCAACGACCCGATGCTGATGATAGCGACCGGGTTGGCTTGACGGCGCATCGGCGGCCGGTTGCGGGCTGGCATCACCGAAGACCTCATGCGATCACCGGCTCTAGTCAGATGGAACCGAGCACCAAGCCCGCTGCCTTTCGACCGCTTGGTGCGGGGTTGGATCGTAACCGATCCATTCAATTCCCTCGACCCCGGCGAAGCGGCGGGCCATCACGGCGAGCGCCTCCGGGTTATGGTCAACCAAAATGAAACGCCGACCGAGTTCGAGCGCCGCGACGCCCGTCGTTCCACTTCCGGCAAAGAAGTCCAGCACCACGTCGCCGGGGCAGGACGACGCCTGCACAATGCGCCGCAGAATGCCAAGGGGCTTTTGCGTCGGGTAGCCGGTTTTCTCCGCTCCGTTCGTGGGGACAATCGTGTGCCACCAAGTGTCGGTCGGGAGCTTACCGCGAGCGGCTTTCTCCGGTCCGACCAGCCCCGGCGCCATGTACGGAATGCGTTCGATCTCGTCCACGTTGAAGACGTAGTTTGACGGGTCCTTGACGTAGAACAGGATGTTGTCGTGTTTGGCCGGCCAGCGGTCTTTCGGCCGGCCGCCGTAGTCATAGGCCCAGATGATCTCGTTCAGGAAGCAGTCCCGCCCGAAGATGCCGTCGAGGAGCACCTTGCAGTAGTGAACCTCGCGGTAGTCCACATGAAAGTAAAGGGAGCCACGCGGGGCCAGCACGCGGTGGGCTTCGGTGAGGCGTGGTTCGAGAAACGCCAGATAGTCGTCGAAAACATCGCTGAAGCGCTTCGTTCCGACGACAAGGCTCCGGTAGCGCTGCCCCTGGAAGCCGGTGCGGTCGCCGTCCGCCGAGCGGACGGTCTTGAGCTGGGTGCGTTGCTGAACCTTGCCGGTGTTGAACGGCGGGTCAATGTAGACCAAGTCCACCGACGCCGCCGGCAACGCCCGAAGCACATCCAGGTTGTCAGCCAAGTAGATTCGGCTGCCGGTCACATCATTCCTCGTGGCGCCGGCATCCCACGCTTTGGCC